>NZ_OY782568.1 GCF_963677875.1 Thiomicrorhabdus sp. | reverse complement strand
TGGAAATCTTGTTGTTGGCGGTAGCGGCAAAACGCCGTTTATTATCTGGCTGGTTCAGGCTTTGCAAGCCAAAGGTTTCAAAGTCGGTATTATTAGTCGCGGCTATGGCGGACAAAGCGACCGTTGGCCGGTGTGCGTGGAAAAGGATAGTGATCCGCGCCTGGTCGGCGATGAGCCTTTGATGCTTGCAAAGCGTTTGGGGTGTCCGGTTGCGGTTTCGCCCAAGCGCATTGAAGCTCTACAGCTGTTGGATCAGAAAGCGCCTTGCGATGTGGTGATCAGCGATGACGGTCTGCAGCATTATGCGCTTCCAAGAGATATTGAGGTTGTTCTGTTTGATAGTGTGCGTGGCTTTGGCAACCGTTTTTGCATGCCGGCCGGGCCTTTGCGCGAACCGATGCAACGTTTGTCCAGTGTCGATCTGGTGGTGTCTAATGGTGAGTGGCCGTCGATTCGTCGCTTGAAAACAGAGCGTGGAAAATCCTTCAGCATGCAGTTGCAGCCGGTCGAGTTTCGCAGAGTCGACAATCCGGAAATTCGTTGTGATTTGACGGCTTTTTCCGGACAGGCGGTGGAGGCTTTGGCGGGGATTGGTAATCCGCAGCGGTTTTTCGATAGTCTGATGGATTTGGGGTTGCTTTGTCAGGGGGTGGCTTTTGCTGACCATCATGCCTATATTGAACCGGATTTTGATGGCTTTTCCTCGACAAAACCTTTGTTTATGACAGAGAAAGATGCGGTAAAATGTCAAGCGATCGCAAAACGCCTGAAGCGCACCGATTGGTGGTATCTGAAAGTCGAGCCGGTGTGTGATGAGGCTTTGGTGACCCGCGTTCTGCAAAAGATCAGCCAGGCGGTAAAGCCTGAAATTGATTGAGGTGGTCGCTTGGACTAGCTCTCGCGTTCGAAGCGATGCAAATTTTTACATAGTATATGAAGAGTCAAAATAATGGACCCGAAACTGTTAGATATTCTTGTCTGTCCGGTTAGTAAAACCAAGCTGATTTACGATAAAGACCGCATGGAGTTGATTTCGACTGCAGCCAATCTGGCTTATCCCGTTCGAGACGGCATTCCCATTTTGCTTGAAGACGAGGCTCGGGTTTTGAGTGCTGAAGAAGTTGAAGCTTATCGCAAGAAGAAAGGATAAGGCTGAATGGGATTTGTGGTCATTATTCCTGCGCGTTATGAGTCCAGCCGTTTGCCGGGTAAGCCTTTAATGGATATTCTCGGGAAACCAATGATTCAATGGACTTGGCAACAGGCGAAAAAAAGCGGTGCCGAGCGCATTATCATTGCGACCGAATCGGAAAAAGTCGCGGGTGTCTGCAGGGCATTCGGGGCGGATGTCTGTTTGACCGGTGAGCATCATCAATCAGGAACCGAGCGGATTGCGGAGGTGATCGAGCTTTGTGAGCTGGACGATGAGGACATTATTGTTAATGTTCAAGGGGATGAGCCCATGTTGCCGGTCGATTTGATTCATCAGGTGGTTGAAGGCTTGGAACAGAACCCGCATATCAATATGGCGACCTTGTGCGAACCGATCGAATCCATCGAGGTTTTATTCGATCCGCATGCGGTTAAAGTCAGTCGAGATATCAACCTGTGTGCAATCAATTTCAGCCGGGCGGCGCTTCCCTGGGCAAGAGACAGTTTCGCACAGCAGCCAAAACGTTTGCCGGATAACTGGCACTATAAGCGCCATATCGGGCTTTACGCTTATAGAGCCGCTTTTGTGAAGCAATATGTTGCTTGGCCTGAGTGTGATCTGGAGCATGTCGAAAAACTTGAGCAGCTTCGGGTTTTATGGCACGGTGAAAAGGTTCTGGTTTTGGATGCTTTGACCGATGCCGGGGTTGGTGTCGACACGGCGGAAGACCTTAAGACGGTGCAGAAAATGCTTGCAAACAGTGTAGAGCAGAATATTCAGTAAGGAATTATGGCATGTTGAAGTACCTTACTTTACTGATTGTCGTCTACTTCTTTTATTGGCTGTTAAAGCAGAAAATCCGTGAACGTAAAATGGAAATCAAGGGTGAAGTTGTCACCAAGCAGCCGATTCGTCCAATCACCCTGATGAGTTTTATCATGGTTGCGGTGTACGGCGGTTATATGCTGTATTACCTGATTACCTCTCAATCTGCCTGATCCGTCGACTAGCCCGGTGTGTTCAAGCGGATATTTCTTAAGCTTCCCTTCATTTTTCCCTCTGGCAGTTTGCCTTGATTTGTGAATAATAGATTTAACTTATTTGTGCATAGGGAAATGTAATATGTCTGCTACTTCTTTTCGCTGGTTGCGTTTTGCAGCGCTTCTGGAAGGTTCTTCTCTGCTTCTGCTGTTGCTGGTGGCGGTTCCGTTAAAACGTCTTGCGGATATGCCGGAAGCTGTTGCAATCATTGGACCGATACACGGGGCTTTGTTTCTGTTCTTTATCTCGATGCTGTTTTCACACACCGCGCGTGGCAACTTGAGTCTTAAACAAACGGTTGTTGGTTTTATTGCCGCTTTTATTCCAACCGGAACTTTTATCTACAAGGCCAAAGTGCTGAAAGCCGCCTGATTTCTACCCTGTCTATTTGAGTAATCATATATTCTTGTTAATGATTCTTATAATTTTTTATAAGTTTCATTAACCTGCCAGCTCCTTATAATGAAGCCGTTTTCGATAAATTGACGGGGAAATTTATGAGCGACGATAGCTACATTTTTGATATTACCGAAAAGAATTTTGACGATCTGGTTATTCAAAATTCGCATCAATTGCCGGTGGTATTACTGTTTATGGGCGTCTATTCCGGACATTGTATTACCATGGAGCGCAGCCTGAGTGAATATGCCAGGGATTTCAGCGGTCAGTTCATTTTTGCTAAAGTTGATATCGATGAACAGCCGGAGCTGGTTAAATCGTTTGATATACAGAATCTTCCAACAACGTTCATTATGCGTGATGGAGAGATTTCCGAAGCGGTCGAAGGTTTCATTGAAAAGGATGAGCTTGGCATTCTTTTGAAGGGCATGGGGATTTATCGTCGTTCCGATGAGTTGAGAGAGCAGGCGCGCGAGGCCTATTCACAGGGGGATGTGGCTAAGGCAGTGCAGCTTTTGACCGAAGCAATTCAGTCTGATCCCGGTAATGTTCGGGTTGCGATGGACATGGTGCAAATTATGATTGATTTGAATCAGTTGGAGCAGGCAACCGGTTTGTTTAATCGGCTTCCGGATTCGGCTAAATCGTCCCCAATGGGCAAAGCGCTGGTTGGGCAGTTGACGTTTAGAGAGCTGGCAGCCAAAACGCAAGGAAAAGAAGCATTGCTCAAGCAGGTTCAGGCCGGTGGTGCCGAGCCGCAAACACGCTTCGATCTCGCTTTGTGTCTGATTGCGGAGCATGATTATCCTCAGGCAATGCAGCAATTGCTTGCCATTATCGAGCAGAAGCCGCAGTTCAAGGAGGGCGCTGCCCGAGAGCTGGCCATAACTGTTACCAATATGTTGGAAGCAAACGAACCTCAGATGTCACAGCAGTTCCGTCGCCAGCTGGCTAATTTGCAGAATTGACCACGATTTGCTCAAAGTCCGTTGAGGTTTGGTCGATAACGTATTTTTAAATGCGTAGCAGAAGTTTGTTCATGCAGGTAAGTAATGAAAGTCTGGTTCATCTTATTTACATCAGCTATTCCAGTCAGTATTTGCCGCAGTCTGAAGTTGACAGTATCTTGTAAAGCAGTCGATGCAATAATGCAGCGCATGATGTGTCCGGGATGTTGCTGTATGCGGATAACACCTTTTTTCAGGTTCTGGAAGGAGAGCTGTCTGTGGTAGAGAATCTTTATCGGCGAATTTCTGCCGATCCTCGTCATCAGCGGGTGATGAAATTAATTCAGGAGCCAATTGAAGCGCGCGATTTCTCTGATTGGGGTATGTGGTTTTCCGGTATGACTCGTCGACAGTTGAATCAAATAGATGGTTTAAATGATTTTTTCCTCTCCGGGGAAAGTTTGATTTCTCTGGATGAAGGCAGAGCCCGTAAGTTGCTTCTTGCCTTTAAAGAAGGAGCCTGGTACCAGCAGTTGCGTTAAAGTTTATCTTCGCGGGCGCGGTCGATCAGTTCGCAGAGTGCAGGCAGAGCGAGGATAAAGCGTTCGGTAGGTCTTTGATACAGATCGTTGTCCACTTGAAAAATATGCTTCCTGGTTACTGCTGCCAAAGTCGGGTAGTGTTCCCAATTTTGTTGCCAGCCTTTTTGAAAAGCTTTGTTTCCTCCAATCAGAATCAATTGCGGGTCGCGTTGCAAAACCGCTTCCAGAGAAACTTGCGCGCTTAGGCCGGGCAGGTCGTTAAAAATATTTTCTGCATTGCACAATGCCAATCCCTGACTGATGAATTGGTTTTTTCCGATGGTGATCAAGGGATTGTTCCAAACTTGATAGAAGGTAGTGATCGGGGGTTTGTCGCGATGGCGGAGTCGAATGCTCGTGAGCAGACTATGCAGTGTTTGAGCGACTTTGTTTGCGATTTTTTCGCTTCCGGTAAGTTTTCCGATTAGCGCGATGCTGTCCGGAATATCTTCCAGGTTATGAATTTCGTTTTCTACGACTCGAAATCCCAGAGATTTTAAACGCTCGATATCCTGCAATCGGTTTCCAGATTTCCAAGCAAGGATGAGGTTCGGCTTGAGTTTAATTAGAGCCTCGAGATTGAGGCTGTTATAGTCGCCGATGATCGGCAGTTGTCGTGCTTCGGGCGGGTAGTCGGAGTAATTGACGGCGCCGACCAGATGTTTGCCGGCTCCGGCGGAGTAAACCATTTCGGTCAAATGCGGCGCCAGACTGATGATTCGCGGTGAGACAGCTTTGTGTGGCTTCTCATTTTCTGGGGTAGCTTTGGAGGCGATCGGCACCAGCAGGAGAAGAGCGGCCAGCAAAATGCTTTGCAGATTAAAAGCGTCTGGGCGCTTGAGATGATTTTGGCGGTGCATTCAGAAATCAATTCCTTTTTGTGCTTTGATCCCGCTGGTATAGGCGTGTTTTTCATCCTTGATTTCCGATACGGTATCGGCCAGTTCGCGCAGTTCGGCCAGTGCCGAACGCCCGGTGACCACGACATGCTGCATTTCCGGGCGTTCGCTGATGGTGTTAAGCACTTGCTCCTTATCCAGATAGTCATAGCTCAGTAAATAAGTGAGTTCATCCAGGACTACCAGGTTGTAACTCGGATCTTGAAGCATTTTTTCGGCAAGGGCCCAGCCTTTCTCAGAGGTGATGATGTCCTGATCGCGATTTTGCGTTTCCCAGGTAAATCCGTCTCCCAGGACATGCCATTCGCAATTTGACTGCGCTTTGAAAAACGCCTCTTCGCCGGTATCTGTGCGGCTTTTAATGAACTGGCAAACGCCGACCTTCTGACCATGACCGAGTGCTCGCGCCACCATTCCAAAAGCCGATGTCGATTTTCCTTTGCCGTTGCCGGTGATGACCAGCAATAAACCTTTTTCGCTGTCGGCCCGCGCAATGGATGCGTCAATCTGTGCCTTTTTTCGCTCCATGCGAATTTTATGATAATGCGCTTTTTTTTCTTTTTGAGTCATCGATCACTTTCTCGGTCGGTTGTGTCATCAGTCTATTCCTCAAGTAAATGCACTTCTGCTTGGCATTCTTTTAGGTTTGTATTGCTTTTATTGGGGAAAGACAGATTTTACTGCAATGTCCGTTTGCTTGTCGTTTTTCTACCTGATCGTTGATTTAGGTTTAATTTTTTTATCCCTTTCTATTTTGTTTGGTTTTTATTATCAATTTTAAGTTATTGATTGTTATTGGCTATCAATAAAAGACGATCTATCATAAAAAAAATTGATTTTAAGTTTCCCTCTAAATCCATTAATTTCTTAAAAAACAGAAACAATATTTCCTTTTTGAATATTAAGTGAAAACTATGTTTTCATTTAATTGGGTGAGAGATAGGTAATAGAAGGGAAAATCAGCAGAGTAGTTTTGATTGATGTCTTTCTTGTGAGAAATCCAGCGTCGAAAAATGAAAGGTGATTCCAAAATGTGTTTTTTGGTCTGCTTGTCAATCGTTTGAAGTGGTTTTGGAAAACACCTGTCAGTGAGCAGCCATAGGTTTTCTGCTGTTCCTTTGAGGGAATGAGCTGTTTTTAGAAATTTAAATGAAGTTAAAAATGCAAATTATTTTAGTTTTAAAGTGGCGATGTCTTAAGCAGTGTTGGCCGCTACAGGATGGCGGGCTGGAAACGTTGTCGGCACTTTAATTTTGCATGATGAAGGCGCCAGAGGATGGAGGTTAATCAAAGTGTGTTGTATGGAAAGAGGTCAGGAATGAGTGTGAATTCAATGTGGAGACAATGGCTGGGGGCGGTTTTTTCGGTGTGTGTCATTTTGGTTGGATGTAATGAAAACGGCGCCGAAAATTCGCAGGCTCATTTGAACGGAAGTCATCAGAAATCGACGCTGGTAGTGGTTCGATCCAGTGAGCCGGAGTGGTTGAATCCAGTTGCCGGTCATCAGCATGCGGATTCGGATATGGCGATGTTTCGCGGTCTGTTTAAGCTGAATGCCAAGAATGAATTGGTCGCGGATATGGCGCAGTCCTATCAGGTTTCGGATGACGGGAAAACCTATGTGATTAAGTTGCGTTCGGGAATTAAATGGCATGATGGCACGCCTTTTACGGCAAAAGATGTGAAGTTCACGATTGATGAAATCTTGGACGATCACAACCACAGCGGTTTGCGTAAAGAAGTTCAAGACATCGCAGGGGTGAGCGTTGTTGACCCTCTGACTGTGAAAATTTCTCTGCTCCAGCCACTAACCCCTTTGCCGGGGCGTTTAAAGATCGGTCTGATTCCGGAGCATGTTCTTTCCGGTAAGGATTTCAACACTGATCATTTTAATTTTGATCATCCGGTTGGCACGGGGCCTTATAAATTTCAGTCGCGTAAACCCGGTGAATATCTGGAATTGCGCGCCAATGATGAGTTTTATGGTCATCCTCCTGCGATTGAGCGCATTATCTACAAATTCATTCCGGATCCCAATGTGCGTTTGCTGCAATTAAAGAAGGGGGAGGTGGATGTTGCTTCCTTAACACCTAAGCAGGTGGCTGCTGTTCGGAAGAGTGACCCATTTCATTTGAAGGTTACCGACTCTGCCGACTATCGAGTCATGATGTTCAATATGCGTGATCCGTTGTTTTTCGATCAACGCGTGCGTCAGGCAATTCAGTTTGCGACCGATCGCAAGGCATTGGTCAAAGGCGCTTTGATGGGATACGGTTATCCGGCTTATGGCCCGCTTCAATTCAATCGGGTTTCGCTTCCTGATGAGCGGATTCCCAAGCATGATAACGATCTGAAGCGTGCTGAGGAATTGCTGGTTGATGCGGGTTGGCATCGTGAAAAAGGTTTTATGTTCAAGGATGGGCAAAAGCTTTCCTTTGTGTTGACTGTCCCCTCAAGTGACCCGGTTCGAGTTGATTTGGCAACCTTGCTTGCCGAGCAGTTGGCACGAGCGGGTATTGAAGTCCGGGTGGATGTGAAAGATTGGGCTGTCATCAGCATTCCACAGACGCAGGCACTTATTTTGGGTGGTGGTTTACCTGGTGACCCTGACAATGACCTTTATCGCTTTTTCTCTTCCAGTTTACTGAATGAAGGCAGCAATTACAGCGGTTACAGTAATCCGCGTGTGGATCGCTTGCTGGAAGCGGGACGGCATACGATCGATGAGAGCAAGCGAATCGAAATTTATCAGGCGTTACAAACAGAGTTGATCGAAAACCCTCCTTATAACTATCTGGTTTACTTGAAGCACATTTATGGCGTTCGCAATGGCGTTGAGGGCTTTCAGGAGCGTATTTTCGGCCATGGAACCTCGCCGTTATGGAATGTTGAAGACTGGCATTTCGAGGATGAAAAGTAATGTCGCGCTATCTGTTTATGAGGATTGCGGCAGTGATTCCTCAGCTGATTTTGATCAGCTTTCTAGCCTTTTTGATTATGAAAGCAGCGCCGGGTTCGCCGGTTTCCAGTTTGGTTGGCGGGCGTGAATTTATGACCGCTGCGGATTATGAGCGTGTCGCAAACAATCTTGGGTTAAACGATCCTGTTCCTGTTCAGTATCTGCACTGGCTTGAAGGCGTTCTTCACGGTGATCTCGGTTATTCGCTTAAAGATGGTCGAGAGGTCGGGGAAATGATGGTTGTTGCCGTTACCAACAGCGCTTACCTGATTGTCATTTCGGGTATTGGGATTGTGCTGGTTGCGGTTTTTTTCGGGTATGTTGCCGGAAAATGGGCGCAATCCCCGCTTGATTACCTGATCAGTTCTTTTGCTCTACTGAGTTTTGCAACTCCGGCTTTCTGGTTAGCGCTTCTGCTGATTTTATTTTTCTCGATCTGGTTGGACTGGTTTCCGTCTTCGGGAATGATCACTCTGGGGCAGGAGGATACGCTTTGGTCTCGGGTTCAGCATCTGTTTTTACCCGTTCTCACGATTATTCTGGTGCATGTCGGTCCTTATATTCGTTTGATTCGCGGCAGTATTCGGGATGTATTGACTTCTGACTATTACCGGGCAGCGGTTGCTCGGGGATTACCGGGAAAAACTCTGATGTGGCGATATGAATTGCCCAATTCCTTAACACCGTTCATCACCTGGTGCGGAGTTTCTTTGCCTTTGCTGGTTGGCGGCACTTTTATTGTGGAATGGGTTTTTTCCTGGCCGGGACTCGGGCAGCTCTTTCTCAAATCCGCCATTGGAAAGAATTATCCGGTGCTGATGGCTGCGGTACTCGTCACCGGGACGATTGTGGTTTTCGGGAACCTGATTGCCGATCTGCTGGTGGTTCGATTCAACCCAAAATTACGGAGGAATAATGGCTGATTTCTGCTCGAAAGGCCGCGAGAATTCGGGCCGAACGGACTCGGCTGAATTCAACCGTCTGCTTGGAAACTTTTTTGCCCACCGTATGGCTCAAGCCGGCTTATGGGGGATGGGAGGCGTTGTATTGCTGGTTGTATGCGGTTCGATTCTGCTTCCCTATGAGGTCGGGGAATCGAATTTGGCGGCTATTTTTTCCGCGCCTTCGTGGAATCATCTTATCGGTACGGATGAGCTTGGACGGGATCTGCTTGCCCGGTTAATTACGGGGGTTCAGGTTTCGCTTGGCATCGCGCTGGCGGCGACGTTTTTTGCCACTCTGCTTGGTTGTTTTTACGGTTTACTTGCCGGGATGGGGCCGGGTTGGCTGGACAAGCTGATGATGCAGTTTCTGGATGCGGTTCTGTCGATTCCCGTCCTGCTTCTGGTGATTGTTTCTCAAGCGTTTGGCGAATCCAGTCTGCTGAAAATGATTGCCGTAATCGGTTTGGCGAGTTGGATGGGAACCGCCCGCATTATGCGTACCGAATGCCGTCGATTAATGCAGGCCGATTTTATTGCTGCTGCGGTTATTGGGGGTTCTTCGAAGTGGCGGTTGGCGTTTCGTCATATTTTGCCGAATGCGGCCGCTCCGCTTCTGGTGGTTGTCACGGTCAGTGTCGGTCAGGCGGTTTTGATTGAATCGACCTTGAGTTTTTTGAATCTTGGCGTCCCTTCGACTTTGCCCAGTCTCGGAAATTTACTGGGTAATGGAATGAGCAGCATTTTGAGTGGCGCCTGGTGGGTTGTTCTTTTCCCGGGAGCCATGATTGTTCTGATCACAACAAGCATCAATCTGATGGGCGATGGCCTCAGAGATACTGTTGATCCTAAGCGGAGGAATGGGTAAATGAACGCTACGGAATCTATGTTGAGCATTCGGAATCTATCCATCGATTATAAAAACGGCTGCGAGTGGGTAAAAGCCGTTAAAGGCGTGTCGATGCACATAGCCGCCGGGGAGGTTGTCGGTCTGGTTGGCGAAAGCGGCAGTGGAAAAAGCAGTGTTGCGCAAGCGATTCTCGGCCTGATGGATGGCAAAAGCACTGTTTTGAAAGGCGATATCCGCTTTTGCGGAGAACCGGTTTTGAATTATGACAACAACCGATGGTGCGAGATTCGGGGGCGCAAAATCGGCATGGTTTTTCAGTCTCCGATGTCGAGTTTTAATCCGGCTTCGACCATTGGCGAACAGATGATCGAAGCCATTTGCTGGCATGGAAAATTTGACGAGTCTGCTGCCTACCAGCTGGCAGTGCAGGCGTTGCAGGAAGTCGGCATGCCGAGACCCGAAGAAATCATGCGGCATTATGCATTTGAGTTGAGTGGCGGCATGTGTCAAAGGGCGGCTCTGGCCTTGGCGATTGTGCTGGAACCGGAGCTGGTTGTCGCTGACGAGCCGACGGCATCACTGGATGTTGTTGCTCAGGCAGAGCTGATCAAATGGTTGAAGAAACTTCAAGCGGCGAGAGGATTTGCCATGTTGATCATCAGCCATGATTTTAATTTGATTTCACGCCTGACGGATCGGACGTTTGTGATGTTTCGCGGTGATCTCGTGGAAACCGGTGAGACGAAAAACCTGCTGTCCAATCCGCAATATGAATATACCGCCCGTTTGATTGATGCAGTTCCGAAACTGTCCGCGGTCATTGGTAAAAAGTGTCTGGCGCAGTCTGAAGGAGAGCGAAGCGAAACGAACGCGAAATTTCTGAAGATTGACGAGGTCAGCCGTTGCTATCGAAACCTTGGAAAACTCTGGGGAGGTCAACGTTATTCGATCCCGGCAGTGCAAAAAGTTTCTCTCGAGGTTGTGCAGGGAGAAACGTTGGGTTTGGTCGGAGAAAGCGGTTCGGGCAAAAGCACGCTGGCCAGAATGATTGCCGGTCTAGAGAAGCCGGATCAGGGAAATGTCTTTCTGAATGGCGTGGAAATATCCGGTAAGCGGACGCTGGCGAAGCATTGGCGGCGCAAGGTGCAGATGGTGTTTCAGAATCCGTACGACGCTTTGGATCCGATGCAGAGAATTGGTCGGGCGATTATCGAACCGCTTGATAATTTCGAGCCGCTTGAGCGCAGCGTGGAAAGGGATCGGGTGTCGGAGGTCTTGCAGGAGGTCGGCTTGCCTTCCCGTGTGATGGATGCGTATCCGCATCAGTTGAGTGGTGGCGAAAGACAACGCGTCTGCATCGCCCGTTCGCTGATTGTCAAACCGGAGCTGCTGATTTGCGACGAAGCGGTTTCCGCTTTGGATAAAAGTATTCAATCTCAGGTGTTAAGTCTGTTAAAGCGGCTGAAGGAGCGGCATGGATTAAGCATGCTTTTCATTTCTCACGACCTGGCGGCGGTCAATGGAATTTGTGATCGTATCGCCGTTATGAAAAACGGAGAAGTTGTGGAGGTCGGCGACCGAGAACAAATGCTTGGCAATCCGCAGCACCCGTACACGAGAACCCTGATCGCGGCTAACCGATGTCTCGAAGGAGTCTGTTAAAGAGAAAAGAATCAGCAGCCAATAAAAAACAAGGCGGTGCTTTCAGGCTGCGGAAAGTCTGCCAAATTTGATTAATGTAGTGATTGTTTTAGTTAGGAGTAAATCAGATGAGAAACAAAAACCGGTTTATTTGGGTAAGCGGTCTGGCGACTCTGTTGCCGGGACTGCTGTGCAGTGCTTATGCCGACGAGGCGGAGCCGAAAGTAAAGGTGTTAAAGGAGATTACGGTGAAGGGGGAGGCGATGGAAGAGTCCAATCAGTCCTTTACCGTCAATATTGTGGATCGTTCACAGATAGAAGAGCGCAACAGTACGGATGATGTTCTGCGGCTGATCGAAGATGCACCGGGTATGACGATGAGTACCGGCGCCTATGCCGCCGGAGGCATTGCCAGTGCGTTTGAAATTCGAGGGTTTTCCGGGGGCGGTCACGGTAGTGATGCTGCTGTTTATATTGACGGCATTCCGTTGAATGAAGGTGATTCGCATGCGGATGGGTTTGCCGATACCAATATTCTGATCCCGATTGAAGTTGAAAAACTCAGCATTTATAAAGGGCCGGTTTCTCCTTTGTTTGGCAATTTTGCGCGTGGCGGAACGCTGGCTTTTGATACTCGTAAGGGAGGAAGCTATCAGGAAGCCGATGTGTTTGCCGGTTCTTTTAACACCTTTAATGCTCAGGCGGCCTTGGGTGGAAGCATTGGTGACTTCTCAACAAACTTTGCTGTTCAGGCATATAACAGCGATGGATTCAGAGATAATCAAGAGTACGTGAAGTCGACGGTTTCAGGCCGTGTGGGTTACAAAATAGACGATGACAGTGAAGTGGTTTTCTCTCTTAGAGGGCACAACGGGAAGTTTAATTCCCCGGGGTATATCGAAGAATCTCAGTATAACAGTAGCGACCGCTACAAGCAGGCGCCTACCGGTGAAAATGATGGTGGAAATAAGGGCTACTATTCTCAGAGGATTGATTACAACACCATGCTGAATAATCAAGTCAAGCTGTTGATGTTCGGTTATGCGGTTCAGGAAGATTTCGTGCGTTTCGCCAAGTTCAGTTATACCGCCAGCGGTCAGCGTGAAGATAATTATCATCGCGACGTTTATGGCTTTGGAACAAGCCTGAATGGACAAACGACGGTTCAAGGGAAGCCGGCCTCCTGGGTTGCCGGTGTGGAATATTACGATGAGACGACGGGTAATGCCCGTTACGATACCAGTGATCGGGTTCGAACCGGCACGCAATGGGAGCGTCGTTTAAGCAGTCAGACTACGTCGGCGTTTGCTCAGATGGATATTGCTTATGACGAGTTGTTTATTCCCACTTTCGGATTCCGCTACGATATGTTTGACGGGAATAGTCTGGATAAATTGACGTCGGCGAAGTCATCAATGAATGATTATTCTCACTTCAGTCCGAAGTTGGGCGTGCGTTCGAATCTCTCGGAAAACTGGCAACTGCGTGCCAGTGCTGCGAACGGTTATGCCCTGCCGGATGGAACGGAAAAATACGATGCGACAATTGATGTCAATCCGGTTGAATACTGGCAGTATGAGATCGGAATCAGTGGGACACCTGCTCCGAAGTGGTTTGTTGATCTGGCTGCGTTTGTTCTCGATTCGACCGGAGAATATCAGACCATCGGTGGGAATGTCGTGAATTACGGTGAGACAAGACGTACCGGCTTGGAAGGGGAGATTCATTTCAATCCGGTTTCGCATGTTGAATTGAGCGCTCTGATTGGTTTGTTCGACAGTGAGATTCTTAAAAGCGATACGGCCGCCAATGTCGGCAAATCGGTTACAAATGTTCCGAAGCATGTCGCAACTTTCAAAGCCAGTTATGCGCCTCCAGTGGGCTTGGGGGGGAGTGTGACCTGGCGTTCGATCGGAGAATACTATCTTACCGGCGACAATAGTCAAACTTACGGGGGCTTCAATGTTGTTGATCTGACGGCTTTTTATAATATCAAAGGCAGCGAGTCCATCGGTAATATGAAGCTTTATGCGCGAGTCAATAATGTATTTGATGAAGTTTATTCCGAAGCTGCATGGTATGGAGCGACGACCAATTACGCTCCGGCTGCGCCGAGAAATCTAGGCGTTGGGGTGACGATGAAGTTCTGATTTCAAACGCTCTCGAATTTTATTTTTCGCCCGGCTTGATGGCTTTTGCTGTCCTGTCGGGCTTTGTTGTTTCGGTTGCCGTTAATTACTGTAAGTAAGGTGTTTTAGTGTTTATTTAAGTAAGGTGTTTTAGTGTTTATTTAAGTAAGGTGTTTTAGTGTTTATTTAAGTAAGGTGTTTTAGTGTTTATTTAAGTAAGGTATTTTAGTGTTTATTTAAGTAATTATTTCATTTGTATGCTGTTTATTACTCTTGTTCGAGGCTTTGTGATAATGTGTTTTCTCTTCTCTGGGCACGTTGGCTTTGCTTTTAAACGGTGACGCGAGGCTTAGAAAAATGAAAAGTAATTGAGGATGAAATGAAACTTTACGTTTTTTTAGTATTTATTGTTTTTGTGCTGCTGTGGTTAATTTCCATTGCTTTGTTTTCTGGCATGCTGCCTTTGACATGGTTACCAGACTCAGTGTCTAAATTGGCATTGCCATCGAATTTTGACAGTTTGGGCAATGCGATGGCGACTTTAGATGGTTTATTTAGTTCCATTGCGATTGTACTGGGGCTGGTGGCTATTCTGTTTCAAGGCCGTGAATTAAAAGCTTCAACCGATGCGCAGGCAATGCAAGCGGCAGAATTGAAATTGGCCACAGATGCACAGATACAGCAGGCACAAGCTTTATCAAGGCAAATTGCCCAACAAGAGGCATCCAATAAATTGGGCGCTTATTCGGCTCGGTTGCAGTTTCTGTCTGCCGAAATTGATCATATGGAAACGAGAGTAGACAAAATGCTTGAGAAGGCAGAGCTTCTTAAGCAGAGCGAGGCTGTTGAAAAAATGGATGATCAGTGGAAATTAATTAAAAATACGCGGAAAAAAATAGAACGATACCGTAAAGATGCAGGCCGAATTGATGAGCAAATTCAGGCAATTCTGGACGCTTAAGCGTTTATCCGTCCAAGTTAACTTGAGGCTTGATAAAGCAGGGGAATACTTGAATCCATTTTAATGGAGTTAAAACGGTTTTTTACAGAGTTGCTTTCAAAACTCAATCCTGATTGTTGTGATTGCCCGCAACGATACGGATGGGCAGTTGCCTGATGACTTTTGTGCGGCGTATTTTGCGGTATTGGGAATATTCGCCGGATAAAGCGGATAATGCGCCGGATTTGATCCCGGTAAACTGGGACTCGTTCGGGATTTTGAATAGTTTTGATTTTTATTCAAAATCAATTATCTATAGATGTCTTCTAGAATTTTTTGAATGTTGTTTAAATCCAGGTTTTGCTCAAAACAATCGGCCAGACGCTCGATCTGCCGTTCTCGAAATTGGTTGAAATCGAATAGTGTGCCGTTTTGCAATCCGGCCCAGTCAAGAAGAGCCCTCAGGGCTTGCGGTTGGTCGAACAGGCCGTGGCAGTAGCTGACCAGAATTTGTCCGTCTGCGCCGATGGCTCCGTCATGTTTGCCATCCTCAAGGAGGATTGCCGGTTTTAAATTGCCGAAATCGGTCAGGCCTTGATGAATCTCGTAGCCTTGAATTTGCACATCGCTTTTCGTATCGAAGTTTAGCTTGCCTGTGCGATGGATCAGCTTTTTCTCTGTTTGATAACGGGTTGAATAAGGCATGAATCCCAAGCCGTCAGCTTCGTTGCTTTCCGATTCGATGCTGTCCGGATCAAACAGCTTTTGGCCGAGCATCTGTAGTCCTCCGCAAATACCGACCAATTTGCCGCCATAGCGCAGATGTTTTTGCAGATAGGCTTTCCAGCCTTGCGATTCCAGCCAATTCAGATCGAAGAAGACGCTTTTCGATCCGGGAAGAATAACCAGATCGGCCGATGGAATCGTTTCTTCGTGCTTGACCCAGCGAAAATTCACTTGTGGATGTTGAATGAGCGGGTCAAGGTCGGTGTGGTTGGAAATGTGCGGCAGCAGCGGGCAAATGACATTTAGGTTTTGTTCATTACCCGTTTGAATCTGCTGATTCAAACTGACGGAATCTTCGGCATCCAGATGCAGGCCGTGCAGATAGGGTAGAACGCCTAGAACCGGTTTGCCGGTTTTGCTTTCCAGCCAATTCAGTCCGCTTTGTAATAATTTAATATCACCGCGGAAGCGGTTGATAATAAAGCCTTTTATTCGATCTCTTTCAGATTCACTCAAACATTGCAAGGTGCCGATAATGTGCGCAAACACACCGCCTCGATCGATGTCGGCGATGAGGATAACCGGACAATCAACGGCTTCGGCAAAGCCCATATTGGCGATATCCCCCTGACGAAGATTGACTTCGGCCGGTGAACCGGCACCTTCAACGAGAAGATAGGGGTATTGTTGCGAGAGAATTTGAAAGGAATCGAAAACCGCCTGAGCGGCTTTCGGTTTGTAAGCATGGTAGTCCATCGCATTCAGGTTGCCGATGGATTTTCCTTGCAGGATGACTTGCGCACCGGTATCCGAATTCGGTTTCAGCAAAACCGGATTCATATGCACCGAAAGCGGCACCCTGGCCGCTACGGCTTGTAACGCCTGAGCGCGACCGATCTCGCCGCCGTCTTCGGTAACGGCGGAGTTCAGTGCCATATTCTGCGGTTTAAAGGGAGCGACCTTTAACCCTTTTCTGTACAGAACCCGGCATAAACCGGCAACAAGCGTGCTTTTCCCGGCATCGGAGGTACAGCCTTGAATCATTAAGACACCGCGAGAAGCCATGGCAATCCTTTAAGGTAACGAAAAGGTAACGAATTTTACAGGTGACCGCTGACACCAATTGAATATTGGCGTCCACCATTGCCGTAAACATAAGTTGGCGTGGTGGTGCCGTCACGAGGTGAGGCGACGGCCGTTGTGTAATCTTCGTCAAACAGGTTCATCACTTTCGCATAGACCGTGATATTCGGCGTTGCACGGTAGTCGGCACTGATGTCTGTGAGCAGATATTCGCCGATCTGGGCGCCTTTCTGATCCGCCATATCGTATTGAGTTCCGACATAGCGCAGTTCCATGCCGATACGACTGCGATCGAAACCGAAATAATCAAGTTTGAGGTTTGCCATCTGTTCCGGGCGACGTGCCAGCCACATGTCTTGTCCGTCTTTGGCGGTTTGCTGGGTGAAACTGAAAGCATAATCCAGATTCCAGCTGTCAACACTGTTGTGATAGCTTAACTCAATACCTTCATAAATCGATTCGCCGTTTAGATTGGCATAGCTTCCGAAAGCGCCAAGGCTCGAATCCCAATCGATTTCACTGTCGTATTCGGAGCGATAGTAGCTCAGGCTGAAGTTCTGATTGCCGAGGCTGATATCGTAACCTTCCTTGGTTTCCGAATCGAGGGTACCGACATAGGTATAGGCCAGCTCGGCCAGAGAAGGTGCGCGATAGGCGGTACCGTAGTTAGCCGAGAGATACCAGTCGTTCTGCAGATAGAACTTACTGCCGATTTTACCGGTAACTTTGTCTTTGAAACGATCATAAAGATCATTACGCACCGAAAGATCCCAAATCCAGCGATCATTCAGAAAACGGCTGTTGTGTGCCAGACCGTAGCCGTCATGCTCGTAATCGTTGGCCGGATTGGTGTCGCTGGTTAAATTTCGGTGTTCTGCAAAAAGGGTCAGGCTGTGATTTTCTGCGTAATCGTAACCCAATCTGGCGTTGGTTTTCAGCAAGCTTCCTTGGGAATAGGTCGTCGTGGTATCGGTTTTCTGGATTGCAGCCTGCGCATGAACTTGTTCGAATTGCCCCTGATATTGCAGTTGTTTGATCTGGTTACTGTAATCACTTTGATATAGTGCGTTCGGATCGGTTGCCAGATCGTAATCCGATTGTGCATTCGAACTGCGGGTCAAAAATTGAATCTGTTGGCCTTCTGCCGGGCGGATACGGAATTTGAAGCCAATGTCAGTCTGTTCGAATGGATCGTCTTCTAATCCGTTCAAACTGCCGTGATAGGGTTGAACGGCGGAAAAACCGTCAGTGCTGATGCGGGCGAAATCAATCATAAAATCCGCTTGTTCGTTACCGGCTCCGAGAGCGGCAGATAATTTTTGCGTGCCGTAGGAACCGAGTTGCAGATTGATCTGAGCTTGCTGCCCCCCTGGTTTGGTAATGATGTTGATGACCCCGGCCATAGCGCCACTGCCCCAGACTCCGGACTGCGCTCCGCGAATGATTTCAATGCGCTCGATATTATTCAGTTGCAGGTTTTCGAAGTGGGCTCCGGCGACACTCATCGGATCGTTCATTTCCACGCCATCCTGTAGCACCAGTATGCGCTTGGCTCCTTCTCCGCGCAGGAATAAAGTAGTGACGGTTCCCAAACCGCCGTTATGCGAAACGCTGAATCCGGCTACGGATGCGACGACTTCGTCCAGCGTTCTGTATTGTTTAGCACGGATTTCATCCCCGCTGATGATGGTGACGTCGGCAGTGACATTGTGTAATGGCTGGGTTTCGTTATTGGCAGTGACGATGACTTGATCAAGTTCAGCGTCGGTTTGGGCTTGTGCGTTTAAGGCGCAGAGCTGAGTGCCGCAAAGTGCTGCGACGGCAAAATAAATAGGTTTCATTTGAAGTCCTTCAATTCATAAATGTTATGAACGAAGGCAAAACGGTTCGTTAGCTTGGCTGGGTTAGATAGGCACAAATTCACGCCGCATTGCCCTCCGCAATCGGTGGTTGGCGTTACTGTCGGTTTGGTTACGCCGGGATTCAGGCCGGTCTCCGGGCTTAAGAGCGTTTTCGAACGGCCTTCTCGGTTACAACAACCAATGGCTGGGAATCAACCCGAATTCGTCTTCTCTATTACCGTTGCGGGGGCAGCGTCGGAATGGCCTGCAGTGAGCAGTTGCACCGATCTTCCCGTTTAACTCCTTGAAAAGGAGCACCTGTATCAAGGCGAATTATAGCTTTCCCGTTATGGAAATTCCATACGATTGCCGACCTATATCGACCTGGTTGCCCGGAGATGGGGCATTTTTTGAATTGGATACGTTGTAAAATATGCCTTTCTTCCAACGGTTTTCAACAAGGAACTTCAATGGCGCAAATTGGAAAAATCAATGAATTAACGGTGGTCAAGGAAGTCGATTTCGGACTCTATCTGGATGGAGGAAAAGAGGGTGAAATCCTTTTACCGAAACGCTATGTCCGCGAAGATTGCAAAATCGGTCAAAAAGTGAAAGTTTTTCTGTATTTTGATTCTCAGGATCGGCTTGTGGCGACGACTGATTTGCCGAGAGTATCGGTCGGCGAAGTGGCGTTTTTGAAGGTCAAGCAGGTCAATCGAACCGGAGCGTTTCTGGAATGGGGCGTGCCGAAAGACTTATTGGCTCCCTATGCCGAACAACGTGTCCCGATGGAAGAAGGACGAAGTTATTGTGTATATGTTTATCGCGATAAGAGTGGAAGAATTGCCGCTTCAAGTAAGTTGAGCCTGTTTTTGTCGGAAAATAACCGCTTTCATTTCACTCGCGGCCAGGAAGTGACTTTGATGGTGTGCAGCCGCAGCAAGCTAGGTTATACCGCGGTGATCGACGGCAGCTATTTGGGTCTGATTCACAATAGTGAATTATTACAGCCGTTGCGGATGGGACAGAAGCTGAAAGGTTATATTAAACAGGTACGGGATGACGGGAAAATCAACCTGACTCTGCAAAAGCTCGGTGAAGAAGGCATAGAAGAGATTGAAGACAGGATCTTAGCCTTTTTAAGCACGAACGGAGGGGTGTCTGAATTGACGGACTACTCGTCTCCCGAGGAAATTTTTGCCTGCTATCGAATCAGCAAGGCGCGATATAAAAAGGCTTTGAGTCGCCTTTACAAGGCGCGCAAAATTCTGATTGAAGCCGAGCAGGTTCGCTTGGTTTGAATGGCCGATGGTTTGTATGCTAAGTGTTGAATTCGAATGAAAAAGAAAAACGGTTTGTTATTGCTGCTGGCTTGGGTAATGCTCGGGATTGGGTTGATTTTGGGGTTTGCGTGGGATGGCATCTGGTTTGCCCGCTTTG
Organism: Thiomicrorhabdus sp.; assembly: GCF_963677875.1. Taxonomy (NCBI): domain Bacteria; kingdom Pseudomonadati; phylum Pseudomonadota; class Gammaproteobacteria; order Thiotrichales; family Piscirickettsiaceae; genus Thiomicrorhabdus; species Thiomicrorhabdus sp. The sequence goes on along the minus strand of NZ_OY782568.1, from coordinate 24,895 downwards.
GCAGTCTGGTGGTTCTGTTTGCGGTGATGAGTGAATATTCACTGATGCATCGCGAGCTGGATGTGCTTTATCAACGACTTGAAAAAGTCGATGTCGGCGATGATATTCCCGATCTTGCGCCGTCGAAATGGCATCGAAAAAAGGTCTGGCTATCGCATCTCACCGTGGTGCTGGGAACCTTGATCTGGGGCTTTGGTGATCTGATATTTTCTATCTGATTATTAATTAAATCAGTTGATTAGGAAGATGATATAACCTTATTCATTAACAAGTTGTTCGACGCGAAAGGAACCGTTTTTCCCCGCAAGACAACTTGCTAGAAAAGGCAAGGTTTCTTGCATATTCTGCTGTAAAGTCCAGGGAGGATTGATGACGATCATTCCGCTGGAAGTCATGCCTTTTTCATTATCTCTGGCAATGCCAAGTTCAAATAACTGAATGTTGCGTATGCCGCTGTCTTTAAATAACTTTTCCATGCGGTCAATGCGGCTGCGTTCCACGACCGGATACCAGAGCGCATAGGTTCCGGTTGCGAATTTCTTATGTGCTTTGATCAGAGTATTCACAGCGGTATCGTAATCACCTTTGACCTCGTAAGGGGGATCCATCAAGATATAACCGCGTTTCTCTTTTGGTGGAAGCTGGCTGATGCAGGCATGAAAGCCGTCTTTGTTAAAAACGGTAAAACGGCGATCTTTGCCGAAATTGGTTTGGCAGTTCTGATATTCGCGCGGATGTAATTCAAATAAGTTGGCACGATCCTGTTCTCTGAGCAGGGTTTGCGCAAACCACGGTGACCCCGGATAAAGTTTCAGTTCACCCTCGGTATTAAAGGTTTGAATCAGTGAGACATAGTCTTGTACCGCTGCCGGCAAGGGCGATTTAACTTCCCAGAGTTTACCGATGCCGTTGAGAAATTCACGGTTTTTCTGTGCTTCGTCCCCGAGCAATTGAAAACCTCCGCTGCCGGAATGAGTGTCCAGATAGAACAACGGCTTGGGTTTTTGCGTCAGGTAGTGCAGAATTTGACTGCTGATCAGATGTTTCAGAACATCGGCGAAATTGCCGGCGTGGAAGGAATGAAGATAACTCAGCATAAGTGAACCCGTTTTCAGCGATCGGCGCCAGCGCCAGAAGAAGTCAGAACTTTTCAAACCCGCTATTTTACCCCGCTTTATCCGCAGGCGAGCCGTTTTTGCCCGAGAGCCTGGAAAAAACAGTTTTTAAGGCCGCAGAGTTGGAATTTGGGCGTGCTTCGTTTCATAATGCTAGAAATCGTACCGTTTATGTTTGGAGAGAAAAAGATGCCGGCAAAGCCACTTGAACTCCTGCTTGGACTCCTGATGATCTCGTTTTTTTCGCTGGGCTGTCTCACGCCGTCTCCGGCCAGCGCACAGACGGAAAAAGGGCTGAAGGTGTATCACGGCTATGTTGAAGCCGACTACCGTTATATTGCTTCCCCGGCCAGTGGCTGGCTCAAGCGTGTCGATGTGAAAGAGGGGGATTCGATTTCCGTTGGTCAGGCGCTGTTTTTTCTGGGTGATGATTTGCAGCAGGCTCAGTTGAAAAGCGCTCAGAAACTTGTCGAGCAAAGTGAAGCGCAATGGCGGGATTTGCAAAGTGGCGCGCGTCAGGAAGAATTGGATGTCCTGCAGGCGCAATTGAGGGAAGCCCGAGCGCAACTTAAATTGGCTGCAATGGAGAAACAGCGTTGGGGAGCCTTGGTTAGCAAAGGGACGGCCGCGACCAATCTCGGTGATCAGGCTCAGGAACGCTGGGAAGTGGCCAAAGCGCAGGTACGACTGATCGAATCGAATATTGCGGTTGCAAAGCTGGCGGCACGTGAAGAGGTGCAAAAAGCATCCAAAGCAGCATTTGAACAGGCTGAGAGTGAACGTGTTCAGGCGCAATGGCAGCTTGATCAGCGTAGCGTGTACAGTCGGCTTGCAGGCCGGGTTGAGCAGCGTTTTCATTATCCCGGCGAATTCGTTGCTGCCGGGACGCCGATCCTTGCGCTTTTGCCTTCGGACAGTCTGAAGGTGAAATTTTTCATCGGAGAGGCCGAGCTTTCCGATCTGTATTTGGGGCAGTCGGTCAAAGTTCAACGTGATGGTCAGGTTCAACCTTTGACAGCGGAAATTCGCTTTATCTCCGACTCAGCCAGTTATACGCCGCCGGTGATTTTCAGTAATGCGGCGCGTCAGAAACTGGTGTTTTTAGTCGAGGCTCATCTTGCACAAGGTTCTCTGCGGCCTGGTCAGCCGGTGGATGTATTGCTTCCATGAGTCTAAAAACGCCACCAGAGAGTTTCAGCGACGCTTTTGCCATCGATGTCCGTAATCTGGTTAAGGACTTTGATAATAAGCGTGCGGTAGATCAGGTCAGTATTCAAATGCCGCGTGGTCAGGTTTGGGGGTTTCTCGGCCCGAACGGTTCCGGAAAAACCACGACCATTCGCATGATCTGCGGTTTGCTGGAGCCCACAGCCGGTCAAGGCACCTGTCTGGGGTTGGATATCTGCAAACAGGCGGACGAAATCAAAAAAGCGACCGGCTATATGACTCAGAAATTCTCTTTCTGGGAAGATATGACGATTCGCGAAAATCTGGCATTTGTTGCGCGACTGTATCAGTTGCATCCGATCCGACAGGTGGTTGACGAAACCTTGAAAACTCTCGGGCTGTTTGATCGACAGCATCAACTGGCCGGGCATTTGTCAGGTGGTTGGAAGCAGCGTCTGGCTCTGGCGGCTGTGACCATGCACAACCCGGCATTATTACTGCTCGACGAACCGACTGCCGGGGTCGATCCGCAGGCGCGGCGTGATTTTTGGGACGAAATTCACCGGTTGGCCGGGAGCGGCATGACGGTGCTGGTATCGACCCACTATATGGATGAAGCAGAGCGATGCGACCGAATCGTCTATTTGTCGTACGGCAAGATCATGGTACAGGGCAGAGTGCAGGAAATCATCCGCGAAATCGGGTTGGTCACCTTCAAAGCAGTTGGAGACGGAGCGCGGGAAAAAGTCGATCGGTTTCAGCGTGACAGCCGGGTGGATTATGCTGCTTATTTCGGGTCGGCACTGCATATCAGCGGAAGAGATCGTGCGGCGCTGCAAAGCGTGATTGATGCTTTTGGCGAAGGGCTGCATTGGCAGGAGATCGAGACGGGCCTGGAAGATGCTTTTATCGCTCTGAGTCAGATGCAGAACGCAACCGAAGGTGATAAAACCCTCAAGGAATCTAAGCAGGCGAAAGAACCTCAGAAGGATTCAAGCGAATGTTGAGCAGTTTAAACGGTATTTTCGCGATTCTCAGCAAAGAGATGATTCAGATGAGTCGCGACCGTTTGACGTTTGCGATGATTCTGATGATACCCGTGGTGCAGCTGATTTTGTTTGGTTTCGCCATTAATACTGATCCGAAACATTTGGCGACGGCGGTACATGTCGAAGAGCAGACGCCGATGGTGCGCTCGATTTTGACCGGCATGAAAAACTCCGACTATTTCGATTTCGTTCTGACAACAGCCGACGGCAAGGAAACTCAAACACTGCTGCGGGATGGTGAAGTATCGTTTGTGTTATCGATTCCGGCCGGTTTTACCAAGGCGTTGATCCGCGGTGAGCGTCCTCAGCTGCTGCTTGAGGCGGATGCTTCGGACCCGGCAGCCGCGTCGAACGCGCTTGCTCAAATCCGTCAAATCGTCTTGCAGGCTCTGCAACGGGATTTTACGGGGCCTTTGAATTATCTGGCAGTTGCGCCCGATCCGGTTGACGTGGTGGTTCACCGCGCCTACAACCCTGAAGGCATAACGCAATACAATATTGTCCCGGGGCTGGTCGGGGTGATTTTGACAATGACGATGGTGATGATCACCTCGATGGCAATGACCCGCGAAGTGGAACGCGGAACCATGGAAAACCTGTTGGCCATGCCGGTTAAGCCTTATCAGGTGATGTTCGGCAAAATCACACCGTATATTTTTGTCGGTATCCTCCAGACGTTGATTATCCTCGCGGCCGCGCACTATTTATTCCGGGTGCCTTTTGCCGGATCCATGACGGTGCTGGCATTGGGTGTCAGCTTGTTTATTCTCGCCAATCTGGCACTGGGATTTACTTTCAGTACCCTTGCGCGTTCGCAGATGCAGGCGATGCAACTGACGATTTTTTTCTTTTTACCGTCGATTCTGCTGTCTGGCTTTATGTTTCCGTTTCGCGGTATGCCGATTTGGGCTCAATGGATCGGCGAAGCTTTGCCGTTGACGCATTTCTTGCGCATCATTCGTGGCGTGATGCTGAAGGAGACACCGGGAAACGCTCTGTTGAACGAATTTGCCGCTATTGCAGCCTTTATGCTGCTGGTCGGCATCATTGCGGTCAAACGTTACAGACGAACTTTGGATTAAGGAACAGTGGGGACTATGAAAAAAGTACGGGTTTTAAATCAGATTGCACCGAGCGGTCTGGCGCTCTTGAGTGAGCCGCAATACACCATCCTGGAAGCGGACGAAATGTCTGGCGAAGCGCAAGCGATTCTGGTGCGTTCGGCAGACATGCAGCAATGGGATATTTCACCAGCTTTACTGGCTGTCGGGCGCGCAGGCGTTGGCGTGAATAATATTCCATTATCGAGAATGAGCGAAGCCGGGGTGGCGGTTTTTAATGCACCGGGAGCAAATGCCAATGCCGTTAAAGAATTGGTGATGGCTGCCATGCTGATGGCTGCACGCAACCTTTATCCAGCCGCCGAGTTTGTTCGCCAGCTGGATTTGAAAACCGATAACCCCAGTGTTCTGATCGAGAGCGGCAAGAAGCGTTTTTCCGGTTTTGAGCTGGCAGGGAAAAAACTTGGCGTAATCGGGCTGGGAGCCATCGGTGTCAAGGTTGCCAATGCGGGATTTGCATTGGGTATGGAAGTTTACGGTTACGATCCCGTTATCTCGGTTCACCACGCCTGGCACTTGAATTCGGCAGTGCATCAGTGCGATCGTCTGGAATCTTTACTGCAGAAATGCGATGTGGTGACGGTGCATGTGCCGTTGCTGGATTCGACGCGCGAAATGCTGAATGAGGAGCGACTTGGGCTCTTGCCGGCGGGAGCGATTCTCCTGAACTTCTCCCGCGGGGAAATTGTCGTCGAAGAGGCGTTGAAAGCTTTGCTGGAACAAGCGAAACTGCACGCGTATGTGACGGATTTTCCTAGCGATGGTCTGATGCACCTGCCGCAGGTTTTGAGTTTTCCGCATCTGGGAGCCTCGACTTTGGAAGCCGAAGAACAGTCGGCGATTCAGGTGATTCGAAATCTGAAAATGTTTCTGGAACACGGTATTGTGCAGGATTCGGTCAATTTACCGAATGTGTCCGTAGAGCCCCAGGGCAAAGAGGTTAGCCGAATTGCCATAGTGAACCGCAACCAGGCGGGGATTCTGGCGGAAATTACCGAGACACTGGGCCGGGAAAACCTTAATATCGAAGACATGATCAATAAATCGCGTGGTGAAATTGCTTACACGCTGATTGACTTGCAAGGCAAGGTTGATCCGGCATTATTGCTGTGTTTGCGCCAATTACCGAATGTTTTATCGGCGAGGCTGTGCGGTTAGGGGTTTTCAGCGAAGGCATCTGGTTTTATGATGGTCGCTTTGATTGCGCATTTGCGCACATTCTATTTCGCAGTATCGGGGATGCGATTCAACGTCTATAAAAAACAGGAGTGTTCCAATGTCGGTTCTGGTTGAAGGTTATTCGATTATCATTCATAAAGCAAAAGCCCAACAAAACCCCAAGGCCCTTGAGGCCTTGCAGAAGTTGCAGGGAACCTTGCATCCATTGGCGGTTTGCGCCGATCGGGACTTGTTGCGGATCGGTTTTTTGCGTCTGGAAGAGATGCAGGTGTTCGGCAAACAGTTGGTTGAAGGCGGTTTGCAGGAGCGTGTTGAAGTCAATGGCGAAGTCCAGGCTGGAGATATGGTGTTGGTGACTCAGTTCGGAGAGTTGGAAGTGATCTGCCCGTGGCTGCAGGTCGGTTTTCAGAAGATGAAAGACGGGACGTTGGTTTGTCTGGCCAGTTTGAAACCGTCCGAAGCGCAACCGGCGGCTTTTCCGAAGGGGTGGACGCTGGACGAGTCGATTCTGAAAGCCTATTTCAACGGGCGAATGGCGTATATGGACGAACACTATGACCGCATTGACGAAGAACCGAGTTTTATCCGTTTTCGGGAGAAAGGTGGTGACAAAACCTTCAAGCTGGTCAAATTGCACATTGCCGAAGAAAGCGTTCATTGAGGCTTGAGACGCTGCTGGTCGCGCTGCGGGATTTTTCAGGATGTCGTCATCATTTTGGATGAGGCGCACAAGTAATATGTAAAGCCGAATAAGGTGTATTCCGTGTGCCGAATGACATTCCGTTCGGCTGCGATATAAAAACAAAAAAGAGAGAAAGAGGGTTATGTTAAAGAGCTTTTTCGGAACCCGTGAGTGGGCGCTTTGGGCATGGGGCGGTTTGGCCTTTCTGTTTGCCCTGGTCATTTTTCAGGTTGAAATGACCGTGCAACTCAACCAGTGGTATAAAGAGTTTTACGATATTCTCCAGGCGGCAAACGATATTGACGCCTTCTGGGAGAAGATGGTTCAGTTTCTTTATATTGCCATTCCGTATATTTTTGCGGCCATAGTTTCCAGCTATTTTGCCCGCCATTACGCCTTTCGCTGGCGTCAGGCGATTACTTTTTATTATCTGCCTTACTGGAGTTCTCATCCGGGTAATATTGAAGGGGCATCGCAGCGTATCCAAGAAGATACTTATCAGTTTGCCAATGCGCTCGAATCGCTTGGTTTGGGATTTTTCCGTTCGATTCTGACATTGATCGCCTTTATCCCGATTCTCTGGGCCTTGTCTGAACAGATAACCATTCCGTGGTTATCGGACATTCCCGGTTCTCTGGTCTGGGTGGCGATGTTGACCTCCATTGGTGCCATGCTGATCTCATTTCTGGTCGGAATCAAATTGCCTGGTCTGGAATATAACAACCAAAGGGTCGAAGCCAGCTATCGTAAGCATCTGGTCTATTCCGAGGACGATAAAAGCTACGCCAATCTGCCAAGTATGGCCGAGCTGTTTTTAGGGCTGCGTCCGAATTATTTCCGTCTATTTAATCACTACACCTATTTCAACTTGTGGTCGAATATTTACGGTCAGTTGATGATTGTCCTGCCTTATCTGATGATGGCGCCGTCATTGTTCGGCGGCGTGATTACTCTCGGGGTGGTGACTCAGACCGGTAACGCCTTCGGTAAGGTTAACGACGGGTTTAATTTCTTTATCGATCGCTGGACCGATATCACCAAATTCCTGTCGGTGATCAAACGTTTGCGTGAATTTGAAACCCACCTGATCGACAATCATCCCGATCCGCATGCCGCCAGCGGGAAAAACCATGTCTGAAGAAATCGACTGGCAGAAAACCCGGGCGGCAGTCTGGCGCAGTCGAACGCAGAAGCTGCGTGCCGTTAAGGCTCTGGACCCGATTGGAATGGATGATCTGTTGGGAATTGATGAGCAAAAACGCCGTTTCAATCTCAATCTTCAGGCGTTTTTACGTGGCGAGGCGGCAAATCATGTGTTGCTCTGGGGGGCTCGCGGCACTGGTAAATCTTCATTAATCAAGGCCGCTTTAAACCATTATCGTGAGCAGCGCCTGAGGGTGGTCGAGGTTGAAAAAGATGATATTGGTGATCTGCCGGAGATCAGTGATCAGCTGCGAGAAGAGCCGTGGAAATTCATTCTTTATTGTGATGATCTGACGTTCGAACCGGGCGACAAGCGTTACCGTCATTTGAAAGTTCTGATGGAAGGTTCCATTGAGTTACCTCCTGAAAATATCCTGATGATGGCGACATCCAACCGACGGCATTTGCTGCCGGAAAAAAGCAGCGACAATCAAAATGTCCGCATCAATCCAAACGGTGAACTGCATTATGGTGATAATGTCGAAGAATCATTGTCTCTGGCGGATCGTTTCGGATTAAGTCTGTCGTTTTACGCCCCCGTTCAGGACGTGTATCTGCAAATGATCGACAAGCTGTTTGTTGATTTTGATGGCGATCGTGAAGAGTTGCATCGTCTGGCAGCGCGCTTTGCAACGTCGCGGGGTGGCCGCAGCGGTCGTACGGCCAAACAGTTCAAGGTTGATTTCGAAACCAGCCGATAATTCCTTTTCTGGATAATCTTTTTCCTTTTCTTCAGGCGGTTGCCGAAGATTGTCCTCCGTTTTTTCTTGCAGGGGGGCGGGTGACAGGCGTTGCCTGTTCCATGCGTTCTCTCTTTTCGCGAACAGAATTCTTACAATAAAAAAAATCGATAAAAATCTATAGATATGTATTACGTTTATTAAGGATTACTATTACAAAAAACTATTTCCGAGTTCCACACTTGGTTTTTATACTGGAGCCAGAGGTAAGGTCTTTTCAATTGTTGATTTCCCCCTGATAAGGAGAAAACTATGGCCAGTGTGACGGTTTTAAACCCGAAGACTTTACCTGATCAGTCCAGGCGTTCTGACTTGAGAAAAGCCGAAATTGGCGCTGACGAGGGTAAAGCAGATAGCAAAATTGCCACTTTTCGTTGTAAAGAGGTATTTATGATGCCTCGCGATTGGGCGGTCGCCGGTAATCCGACGCCGTATGAGCTACGGGTCACTTTGCAGACTTGTCGTCGTCTGTGGCAGATGAACATCGATGCATTGGATGATCCGAGATTCAATCCCGAGCGTAGTCAGGAAAATATCAAAGTGCTGGAAAGACTGCATATGCGATTGATGGATCTTCTCGTTAAATAGCTTAAATGACTCCGTCCTTCCGGCGTTAGGGAAGGGGGCGCAGGTTTGCTTTTCGGGTCTCAATAACGGGGTTGCAAGCAATTTGTAACGGCCTTTTATATGCTATAATCAAGCGCATTTATTTCATGGGCCGTTTTCTCGGCCCGTTTGTCTTGATGAGTTTGTTATAGGTTTTGTATTTCCATGAGCAATAAGCCGGAAGGGATCGAACGCCCAGTCAATTTTATCCGCAATATTATTAACGATGATTTAGCCAATCAATTGCACGATCGAGTGTGTACACGTTTCCCGCCGGAGCCGAACGGTTATCTGCATATCGGTCACGCCAAATCCATTTGCCTGAACTTTGGGTTGGCCGAAGATTATCAAGGCAAATGCAATCTGCGTTTTGACGATACCAATCCGGCCAAAGAAGATGTCGAGTATGTTGAATCCATCAAAAACGACGTTCGCTGGTTAGGCTTTCATTGGGAGGGCGAGCCTTGCTATTCCTCAAATTATTTCGAAAAGTTTTATCAATATGCGGTTGAGCTGATTAATAAAGGCTTGGCTTATGTTTGCTTTCTGAATGCCGAAGAAACCCGTGAATATCGGGGAACCTTAAAAGAACCGGGAAAAAACAGTCCTTACCGTGATACGTCGCCGCAGGAAAATCTGGCGTTGTTCGAAAAAATGCGCGCCGGCGGTTTCAAAGAAGGCGAGTGTGTTCTGCGCGCCAAAATCGATATGGCTTCCTCGTTCATGTGCATGCGCGATCCGACACTTTACCGCGTCCGCTTCGAGCATCATCATCAGACCGGCGATGAGTGGTGCATTTATCCGATGTATGATTTCGCTCATTGTATTTCTGATGGAATCGAGGGGGTGACACACTCGCTATGTACTTTGGAGTTTCAAGACAACCGTCGCATTTACGACTGGCTTTTGGAGCATCTTGATGATTTTGACCGCCCGGATCGCCCGCACCAGTACGAGTTTTCGCGTTTGAATCTGGAATACACGGTTATGTCCAAGCGGAAACTTCATCAGTTGGTTAATGACAAATTGGTTGAAGGTTGGGACGATCCACGCATGCCGACGATTTCCGGAATGCGCCGCCGCGGCTATACTCCGGCCTCTGTTCGCGATTTTGCCGAACGCATCGGAATTTCCAAAGTCGACAGCATGACTGAAATGGGCATTCTGGAAGTGGCAGTTCGGGATGATTTGAATAAGGTTGCGCCGCGTACTATGGCGGTGATGGATCCGATTAAAGTGATTATCGAGAATTATCCGCAAGGTGAGGTGGAAGCGATTCAGGCTCCGGTTCATCCGCAAAACGAAGCGATGGGCAAACGGGAAATTTTCTTTGGCCGCGAACTGTATATCGACCGTGCCGACTTTATGGAAACCGCTCCGAACGGCAAGTATCAGCGTCTGGCGATCGGTAAGGAAGTGCGTTTGCGCAACGCCTATATCATTAAAGGCGAGCGTTTTGAAACCGATGCCGAAGGCAACTTCACTACGATTTACTGCTCTTACGATCCGGAAACTCTGGGTAAAAATCCGGCTGACGGCCGCAAGGTAAAAGGGGTGATTCACTTTGTGGAGGCGTCGAAAGCGCTCCCGGCTGAATTCCGTGTTTACGATCGTTTGTTTACTGTGCCGAATCCCGGCAAGGCCGAAGATTTCGAATCGGTTTTGAACCCCGATTCGCTGATTATCAAAAACGGTTTTGTGGAACCGGGCATGGCTGAAGCTCCTGTCGAACAGGCTTATCAGTGTGAGCGTGAAGGCTATTTCTGTCGCGATAATAAAATGACCGATCGAATGGTCTTTAACCGCACGGTCGCTTTGAGAGACACCTGGTCGAATCAAAAATAATTCAGATGAAAAAGGGCGGCATCAAGTCGCCTTTTTTGTTTTACTGCTCTTTTAACAGGAGATGAAATGCGAGTTTTGGGTGTTGAATTGACCGGCAATGATGCCGTGGTCGCCTTAGTGGAATACAGCAACGGCATGTTTTACCTGCCGGAGTGCCGTGCGCGTCGTGTCGAGTGCCGCAATCCGGACAGTGCGGGAGATTTGCGCTATTTTCAAAAAAGTATCGCCAAGCTGATCGAAGATTATAAAGTCGATCAGCTGGTGATTCGCGAACGCATGAAAAAAGGCAAATTTGCCGGTGGAGCCAACGGTTTCAAGTTGGAGGCGGTGATACAACTGATCGACAATTGCGAAGTTCTGTTAATGACTGGCACCACGCAAAAAGCGATTTTCAAAAAGTATCCCATGACGATTCCGTTTGCCGAAACCGGTCTGAAAAAATTTCAGCAAGGTGCGTTTGACATCGCCTATGCGCAATTAAGCGATCCGGAAGGCAAAGCCGAACAGGCCCGGCAACTGGAAATTGAAAAGCGTAAGCAGAACCGGGAAGCGGATGCCGATTAATTCGGCTTTCGGTATGGAAAATTAAGGAGACAGGGAGTATGCAGAATATGCAGATGCATTCAAAGTTTCATGCGGTCGTTTTAGGAAGCAGTCTGATCATTGGGTTGGGTTTGCTGGGTTGGTTATTGGGCAAAGCAACGATCGATTTTAAATCTTTCGAACGGACGGTGACGGTGAAAGGGCTGGCGGAAAAAGAAGTTAAGGCGGATGTGGTCATCTGGCCGATCCGCTTTTCGATTGCCGATAACGATCTGGAAACGCTGTATAAAACGCTTGATCGCAACAGTGGCAAAATCAGCGATTTTTTGAAGTCTTCAGGCATTGCTGCTCAAGATGTTTCTTTTTCGTCACCGGCGATTACCGATAAGCTTGCCCAGCAGTACGGGAACCAGAATCAGGCACAGTTCCGCTATACGGCAACCCAGACTGTAACGGTCTATTCAAAAGATATTGATCTGGTGCGGACTCTGCAAAGTCGTTTGTCGGAACTGGGCAAACAGGGAATTGTGATTACCGGAGGAAATTACGAATCGCGAACTGAATATCTGTTTACCCAGCTGAATGACATCAAGCCGGCAATGGTGGAAGAGGCGACACAGAATGCGCGCGAAGTTGCCCAGAAATTCGCCAAGGATTCCAGCAGTGTTTTGGGGAAAATCAAATCGGCTTCGCAGGGCCAGTTCAGCATTGTTTCCCGTGATAACAACACGCCTTACATCAAGAAAGTCCGCGTTGTTTCGACAATCACCTACTATTTATCCGATTAATTATTGTCCCGGCCCCTTCGGGCTGTCGGAACGTTAGGCTGGGCTTTGCTGTTGCTCGAAAGACCATAATTGGATTGTAAAGAGTGGACGAAAAATTGAACGTCAAGCCTGTTTGCCAGCGATCAGACCGTGTAGATTTTCGCGATGATTTATCGAATCCACAACAATTTAACGCTGGTAAAACGCCAATAGGCCAGAGAAAATCTCCGAGGAAATATATTCCAAATGTGTGGCCAAATTTTCTTGGCAACCGGGTGTTGTCAGAGTGTTGTCCCGTCAAGGATTAATGCTGGTTCGAAAGTTCGCTGCGGATGATTTCTGCACCTGCACTTAAGGCTTTTAGCTTGCCTCTGGCAACGTCACGAGGTAGGGGAGCCATGCCGCAGTTGGTGCAAGGATAGAGCTTGTCGGGGTCGACAAATTGCAGTGCCTTGCGTAGCGTATCCGCTACTTCCTGAGGTGTCTCAATGGCATGATTCGCGACATCAATTGCTCCAACCATCACTTTTTTACCGCGAATCAGTTCCATAAGTTCCATTGGGACATTCGAGTTTTGGTATTCAAGTGAGATAATATCGATATTCGAGTTTTGCAGTGTGGGGAAAGTCTCTTCATATTGACGCCATTCTGAGCCCAATGTTTTTTTCCAATCGGTATTGGCTTTAATGCCGTAGCCGTAGCAAATATGCACTGCGGTTTCGCATTTCAGCCCTTCAACAGCTCTTTCCAAAGCGGCAATTCCCCAATCATTGACCTCTTCAAAAAATACATTAAATGCCGGTTCATCAAACTGGATAATATCCACGCCTGCCGCCTCAAGTTCTTTGGCTTCCTGATTCAGAATGCTGGCGAATTCCCAAGCGAGTTTTTCGCGACTTTGATAATGAGCGTCGTACAGGGTATCGATCATTGTCATGGGGCCTGGCAGGCACCACTTAATCGGTTGACGGGTTTGTTGGCGTAAAAACCTGGCATCTTCGACAAAAACCGGTTTTTGACGGCTGACAGCACCCACAACCGACGGCACGCTCGCATCATAGCGATTACGGATTCGAACGGTTTCGCGTTTCTCAAAATCCACGCCGTCCAGGTGTTCGATAAAGGTGGTTACAAAATGTTGACGGGTTTGCTCACCGTCACTGACAATATCAATGCCAGCGTTAATTTGCTCCTGCAAGGTGACTCGCAGCGCATCTTGTTTGCCTTCGATTAATTCGTCGCCGTGTAACTTCCAAGGCGACCAAAGAGTTTCCGGCTCGGCAAGCCAAGCAGGTTTCGGCAAACTGCCGACAGTAGAAGTGGGGAGTAGTTTGTTCATTCTAAATTCCGTTGAAGGTTTGGTTATTTTTTATAAATTTCGCAATCGAAGCGCTGTGAATACGGTTTCCAAGGCCTGCCCTTGTGTTTTATCCATGCCGGGTTCGAACCCTAAAATGCTCCTGCATTTTTGTGGTAAAGCCAAATAAGCAAGCAGCAACACCGAATGGGGATTTTCAAGCGTAATTAGCCGACCATTGCTCAAGCACCGTTTGGTAAGGTTTGATGAATTTTTCCTCGGCAAATCTGCCTTGTTCAATCGCTAAACGGTTGCGTTCTTCGCGGTCATACACAATGCGAGTTAATGAGTGATCTTCGTGTTGCAGGCTTGGCTGATAGCACTCTCCGGCAACCGTATTGGCGTTATAAATTTCTGGGCGGTAAATTTTTTGGAAGGTTTCCATTGTGCTGATGGTGCCGATCAATTCAAGATTGCTGTAATCGCTCAATAAGTCACCAAAGAAATAAAACGCTAAGGGTGCAACACTGTTTGGCGGCATAAAATAGCGCACCTGTAAGCCCATTTTTTTGAAGTATTGTTCCGTCAAAGACGATCCATTCGGTCGATACTCAACACCCAATACCGGATGCTGATTTTCAGTGCGATGATAGATTTTGTTATTCGACACACTTAAACAGATAACGGGAGGTTTGTGAAAACGCTGCCGGTACGCATCTGAGTTGATAAAAGCTTTAAACATCTTGCCATGCAGATCACCAAAATTTTCCGGGATACTAAATTCTGGTTGATTTTTATTGTGTTCCAGCAGTAAGACGCTGAAATCATAATCACGAACATAAGAGGAAAAATTATTACCGGCAAGCCCCTCAATGCGTTGATTGGTTTTGTGATCGAGAATATTCGTTTGCAAAATTTCGATCGTTGGGAAGGTCTGACCGTTGCCTTCAACATCAATATCCACATGAATGATTTCCAGTTCGACCGAGTAGCGGTCCAATTTGGGATTATCCCAATGCGCCAGCGTATTAAAACGATTGTTAATCATCTTGATGGCGTTGCGTAAGTTCTGCCGGCGACTCTCGCCACGTGCTAAATTCGCAAAGTTTGTCGTGATTCGAGTATTGTCTGATGGCTGATAATTCTCATCGAAACAAATACTTTTAATGGTGTAGCTGAAGTCTCTATTCATTGTGTTTTCGCATCCTATTTTTCCGATGAACCTCTGATTGTCTAATCGAGAGTCCATCCAGAGTTGATGACAGAGAATGCTACTTGAATCTTTATATGAATAAAAATGATTTTATTTCAATTAAACATGAATTTAATTTGTATTAAATCGCTTTGATGTCTGGTGTCTTCATTGGATTTATGAGTGTTGGATTTATGAGTGTTGGATTTATGAGTGTTGGATTTATGAGTGTTGGATTTATGAGTGTTGGATTTATGAGTGTTGGATTTATGAGTGGTTTTTTCGAAAAAAAATCGATCTGTAACATCACTGATAAAGTGACTTGTCGTTATTACCGGCGAAGATTGTCGAAGAGGAGATGAAGAGCGATTGCCCCTGTTGAATGACATCAAAGCGCTCATGTTGGAGCAGGCAACGCAGAAAAATTCCAGAGATTCCATCCAGTACTAGAATTTTGGGTAAAACCAACCCGGTTTCGCGGAGCCTGTAGAGCATTGTCTGATGTGAGAACAACACGTCTTACACCAGGAGAGTCAAGAAAGTTTTTGTGGTTGCGGTGATCGCCTACGGTAATCACTGATTAAGTGATCGGATTGATAAAGAAATCCTTCCGAGCGCTGATGAGATCGCTGGAACTTTCTGGCTTCCGGCAGGATCAAATGCCCGCCGGAAAGTGACAAGTTTACAACTTTTGTACTTTTTCCAGCATCGCTTGCGCGTGGCCGTCCGGCTTGACAGCATATTCAACGTAAGCGAGTTTTCCGGTTTGATCGATGATAAAGGTTGAACGAACAATGCCCATTTTAGAAACGCCGTTTTTTTCTTTGAGTTGCCAGACACCGTAGGCTTCGCAAAGACTGCCATCCGTGTCGGCCAACAGATCGATTTTCAACCCGAATTTGTTAATGAATGCCTGATGGCTGGCGCAATCGTCTTTACTGACACCGATGACTTGAGTATTGGCCGAGGCGAATTCTGCAACAAGTGAGGTGAAGTCGTTGGCTTCAATGGTACAGCCCGGGGTGTCGTCTTTTGGGTAGAAATACAGAAGAACGTTTTGTTTTCCGGAAAAGTCGCTTAGAGCAACGGTTTCACCGGCTTGATTGACACCGGAGAATACCGGCGCGTCTTGATTGGTTTGTAGCATCGCAAATTACCTTCTAGGTTTCATATTGTTAAATCGGACGGGAATGAGTTTAGCGGATTTTGCCAATGGAAGCTGTCTTTTCCCGTTTTGGAAGCGGTGTTTAATCGCGCCCGAAAAGGCGAGATGTCCAGTCTTCTACCTCTTGCGTTGCCAGACGTTTGGCAATGATTTTCTTCCAGGAAGCCGGGAGCGGTAATTCGTCGGCCAGGCGTAGCTCGTTTTCGTTGAGCGTGTCTTGGTAAAACAGCTGCATGAGTCGTGTCAACGGCCAGTCAGGATAAGGGCGATCCAGTAATTGGATTTTGTCTCCGGCTTCGATTTCTCCATTGCGCAGCACACGTAGATAGCCACCGGTTTTCATCTGCTTCTGAACTTGAGCGGCCATATCGGGAACCTCAAAACGTTGTGCGAGTTTCCAGCAGGGTTGACGCCCCTGAGAAACCTGAAAGGTCGCCGAGCCGATTTGCCAGATATCTGCCAGGCAAATATCGCTTTCATCAAGGCCGATCAGAGAAAGGTTCTCACCAAAGGCGCCGACCTGATTCAATAAAGGTGACGTGATCCGGCTCTGCCAGAAAGCGTAATGCGAGCGCGGATAAAAATGTACGGCCTTATCCGGGCCGCCGTGGACTCGCAAGTCTGCCTGTTCGTCGCCGGACAACCCCAATTCTTCCACGGAAACCTTCCCGGAAACCGGATGTTTATCCATGCCGCTTAAAACGTGTTTTTTGCCCAACGGTTTTACTGTGCCTGTCAGGACGGCTTCAATGTGACCAATTATCTGCACCGGTTTTCCTTGTTCTTCTGGGAGGGTTGCTTGTTGCAAGGTATGCGAAAAGTGTAGCGGATTTGAAGTCGGAATGCTCTATTTGCATAAAAGAATGCCGCTCAAGCGTAAAGTGTTGGCAGATTAGTTGTAAAGCATTCTGTTTTATCCGATTGATTTCATTTATTATTTTTCATTGAAAGTGTTTTTTGCGGAGGGAATAATGAAACGGGTCAATTTTCGTCGGCTGATCGCTCTGTTGGCGCTTTTTCTGATGCAGAGCTTTGTGCCGGCTGATGCTGCGGTTAAGAAGAATATTGCCTACGGTGCGCTGCCGGATGAAATATTGGATATGTATGTTCCCGACGCAAAACAGCATGGCGGCAAACCGAGTTCGGTAATGATTTTTGTGCATGGCGGAGGTTGGAAGAGTGGCGATAAATGGAGAGTGAAATTCAAACCCGCAGCCTTCAATGCAGAAAATTATATTTTTATCAGCATCAATTATCCGCTTCTGCCCCGTAATCCGGTAGAAGTGCAAGCCCAGTCCGTAGCCAACTCGGTTGTCTGGGTTGAAAAGAATATCAAGCGTTATGGTGGGAATCCGCAGCAAATTTATCTGATGGGGCATTCTGCAGGAGGTCATTTAGCGGCATTGATTGCGACAGACCCTGCCTATCTGCGTGTGGCCGGTGCCGGGAAAGATGTTTTGAAAGGCGTTGTCTTTCTGGATAGCGCGGCCTTCAATGTCAGTGCGCGAATGGAAAATCTGGAAGGCGCAATTGGAGCAAAAGCTTACCAGGAAGCATTTGGCAGTGATCCGGAGCGGTGGAAAGCGCTTTCTCCTGTGCATCAGGCGCTTCAGGGGCGTGCTATTCCGCCTATGTTGTTTTTGACTGCCTCCCGCCCAAGACAAAAGGAGTTGCTTGCGAATGGAATGCTTGAAAGATTGCGCCAGCTGGGCGTCGATTATCGAAATGAAATGATTGAATACTCGAATCCGGACAATGTGAAACGTAATCACTTGATGATCAATTATCAGGTTGGCCGAAAAGGGGATCAAGTCTTCCCGTTAATGATTCATTTTATCGACGGCTTATCGGCCGGGAAGCCATGAAGCGGTTCGGTAATTCGGCGTGATGCTGGTGGCTTAGGCAATCCCGGCAATCCCGTTCGGTTTTAAATCTCGGCGAGCCGGTGATACAGCGTCTGATTACAACGGTTCAGCAGATCGGAAAAATGGTGTTTCTCTTCGGGAGCCCATTCGCGAAACATTTCATCAAGCCGTTGAATACGGATTTCGCGCATTTCCATTGCAAGTTGTTTGCCTTTTTCACTTGCGGATATCCAGGCTACGCGCCGGTCGGCGGGGTCTTGTTTTTTTACGATCAGACCGTTCTTCTGCATGGAGATCACCTGTCGGGTGACGGTTGTGGCATCCAGTGCGAGTATATTCGCCAGATCGTTAATATTTTTGTCTTCATCCTGAATTTGTAGCAGAAGCAGATAATGAGAACGCTCCAATGGATAATTTCGTTTTCGATTCAGTGCTTCCAGAAGCCTCATCAGTAGCGTCAATTCTTTTTCCAACTGTTCGGCCGATAAGTATTTTTCTGGTGTCAAGATAACCTCTCTTCGCGTGTTCGCCGGTATTTGAATAAGAATATACCAGAAAGTCGGCAAATGCTTGCTTTCAATCCCCGAGGATGCGGTTTATGTGAAGAATGAAACAGAGGAACAGCGAATTTATAGCTGTTGCAGCAGCCATTTGAGCCATTTCAGTTTCCGGATTGAATACGGAGGGTATTTAAGGCGTAACTCAAAATGGAAGGGCTTGTGAAGAATACTCTTATAGTGAGTGAAAGTGTCGAATCCGGCTTTTCCATGATAGTGGCCGAAACCACTCATCCCAACACCGCCGAATGGTAGATTTGAGTTGGAAAGCTGCATAACGCTGTCATTGACACAACCGCCCCCGAAAGAGACTTCGTTGAGGATTCTATCGATCGTGTCTTGATTGCTTGAATAGACATAACAGGAAAGCGGTTTGGGTTTCAGCTTCACTTTGCAGATGGCTTCGTCCAGTTTGTCAAACGCGATTACCGGCAGGATGGGACCGAAAATTTCTTCCTGCATTATGGGGCTTGCAAAGGAGATGCCATCCAGAATGGTCGGGCTGATAAAGCGTTGTTCCGGGTTGGTATGGCCGCCAAAACAGATATGTGCTTTTTCCTGATCCAGCAAATTTTCCAATCGTTTGAAATTGCGCTGATTGATGATTTGTACATAGTTTCCGGTACGCGAATCACGCTGTGCAGTCATGTTCTGAGGGTAAACTCTTGCTTCCTGCTTCAAAGCGTCAAGAAACGTTTCCTTAATGGATCTTTCAACCAGAATGTAATCCGGTGCCACGCAGGTTTGCCCGGCGTTTAAAAACTTGCCCCACACAATTCGTCTTGCCGTTGTTTCGATATCGCAGTCCGCGCAGACAAAAGTCGGGCTTTTTCCGCCCAGTTCAAGGGTCACCGGAGTTAAATGTTCGGCCGCGGCCCGATAGATGGTTTTTCCGACCGAAAGGCTGCCGGTAAAAAAGATTTTGTCGAAACGGTGCTTCAAGAGTTCGCCTGTTTCTTCGGCTCCGCCTTCAATAAGGTGCAGATAATCGGCGGAAAAGTTCTCGTTAATCAGTTTGGCCATCGCTGCGGAAGTCTGCGACGGCAGTTCACTGGGTTTAATGATCACCGTATTTCCTGCTGCCAGCGCGCTGATCACCGGTAGCAGCGACAGGTGATAGGGGTAATTCCAGGCGCCGATAATTAAAACCGTTCCCAGGGGCTCGGGAACAAGATAGCTTTTGGCCGGAAAATTGGCTACGCCGGTGCGAACAAACTGCCGTTTGCTCCACTTTTTCAGCTTTTTAAGATACAGGTCAATTTCCTGATAAAGGGGGGAAAGTTCGGTGAGAAAAGTTTCAAATTCCGATTTGCCGAAATCGTTAAAAATCGCCTGATAGAGTGAAGGCTCTTGTTGCTGAAGCAATCGCCGGAGTTTTTTAAGTTGCCGGATGCGAAAATCGAGCGGTTTTGTCTGGTTGCTTTGAAAGCATTCGCGCTGGGCATGAATGGTAGCAGTAAACGACATACGTTATTTTCTGGCGCGCAGAGCCGCTTCGAAAGCCAAGGTAGCCCATTCCTCTGCCAGTTGCGGGTCATCGAAAATTTCTTCCGGGGCACGGTAATACGACATTTTCATTGTTTTGCCGCTTTTTTCATATTCGAAGGGAGGCAGTTCCATCTCGATGAATTTTTCGACCGAGAACTTGTCCGCCTTGAGATAGAGTGTGTTGTTTACCACCAGTGCAAACATGACGACATCGTGATAAATACCATAGCCGCCGAACATTCGTTTGGCGGTGATTGCCCCAAACTCCGAGAAGACTTCGTGCAGGTGTTCTATAAACTCTTCCATAGGGATTGCCAAGCCATAAAATAATTAAGATCGTAAAAACAGATCGTGTATTGGTTGTGTTTTCATCTTAGCATCGGGGAAGAACAGAGTGTACCCGATTTGATTTTTAAATCTGCAGGCGTATATTTTAAGAGCAAGGTTGGTTGTTTTCTGTTAATCAAATATAGCGAGAGGATCAAAATGAAGAATAAATTGTTAGCCGCAACGGTTTTTTCCGGTATGACGCTATTGGCATCGACGGTGCAGGCGGATGCCACGGCGATGATCGGTGGAGTTTTCACCTTTGACGGTAAATTCGGACTGACGGCCAAGGTGCTGTCAGATGATCAAAAAGACTCTCTTGTCGCCACGGCCGGAGCCACTTACTACCCAAATGCCCGCCAGAAAATAGACGTGGATGTTGGCGCAGGTTATAACTTTGACAGCAATATTGTGCTGGGCGTTGGTTGGGGGCTTTTTACCAGTTCGCCACAACTGACTGCCGGTTTTGCGGATATCAAAGATTAAAACCGTTTCAAGTCGCAGTGACTGAGTGCGCTTGAACGATGCAGCCGAATTGAAAGGCGCATCTTTAAGCATGTGAAACGCCCGTTGGATTTCCCGCGGGCGTTTTGTTTTGGAATTCACGGTTTTCCGCTATTTGAATGCTCACCTTGAAGACGAAGAATGCCGGCGAAATCGATTCAGGGATGTGCCTCTTTGAGGTCGATTTTGAATAAAGGTGCCGGAGAGCCTTCCGACGTGACATGAATTGTTTTTCCGGATGCGTCGAAACACACCGATTCTGCCTGTCTTAAATAAGGAAGTGCAATTTCCCTTGGCGTTTTCTTCAGTACCGACGACCAGCTTGCGTTGAGCGATTTTTGGTACAAATAGGCGTTTATATAGGTCAGAACAATCAGTGACGAACCGTCGGGCGAAATGTCCATTGCTGTCGGCTGTCGTGCATAAAGCAGATTGGTCACAGACCGGATATCCTGAATTTCCGGTTCAGGAAGCGGGGTGATTTCGCCGAGTTTCCTGGCAATCAAAACCTTTTTCGACTGGTTTTTTTGAAGAGGAAGCTCGTAAAGCGCGGGCGGCTTGTCTCTTTTGCTTAATAACAGAATCTTCTGGTTTGGCAGGTCAAGCGCCACCGATTCGCAATCACGCGGCCCGTCCTGATAGGTAAACTCGATTGTCCAGTCGGGTTTTACGGAAATTGGCTTTTTTGCCGAGAGCTTCTTCAGTTTGGGTTCCGCTATGAAATGCAGGGCATTTTTTTGCCTTTTGGCTGAATTGTCGCCAACATCAGCGATTAAAAGGTAAGGTTGCCCCTGATAAATGAAAGAAGCCAGATCTTCCCAATCCTGATTTGGAACGCCCTTAACGTTTAGTGTACCTAAGTGTTCGCCTTGCTCGTTGAGCGCAAATAGCTGCGGTTTATTACCACTGTCATTTAGTGCCCACAGAACGTTTTTCTCTCGTTGAGACATCGCCAGACCACTTGCTTCGGAAATATTCGCATCGGTGATGAAACCTGACGGGGTTACGTTTTGAGCGGCTGTCGGATTGGTTGCGTACGAGCAGGCGGACAGGCTTAAAGCCAGTGTTGCCAGCGTGGAGGAAAAAAGCGTTTTTATGGGCAGAGCGTTCATGTTTGGTCAGTCGGTTTATTGTTGGGTTAGCGGGGAAATTTTGTTTTGGCTGTCGCTTTCGGGAACCAAATTGGGGCGTTCGGAAAGATTTGCGACAAACCATGCAAAATCATAACGGAAAGAGAAAGGTCGGTGGCTGAATTGTGCCGAAAAGCGGATCGTTTGCTACGGCTCCAGAGGATCAAAAAGCACAGTTGATGCGATTTTTATGGTGCATCTGCACTAGATAGAGGAATGGCTTGCTGTGCCAGGCAACGGAATCTGCTGTGATTGAATGGATGAAAGCCGCCAATACTGCCGATTTTGATTTGAAAAAAGGTAGTTTTGTACATCGGTATTTGACTTGGACATTGGTCTGCATCATGCTTTAAACTGATTTGAGTGCTTGTCGGT
The DNA here is from genome assembly GCF_963677875.1 of Thiomicrorhabdus sp. NCBI lineage: Bacteria > Pseudomonadati > Pseudomonadota > Gammaproteobacteria > Thiotrichales > Piscirickettsiaceae > Thiomicrorhabdus > Thiomicrorhabdus sp. The sequence goes on along the minus strand of NZ_OY782568.1, from coordinate 2,978 downwards.
CTTGAAAAATCAATACGGAATTAGAAGTGGAGTCGCGATGAATAAAGGGATCTTAGAAGTTACCGAGCGTATTATCGAACGTTCGCACAAGACGCGGGAAATTTATTTGCGACGGATCGCCGAAGCGGAAAAAAAGAAAGTGCATCGTGCGGCACTGGGGTGCAGTAACCTCGCTCATGTCATGGCGGCCGAATCCGCTGAAGACAAAGCGATTATGTCGGGCATGAAGGCACCGAACATCGGCATTATTACCGCTTATAACGATATGCTTTCCGCGCATCAACCCTTTGCGGATTTTCCGCTTAAAATTAAAGAGGCGCTGCGCGAAGTCGGCGCGACCTGTCAGGTTGCCAGTGGCGTACCGGCGATGTGCGACGGGGTCACTCAATCGCAGCCGGGGATGGAACTCAGCCTGTTCAGTCGCGACACGATTGCGATGTCGACGGCTGTCGGCTTATCGCATAACGTATACGAAGGCGCGATCTATTTAGGGGTTTGCGACAAGATCGTTCCCGGATTGGTGATTGGCGCTTTGACTTTCGGTCATCTTCCTGCTGTCTTTATCCCTGCCGGGCCGATGCGTTCCGGCATCAGTAACGCGCAGAAAGGTAAGGTGCGTCAAGAGTTTGCACTCGGTAATGTCGGGGTAGACGTTCTATTGCAAAGTGAATCGGCATGTTATCACAGTAGCGGAACCTGTACCTTCTATGGCACGGCCAACTCAAACCAGATGATGATGGATGTGATGGGGCTGCATCTGCCGGGCGGGACTTTTGTGAATCCTGATACTCCGTTGCGTGAAGCGATTACCGTCAGCTCCGCACAGCAAATCGTCAAACTGACGCAACTCGGTGAGAATTTCATGCCGGTTGGCCGTATGATTGATGAAAAGAGTATCGTCAATGCCTTGGTCGGTCTGATGGCTACCGGTGGTTCGACCAACCATACCATGCACCTGATCGCGATGGCCAAGGCGGCCGGTATTCACATCAACTGGGAAGACTTTGACGATATTTCTTCTATCGTTCCGCTGATTACCCGTCTATATCCAAATGGCAGTGCCGATGTAAACCAATTCCACGATGCCGGCGGCATGGGGTATGTCATCAGCCAATTACTGGATGCCGGTATTTTGCATGAAGATGTGAATACCATTGTCGGTAAAGGTCTGGCGCCATACGCCACCGAAGCCTCTCTTGTTGACGGCAGGCTGACCTGGACACCGGCGCCGGACAAACCGCGTGACCCGGAGATCGTTTCGACGGTCGAAGAACCGTTCGATCACCACGGTGGCCTGACCATGCTGGGCGGTAATCTGGGGCGTTCGGTCATCAAAACCTCGGCACTGAAACCGACACAATTATGTATTGAAGCGCCGGCTGTGGTGTTTGAATCACAAGAAGAGTTGCAGGCCGCGTTTAAGGCACACGAACTGGATAAAGATTTTATTGCGATTGTCCGTTATCAGGGGCCAAAAGCTAACGGTATGCCGGAACTGCACGGCCTGATGGCGCCACTGGGCGCTTTGCAGGATAAAGGTTTTAAGGTTGCCGTTGTCACGGACGGACGCATGTCCGGTGCTTCCGGTAAGGTGCCGTCGGCAATTCATGTTACGCCGGAAGCGCTGGATGGCGGTATGCTGTCCAAGGTTCAGAACGGTGATATCGTTGTGCTGGATGTCGAAGCCAAAACACTGGAACTGAAAGTGTCAGCGGAAGAACTGGCGGCCCGAGAGGAGGCGCATCCAGATTTGTCACATGATCGATGGGGAACCGGACGAGAACTGTTTGCGATGATGCGCCACTTCGTCGGCAGCGCCGAAATGGGAGCATCGATATTTGATTCTATAGGAGAAGAACAAGCATGAAGGCGACTGAAATTTTAGGCATTTCCCCAATCGTTCCCGTGGTGGTGCTGGAAGACCCCAAAGATGCTCTGCCGTTGGCGGAAGCTTTATTGGAAGGGGGGATCGCCGTCATGGAAATCACCCTTCGCAGTGACGCGGCGCTTGCCAGTATTGAAGCCATCGCCAAAGAACTGCCGGAAATGAATGTCGGAGCCGGTACGGTTGTGAATGCCGAGCAGATGCTGAAGGTCAGGGATCTGGGCGGCAACTTCAGCTTTAGCCCGGGTATCAGTACCGGACTGCTGGATTGCGCCAAAGAAGAAAGTATTCCTTTTATTCCGGGTGTCGCGACCGCCAGCGAAGTCATGCTGGCAATGGAATACGGTATTGAAGGCTGCAAACTCTTTCCGGCCACGGCGGTCGGCGGTATTGAACTGCTAAAAGGCTTTGCCGGCCCATTCGGGTCAATGAAGTTTTGCCCGACAGGCGGAGTCAGCCCATCCAATATGAATGACTTCCTGGCACTACCGAATGTTCTATGTGTCGGCGGCAGTTGGATCGTCCCGAAAACCAGCGTTGCAGAAGGTGATTTTGCCAATATCACCAGCCTCTGCAAAACCGCATTGGAAGCGATTTGTTAGATTTCATTACGAGAGACTATCGATTCTAACTTTTGACCTAGCCAGGTAAGGCGCCAGCGTCCTAATCCCACACGACTGAGCTGGAAGCCAAGTGCAATTGCATACAAAACACAGATTGCGCCACATGCTCCAATGGTGTTAGCAAGCCCTCCAGGCTTGACCATGTCAAACATAGGAAAACTTTGTGACAAAACAATAAACAGAATCAGCGTGACCCCAAGAGGAATTACATACCCCAAAAACACGGCTGTGTAGGACTGTTCTACGAGACCTTGCTCCTTCAATGCACTGAGGCGGGACTTTTCTTCTTCGTCATTACAAAAGTGTGGTCCGCTAGCCATAAGAGCATCTAACGTAATCGCTTCTTGGGGTGTCAGTTTCTCTAGTATTTTTATAATTCGGTCAGGAAGCTCCTCACCGCCTGCTGCCTTATCGATTAAGTTATGCCAAAACTCAAGCAGCTTCTTGTGCTTTGGGTTAACTCTTGCGGC
>NZ_OY782567.1 GCF_963677875.1 Thiomicrorhabdus sp. | reverse complement strand
CCACTCAAACCACGGTAGCGCAAATTTTATAGAAGCCTTCTATTTTTTCATTGACGCCGCCAATGGGCTGAAGTTCACCGAACTGGTTAATCGATCCGGTGATTGCCAAGTCTTGACGCATCGCAAACTGTCCAATCGAGGATAAAAGTGCCAACAGCTCGGCAGAGGACGCCGAATCCCCTTCTACACCGTTATACGACTGCTCCATCACAATCGAACCGCTGAAACCGAGCGCGCGGTTTTTCATATAACGTCCGCGGATGTACCCCTGATAAAATCAGCATTCCTTTTGAATGGATCGGTCCGGCCATATCAACTTCCCGTTCGATATCCAAAACCCCTTCGTCTCCTGCCGACGACTGGCGCAGTGATTCTCACCGGCTGGCCGAAAGACTGCCGCCCGACGGTTTAAAACCGTCAGGCCATTGACCATGCCAACATGCTCAGCCTTCCGTCGAAATCAGCACTTGCTGATCGGTAATCGCTCGATGGTAGTACTCTTCCATCAGCCCGGTATGGAAGTCACGTTGCACAATAGTCGCTTCAATGGTTTCGCGATCAACGCTGTCTTTGCCTCCGGCGCGTGCAAAAGCGTTCGCTTCGGCAAGCACGTCACGTAAAATCGCTTTGTTGGTATACAGACGATTTTGATCTTCGACATTCTTGAGGCATATTCAATCAAGCGCTCAAAGCACATACCTTGACCGGCAGATCATCCCAGTCTTCGATTTCGGACGCCAGTTGTTTGGCAAGCGTCAATTCGTGTTCGGCGTTTCTCGATAACTCAACTTCAAATTCAACCTGAACCTTGAACAGTCGGCTGAATTGCGCATCGATTTCTGCAAAGCATAAAAATGCGCCGCCTGCCCGACCAGTACCAGAGTCACACTCAAGGGAAAGTCCGGCAGATGATAAGGCACGATACTGCTCGAAGAAGGTACTTCGAAGGTCAACTTTTTACTCATCAGTGCCGCTTTCAGATTCGACCAGATTTCCGGATCTTTAAGCAGTGATTGAATATTCAAAATCAAAAAGCCATGATTCGCCTGCTGCAGCAATCCGGCCTGATGATTCATCGCCAGCGTCAAAGTATCTGTCGCCTGAGCGGTGGCCGAGTTGATGGCGTAACCCAAACAGCTTCGGCATGGTGGCATTCTGCTCATAGATTACGGAGCATGTTTTAAGTCGCGGTGATCGACCAGCAAATTTACCTCAAACACCGACAACCCCTGCTGTTCGGAAAGCAGCTCATCCATGGTCGCCTGAGGACTGGAAGTCACCTGATCCGCATTTTGATCCCAGAAAAGATGTAATTTGGCAACCACGCTTTCCTGTAAGCTGTCCAGGTAACGGTTAATTTCCGCACTTTTTCCGAATTCCATTTTCAGTGTTTTGATCAACGGATCGAGATGCTCATTGGCAACTTCGGTATTCAGTTTCTTACCGGCATCCATAAACTCATGCTGCAAAAACGGGGAAATGGCTCAACCCTTTGTTAAGTGCTTCTTCAACCTGATCGAATGCTTCCATGAAAAATTTTTGCGTATTTTCGTCAAAGTTTTTCAAGTCCGCCAGACGGTAACGCTGATCTTCGATCATCGCACTCAACACAAAAGCGTTATCGTTCTGATTGATTTCAATACTCAGCTCTTCGGCCAGATCGAACGCCGGTTGCAACATCGACTGCTGTTTTTCCGCCAACTCGTTTTCCAGCATCTGGCTGCGCAACTGATAAGCGTGGCCATCAAAGAGAATCGGCAGTTGAGATTTCAACTGAGTGATAAAAGATTCGACCGCCAACTTGAACTCATGTCCTTGCCCGGCTTCAAAATACAGATACTGAGTTTTATTAGTCTCGGAAAAATCCGAGACCAGAACGACATCCGGCGGTAGATTGCGTTGCAATGCCGCCTGTTTCAGCATGGCTTTAGTCATACCGATCCGCCCGACGCCCGGCTCACCCATAATAAAAATATGGTTTTGATTACGTTTTAAGTGTAGTCCGAAACTCAACGATTGATAGGCTCGCGGGTGAAAATGCTGCATAAACTCCAGAATATCCTGGTCTCGATCCTGCGTGGCTCTGCTGCGAAAATGCAGACTATCGGATGTTAATTCGGTTAAGCGGTATAACTGGGAAGCGGATAATTTTTCCATTCGAACTCGTTTTCTATAGACCTTGTAAAGATCGCCGGATGGCTTGATTGCTGTTAGAACGATCTTGGCAGACTGCCGTTTTATTATTTTTATGGTTTTCGGTTGGCCGAAAATACCAACAACCATTGACATCGGTTTTGGTGACACTATAACAAAAAACCCGTCCTGAATCGGAGTTTTCATTCCGACCCAGAACGGGTTTCCCATTCCAGTACAAGTTTTTTCCGAGCCTTTTTAAAACTCGTCCTTGGGTGGATTCGCATGCGTGCGGTGGATGCTCAAATCCGCCCCTTGATACTGTTCCTCATCGTCCATACGCAAAGTGGAAATCCGATTCACAATGAAATACACCAGATAGCCCCCGACAAACGCAATCACGACGCCGATCAAGGTACCGACAACCTGCGATGCAAACGACACGCCACCCAGTCCACCAAGCGCCGTTGAACCGAAAACACACGGCTGCCAAAGCCCCCCAGATACCGCACAAACCGTGCAAAGGCCAAACACCGAGAACATCATCGACTTTTAAGTTTTTCTGCGTCCAGGAGAAAGCTTTGACAAAGAGCAAACCAGCTACCAGACCAATCACCAGAGCCCCAAGAGGATTCACAACATCCGAACCGGCACAGATGGCAACCAGTCCCGCCAGAGGCCCGTTATGAACAAACCCGGGGTCTTTGTTACTGAAGAAGGTTGCCGCCAGAATTCCGCCAACCATCGCCATCAGTGAATTCATGGCAACCAATCCTTGAATCCCGCCGACAGCTTGCAGCCGACATCACGTTAAAGCCAAACCAGCCGACACTTAGAATCCAGGCTCCAAGCGCCAGAAACGGGAATACTTGACGGTGGATAGACATGACGAATATTCCCTTTGGCATCATAACGGTTGCTACGCGCGCCACATGACCATGATCGCCGCCAAGGCGATCCAGCCTCCAACAGCATGCACGACAACCGAGCCGGCAAAATCATGGAATCCGGCACCGAAATTCGCCTCCAGCCACGCCTGAATGCCAAAATTCCCATTCCAACTGATCCCTTCAAACAGCGGATAACACCAGCGCAACCGTCAAAAACGTCGATAACAGAACGGGATAAAAACGCGCTCTTTCGGCAATACCTCCGGAGACAATCGCCGGAATCGCCGCGGCAAATGTCATCAGAAAGAAAAATTTGACCAGTTCATAACCGGACTTTTCAGTCATAGCCTGCGTCAATTGACCATCAACATTGAAGCCGAGAAACACACCGTAAGCGATGCCATAGCCGATGAAAAAATAAGCAACCGTCGACACGCCGAGATCACTCATAATTTTTACCAGAGCATTTACCTGATTTTTATTCTGAACCGTACCGACTTCCAGAAAAGCGAATCCGGCATGCATAAACAGGACTAAAATCGCCCCCAACAGGATAAACAACACATCCAAACTATTGGTTAGCTGTTCCATTGATTTCCTCTCATATTATAATTTTCTTATTCACATCCTTACCCGCAGGCCATTTCCGTGAATTCCGATCAATCCAAACCGGCCGTCCAGGTTTTTTACCCGGATCACAACCGGTTCCACTTCGTTGAGGTTAAACGAGATTCGCTTTCAAGATCACCGATAATCAACCGGCCTGCCGATCCGCACGCCGCAATAACTGAAAATCCGTGAAACGATCTTTACTTTTAATTATTTTTAAGAAGAAATTCTAGCAAAATGGCACATTTTTTTTCAGAAAAAACCACACCAATGGTCCAGTTAAGCTACGCGCAATTCGATGAAAAAGGTTTGAAAGTCCTGGTAAAACGCGATGATCTGAACCATCCGACGGTTCAGGGAAATAAATGGCATAAGCTCAAACTCAACCTCTCTGAAGCGAGCAAAAGCTGTGCTACACCTCTGATCACCTTTGGCGGCGCCCACTCCAACCACATCGCCGCTACAGCTGCCGTCGGCAGAAAATTCGGAATCAAAACACTCGGGCTGATTCGCGGAGACGAACTTGCCGATCGGCGGGATCGATGGAGTCCAACCCTGAAACAGGCACAGCGCGACGGCATGCAATTAGAATTTTTAAGCCGACAAACCTATCGGCGACGGTATGAAAGCGACTTCCTATCTCATTACCGACATCGCTTCCCCAATGCCTATTTTCTACCCGAAGGCGGAAGCAATGATCTTGCAATCAAAGGACTCAAAACACTTGCCGAACAAATTGACACTCAATGTCCCGATTGGACGCATTTATATTGTGCAGTCGGCACTGGCGCAACGCTGGCCGGGCTGATCCGCTATACACAGTGCAGGCAAAACAGACAACTCATCGGCGTCAGCAGCCTGAAGCAAAGCGATTATCTTGTCGAACAGATCCGGAGCTGGAGTACATCTGCTTCTCATGCAACCAACGACTGGTCTTTAGACGCCACGCATCATTACGGCGGTTACGGCAAGTTCCCGGAGGAATTAAGAGATTTCATGCAAAACTTCGAACACCAGTTCCACATTCTGCTGGATCCGGTGTATACGGTAAAAACCTTCAAGGCATTTTTTGACGATCTGGCTCAAGATCGTTTCACGCCAGGTTCAACCATCATTCTGTTGCATAGCGGAGGCTTGCAAGGACGCCAAAACAACTGAACATCCATAAGAGCATCCTGTACAAACTTGTTTCAAAAAAGCGGACGCCTAAACGCTCTCCCTCTCGCCTGCACGCGTTTTTTCGCCTTAGAAGAACTTTCCGATTCATCTTAGTTTTTACTTGAATGGAAATTTCCTTTTAATGCCCAAATCTTGATCCTAAACAGCTTAAAGGATAAGAGAAATTTGCTATGATCGATTAATAAATTTTTACCTGGCATGGATAAAAAAAATCTATACTAGATAAAATTTTTTTTAGTTTGTTGGCAAAGTCTAATTTGAAAGACCATAGCACCCAGAGGTTAAAAATGAACATTACGATCCTTGGCAGCGGATTTGCCGCCTTGACTGCAATCAAAACGGCTCGCAAGCAAGCGCCGGACGCCGAAATCACTGTTATCTCGCCGAAAGACGAGTTCATTTATCTACCCAGTTTGATTTGGATTCCGTCCGGTATGCGCAAGGGCGACGACCTGAGAATCAATCTAACCAACTTTTTCCGCCGCCAGAAGGTCACCCACATTAAAGCCACAGTAACCAATGTGACTAACGCCGGCAGAACCGTTGTCACCGATCAGGGCGAATACCAGAACGACGGTTTGATCATCGCATCCGGCGGACGCTTCATCAAAAAATTACCGGGGATCGAACACGCCATTACCCCTTGCGAAGGCATTCCTGCCGCAGAGAAAATTCGTGACCGCCTGAATGAAATGCAAAGTGGCACGATTGCCATCGGTTTCGGCGGCAATCCAAAAGAACCTTCTGCCATGCGCGGTGGTCCCATGTTCGAATTCCTGTACGGCATCGACAACCTGCTCAGAAAGCAAGGACGACGCGAAAAATTCAAATTGGTCTTTTTTAACCCAGCTCCTGAGCCCGGCAAACGTCTGGGAGCCAAAGTGCCCGTCAACCTGATGAAATCGATGCATAAAAAAGGCATCGAAACCCACGTCGGTCACAAAATGGTCGGCTTTGAAGCGAACAAGGTCAAAACAGAAGGTGGGGAAATCGAAGCAGATCTGATCCTCTTCATGCCAGGCATGACCGGCCCGGCATGGCTGCCGGACTCTGAATTGCCGAAATCGGAAGGTGGCATGATCCGAGCGGATCAATATGCCAAAGTCGAAGGGTATGAGAAAGTCTATGTTGCCGGTGACGCAGGCAGCTTCCCTGGGCCTGACTGGCAGGCAAAACAGGCGCATGCCGCTGACCTGCAAGCCGCCGCGGCAGCCGAAAACCTTGTAAAAGAACTACAGGGTCGAAACGACTTTGTTGCATTCAAACACGAGCTGATCTGTATCGTCGATACCTTGACGCACGGTATTTTTATTAAACGCACCGAAAAAGGCGCAACCCTGCTTCCGCCTTGCCGTTTGTTCCACTTTGCCAAACGCATTTTCGAAAAACTGTATCTGCGTCAATACCGTTAACAATCAATAACTAAGAAGCGCCCGCACGGCGCTTCTATCAGAACGGAACGAAGATCTTTCCGACCGTTGCGGATTATTAACCATTACTACATCAAAAATTACGGAGTTTGAGATGGAAAAGAGCCTATTTCAGGACAAATACCCGGTATTTTCATTAACCATTGCCAAAAGCGATACCGATTGCCAAAATGTCGAAGAGATTCTTGATGCTTTGGAAGCAAAGATCAACGAACACCCGAAAGCAGTTATGATCGCGCGTTTCAACCACTTTGCTCACACCCAGAACATCGACGGAGACATTAATCCGGAAATCCAGGATGCTCAGAATATTGTATTCTGTTTCGGCTTCCAGATTCCTTCCGCCGCTCCGGTTGCCGTTCGTCCACGTTCGATTGGTGCAACCGATCTTGGTGATCGCTTTGTCGTCAATTTCATGGAAGCGCCTAATCCGGTCGCGCAGGAATTGATGGAATCATGGGTTGAAGGTTTAGTTCGTTAATATCAGAAACTAACATCCAGTCCAAAACAAAAAAAGCAGGGGTTTCCCTGCTTTTTTATTTTCACTTTTTTAGTTTTCACCGATTCGAAATAATCCGATGAACACCAAACTCGATTACCGCAATCCCAATTACCGATATTCAATCCGGTTCAGATACCAGAATTTTTTTCCGGTGGGAGTATGCACAATCACTTCGTCATCTACCTCTTTACCGATCAACGCTTTTGCCATCGGCGATTTAATACTGATGTAATTTTTCTGCGGATCAAACTCATCACTGCCCACAATTCGGTAACAAACGGTTTCACCATCCTCATTTTCCAATTCCACCCAGGCTCCGAAAAACACCTTGCCTTCTTGTTGAGGCGAATACTCAACGACCTTAACCTGCTCCAGACGCTTGCGAAGGAAGCGCAAACGGCGGTCGATTTCCCGCAATTTGCGCTTCCCCTCTTTATATTCCGCATTTTCCGAACGATCACCGTGTGCCGCGGCTTCGGTAACTGCCTGTGTCGTTTCGCGCCGTTCAACCCGCCACAAATGATCCAGTTCTTTTTCCAAAGAACGACGACCTTCCGGGGTAATCAGAAACGATGCTGAAGAAAATCCATTCATATAACAGTGACTCTAAGGCTCAGGAAACCAGTTAGAAGTTTCCACTTTTTTGAGAGCGGCCTTGTAAGTGTTTTTAAGTGCGCGATCCCAATCCTGCCGTTTAGCCGCCTGACAGCCTCCTAGCTCAATTAAACGGCGCTGCATTGCTAACTCGATTGTTTCTTTATAACCGGCAAACTCAAGCTCTTGAAACCGTTCAATGTAATTATGCGCACTGATGCCATAGCGTTCGATATACAGACGATTCACTTCATTAAAATATTTATTAATGCTCACACCACGACAGCGTTTACTGAACCAATCGTTTTGAATAGCCGCTTCAATCAGAACCTGCTGAGGTGGGATTTCTGCTGTTTCGTCGGCTGATGCCGTGCCGGCAAAGACTAAACAGAATAATCCGAATAGCAAAACGCCCTTTATCTTTCTCATAATTTATCTCTTGAAAATCGCTTGAACCGATTCTTTCAGTGTACTGGATTCGGCGGACATTGAAAAATCCCAACCGCACAAAGGCGCCGTTTACACCATTTTTATCCAAAATCACCGCTTGCAACTCTTGGTTTTTTCTAGATGCTCCGTCTTATCTCTCAAACGCCAATAAGCAGCGAACAGCATACCGGACAGATTATGCCAGATACTAAACAGAGCTGCCGGCACGGCCGCCATAGCCGAAAAGTATTTAATTGCCAAAGCCACACTCAGGGCAGAGTTCTGCATAGCAACTTCTATCGCGAGCGTTCTCGCGGCAACACTTCCGTATCCCATAAAACGCGCGCCGAGATAACCAGCAAGCATACCAAGAGCATTATGTAAGACGACCGCCATAATCAAAACCATGCCGACATCGGAAAAACGATCCATATTCAAGGCAACCACAATCCCTACAATCAAAGCGATGGCAAATTGCGCGAGATGCGGTAACCAAACGACCGAATACTGAACAGCATTTCGAAAGAAGTGCGCCAGCAACATCCCTGCCGCCAGTGGCAAGAAAATCAATTGAACCAGTGTAAGCAGCATCGGAATCACCGGAACCTCAAGCGATTCCTGCAGATAAACCCACGTCAAAATCGGCATTAAAAACGTCGCTGCCAGAGTAGAAACCAGCGTCATGCTGACGGACAATGCCAAATCGCCCTTTGCCAGATAAGTCACTACATTCGAAGCGGTACCGCCAGCAGTCACGCCGACCAGGATCATTCCAATCAGCCATTCGGTTGGCAACTGTCCTAAAATCGCCAGCATCCAGGCAAACAGAGGCATAAAAACAAATTGCAGTACCACACCGAAAAGCACCAGATTTTTGCGTTGCCAAACAGCGACAAAATCCTGCCAGCGCAAAGTCATACCCATCATCAGCATGATCCACATCAGCAACGGCAAAATCCACGATTTCAGTTCTCGAAACGAATCCGGAAAGTACAGTGCGGCTCCAAGCGACAGCAGCAGCCATAGCGGAAATCCGACCAGAGCCCCCATACAAACTCCGTTATGCGATCAGTAATGCCGATAAAAGCCCGAAAAAGGCGCCGAAAACCGCTCCCCAAACGACCAGCCAGCCTAAATGTTCTTCGATCAACAGCTTCACCATGACCTTAACCGCATGCGGCGTCAATTCTCCCAGGCGGGAATCGATAATCTCTTCAACCTGCTTGCGGATATCCGCCATCACGTCCGGGCGATCAATTTGAGCCTGCAGGCGTTCGTGAAAACTTTCGTCTTCGGTCAGCTCAATCAAGGAAGCCCGCATATTACTGATAAAGGGATCTTTCAACGGCTTTAAAACATCCGCACCGCCAAACATCGACAATACACTGCCAAAAGAAGATTCCATAATTACCTGACTCAGACGATCAAATGCCGGGACAAGGTCCACCGATTCAATAACCGGTTGCAGATTAAACGACGGTTTATGTGTTGATTGGGCGACAAAACGGTCGATGTTTTCTTCGTTGAAAAACTGCTCCATCATCAGATTTTTAATGGCAGTTTTAAATTCTTCAAAACGCGCACTGATTACGCCGGAACCGATCAAGCCCGGCACCTTTTCAAACAGCATATGAATCGCCAACCAGTTGGTCACCGCACCGGACAAAGCAAATAATCCCACCAACCAGAGCCATTTCAGATCTATGATCAGGCCGACAACGACAAGAGACAGAGCAACAAATGTCACCCAGAAAGAAGTATTACGCATAAATCAATGAAATCCTGTATTTTTGATCTTTTTCGCTTACAACATGGTTAACGCTTCAAATGCACATCTGCGTTCGCTTTTGAAAAGAAGGCTTATTCCGATTCCCGAGACGTACTGAAGCATCGGTTTTCCGCAACGGCAAAAGCAACACAGTGATGTTTTTCGTCACTGACGCTGATCGCCCAATGGGTAATGCCGAGAGCATCTGCAACTTCGAGAGTGCGCCCTTTCAAAACTAAGAGCGGCTGGCCGCTCGGCGCATGATCGATCTGCATCTCTCTAAAACTGACCCCTTGAGCGATTCCGGTTCCCAGCGCTTTGGAAACCGCTTCCTTCAAGGCCCAGCGCTTGGCAAGAAAACGTTCGCTCTGAGTTTTCAGCCGAAATTCAATCAACTCTTGATCGCTTAACAAACGTTGCGCAAACGCCTCACCCTGACGGCGATAGACACCGGCAATGCGTTCAACATCGACAATATCGGTTCCGACTCCGACGATCATTTAACTCAGATACGCCTGGCGGCGCGCTTCTACCATCAAACGCTTCATTTCGGCCACTGCCTGCGGCAGACCGCTGAAAACCGCCTGAGCGATAATCGCATGACCGATATTCAGCTCCTCGATCTCCTTGATCTCGGCAATCGCTTGAACATTATGATAATGCAATCCATGGCCGGCATTAACCGTCAACCCTTGTGCTACAGCGAATTCCGTTGCATGGCGAATACGCTGCAATTCGGCTTCGACTGCTTGTGATTCGCTTAATTCGGCATAGGTGCCGGTATGCAATTCAATCACCGGCGCGCCGACTTCCCTGGCAGCAAGAATTTGAGCTTCTTCCGGATCGATGAACAAAGAAACCCGGCAACCGGCCTGAGCCAGTCTGGCACACACTTCTGTCAACCACGCTTTTTGCGAAGCCACGTCCAAACCGCCCTCGGTTGTCAACTCTTCACGTTTCTCCGGAACCAGACAAACATCTTCCGGATGCAAACGGCACGCAATGGAAACCATTTCTTCAGTCGCCGCCATTTCCAGATTCACTTTAGTCTGACGCAGCTGCGAAATCAGCTCAACATCCCGATCCTGAATGTGGCGACGATCTTCCCGCAAATGCAGTGTGATACTGTCGGCACCGGCCATTTCCGCATCCAAAGCCGCTTTGATCGGATCCGGGTAAGACGTTCCGCGAGCTTGTCTCAAGGTAGCAACATGGTCGATATTCAGACCTAAATAGATCGGGTTCATTGAGGTTCCTTTATTTGAGTTGATTGACCGGCTCTCAGCCGGAATTGAAATCGTAATTGGTTTTTCAGGATTGCCGACGAAACAGCTGACGAGCCATAATCGGTTTGTCGCCCAGATAAGGCGCAAGCAGAACCCGCATCAGATCCCGCCACTGCAGAAGGCATTCACCGCAATATCGACCTTCTCCAAGAGCCATCAGGCAATGCCCGCTGATTGCCGTCCCGCCGGTTTGTTCAAGCCGATCAGAGGCAACCGGACCAACCTGTGGCAGGTAGTAATACATCTGATCACCGATGATCGGCTGATGGGAAGCGTCTTCAAGATAGACCAGTTCTTCCCCCATTTCACTGAGCAGCGCGCTTTCAAAACGTCGCAGTATCCAGCCATGATGACGTCGGTCTTCGGCCAGAAGCAAAGCCTGCAACGTCTGTTTATAAGCAGCAAACAGTGTTTCTGCGGCCAGATGCGGATACAGACTTCGATAAAGCAGTTCGTTTATATACAGACCACACAGGTTGCCTTCGCCATTCAATCCATAAGAGCGACCGGCACTTTCGAATTGCCGAAGACTGATCAAATCGCTGTGGTTACTGCTCCGTGTTTTCCATTCAAGCCTCAAAGGTTGAAACATCTGCAGAAGAGCATTTTTCCGGTAAGCGCTCTTCCCGCCACGCACACCACGAACCACCGCATTAAATTTCCCCTGTTCTGCAGAGAAAAAGGTGACCAGCGCCGAGGTTTCCTTATAAGGACGACTGTGCAAGACAAACGCTTCCGTCTGAATCTGCATGCCGACTCCAGACTCAGTTGTCGTCGTAGCCCAGGCTGGCTAAAGCACGGGCATCATCCGACCAGTTTTCTTTGATCTTGACCCAAAGCTCTAAATGAACCCGCGCATCCAACAGTGCCACCAGATCTTTACGCGCCTGAGTACCGATCTTTTTGATCAATTCGCCATTCTTGCCGATAACGATCTGCTTCTGACCGGGTCTTTCAACCAGAATCAATCCATTGACCAGCCAGCGACCCTCTTCTTCGTCAAACTTAAACTGCTCGATCTCGACCGTTACACCATAAGGCACTTCATTGCCAAGGTTGCGCATCAGCTTTTCACGAATAATCTCCGCAGCCAGAAATCGAGTCGAACGGTCGGTGATATAATCTTCCGGGAAAATTGCCGCTCGCTTTGGCAGACGCTGCAAAATCTCTTCGGTAACCGCCTGAAGACCGATTTTCTTATAGGCGGAAACCGGAATCAGGGCATCAAAGGTCAACTGTTCGGAAATTTTCTGTATAAAAGGCAGCAAGGCCTCTTTATTTTCAAATTTATCGACCTTATTAACGACCAGAATGACCGGAGCATCAGCTCCTTTCAATTTTCGGGCGACCGCCTGATCTTCGTCCGTCCAACGCCCGGCTTCGACGACAAAGAGAATCGCGTCGACATCGGTAAAAGCGCTATTCGCCGTTCGGTTCATGTAGTCGTTAATGGATTTTTTACCGCCGAGATGCATTCCCGGTGTGTCGACATAGACAATTTGGTAGTCATCGGTTGTCAGAATACCGTGAATCCGGTGACGGGTTGTCTGCGGCTTATGCGAGGTAATGCTCAGTTTTTGACCGAGCAATTCATTCATCAGAGTCGATTTACCGACATTCGGACGACCGATCACCGCAGCAAAACCGGCTTGATAATCACCGGCGAAGTCTGCATCTTGCGCGCCTTTCGCCAAAATATCATCCAGATTCAAATCCTCTGAATTCATACTTAATCCTTTTCAGTCAAATAAATCCGATTCCCTCTGCTTCGGGTTTCGGCTTACAATTCGCCCAGATTTTCCAGGGCGGTTTCCGCCGCTTTCTGTTCCGCTTTCCGACGACTCGAAGCAGTTGCTTCAAATTTGGTGTTCAACTTGGCAACATAGCAGGAAACGGTAAACTCCTGCGCATGAGCCGCACCATTAACGCTGATGATACTGTACTCGGGCAAAGGTTCATTAATGGATTGCAAAAACTCCTGAAGACGGGTCTTGGGATCTTTCCCAACCTTCTTCGGATCGAGCTGCTGCAAACGCTGCGTATAAAAACGCTCGACCAAAGCACGGCATTCATCCAGGCCGCCATCTTCGTAGACCGAAGCAATGATTGCCTCTACTGCATCGGCAATGATTGAGTCGCGACGGAAACCGCCGCTTTTCAATTCTCCGGGGCCAAGTACAAGATAATCACTGAGCTGATATTCTCTGCCGATAACCGCCAGCGTATCACCTTTGACCAGATGCGCCCGAATTCGGCTCATATCCCCTTCCGGGAGTTTGGCAAACTGATGAAACAGTGCATCGGCAATCATGAAATTCACCAGACTGTCGCCGAGAAATTCAAGACGCTCGTTGTTTTGCGACCCGACGCTGCGGTGGGTCAGCGCTCTCTCCAGATAGCCGATATCCTGATACTGATATCCCAATGCTTTGGAGAGTTGCTCCAATTTGGCCAGACGTTCAATCGACAACTTTTTAGGCTGTTTTTTGGACGGCATTACTCAATTCCCTTGCCGATTCGATCCCAGTGGAGACCGTCATCCCAATTCATCCAGATTCCGAAGGCTTTGCCTTTCAGATTCTTCTCGGGTACAAAGCCCCAAAAGCGGCTGTCGTTGCTGTGATCTCGATTATCACCCATCACGAAATAATGCCCATCCGGTACAACAAGAGTATTCATATCGATACTGCTTTTGTCCATATCCAGAAGAATACGGTGCGATTTGCCGCCTGGCAGAGTTTCTTCCACTTCGGAAGCGCCGTTCATAACGGCTCCGGAAGCGTAACCGTGGTATTTCCCAACCGGCTTCAGCTCCACCGCATGTTCGTTAATGAACAGAGTACGGCCGATGTAGGTGATGCGATCTCCCGGCAGACCGATAACGCGCTTGATGTAGTCGACATCCGGGTCCTGAGGAAAGCGGAAAACCACGACATCGCCTCGTTCCGGTTCGCCGATATCGATGACTTTGGTCTGCAGCACCGGCAATTTCACACCGTAGGCAAATTTATTGACGGCAATGAAATCACCGATTTCCAACGTCGGGTACATTGATCCGGACGGAATACGAAAAGGTTCGATAATAAACGAACGCAAAATCAAAACCACCAGAAACACCGGAAACAGAGAACGCGAATATTCAACGATAATCGGTTCTTGACGATGAGTGACCGACTGCATGCGTTTAGGGCGCCAAATAATGCGGTCAACATAAGCGATGACCCCAGTCACCGCAGTGACGATCACTAAAATCAGTTCAAAACTCATTCTCAGGATTCTCCTGTATCCAAGATAGCCAAAAACGCTTCCTGCGGCAGTTCGACACTGCCGATTGATTTCATGCGTTTTTTACCTTCTTTCTGTTTCTGTAATAATTTTTTCTTACGCGAAACGTCGCCGCCGTAACACTTCGCCGTCACATTTTTGCGTAAGGCTTTGACATTGGTTCGCCCGATAACTTTGGCACCGATCGCCGCCTGAATCGCCACATCGAACATCTGACGGGGAATGACTTTCTGCAGTTTCTCGATAATGGTTTTCCCTCTCTGCACGGCAAAACTCCGATGCACGATTACCGCCAGCGCATCCACCTTTTCGCCATTTACCAGAAAGTCCATACGCACCAGATCATCAGCCTGGAAGCGGCGGAATTCGTAATCCATAGACGCATAACCGCGGCTACAGGATTTCAACCGATCAAAGAAGTCGAGAACCACCTCGTTCAGAGGCAATTCATAATTGATCGAAACCTGTCCGCCGGAATACTGCATATCTTTCTGGATACCGCGCTTTTCGATACACAGTTTCATAACCGCTCCGACATAATCGTTCGGAACCAGGACATTGGCCTGAATAATCGGCTCACGGATTTCAGCGATGATACTTGGATCCGGCAATTCCGAAGGGTTGTCTATTCTCAGCGTTTCGCCCGATTTGGTCAGCACTTCATAAACGACCGTCGGTGCCGTGGTGATGAGATCCAGGTTATACTCGCGCTCCAGGCGTTCCTGAATAATCTCCATATGCAACATGCCGAGAAAACCACAACGGAAGCCGAAACCGAGCGCTTCCGAGGTTTCCGGCTCAAAATGCAGCGCAGCATCATTCAAACGCAGTTTGCGCAGGGATTCGCGTAAATCTTCATAATCTTCGGAAGAGATCGGAAACAACCCGGCAAAAACTCTTGGCTGGGCTGGTTTGAAGCCTGGTAGCGCTTCAATTACCGGCTGCGAAGCATCACATAGCGTATCTCCGACAGGCGCACCGTCAATGTCCTTGATGCCGGAAATGACATAACCGACTTCACCCGCTTCCAGATAGGGTTTGCTAGTACGCTTCGGAGTAAAAATTCCTACGTCGTCAACCAGATATTCTTCTTTGGTCGACATGACTTTCATTTTGGTTTTTTTACCGATCCGGCCATCGATTACGCGAACCAAAGAGACCACGCCAAGATAATTATCGAACCATGAATCGATGATCAAGGCCTTCAAAGGCCCTTCTGGATTCCCTTCGGGAGGTGGAATTTTATTAACGATGTCTTCCAGCGTTTCTTCGATGCCGATACCGGATTTGGCACTGGCCCGTACCGCATTTTCCGCTTCAACACCGATAATTTCTTCAACTTCTTCGATCACTCTTTCTGGGTCAGCGGCAGGCAGATCAATCTTATTCAAGACTACCAGAACTTCCAGTCCCTGCTCAATCGCCGTATAGCAGTTGGCAACCGTCTGAGCTTCCACTCCCTGGGAAGCGTCGACAACCAGAAGCGCACCCTCACAAGCCGCCAATGAACGCGAGACTTCATAAGAAAAATCCACATGTCCCGGTGTATCGATAAAGTTCAGCTGATAGGTCTCACCATCGTTTGCCTTATAGTTCAAAGTAACGCTTTGCGCTTTGATTGTAATGCCCCGTTCACGTTCGATATCCATCGAATCCAGAACCTGAGCCGCCATTTCCCGTTCGGTCAATCCCCCGCAAATTTGAATAAAACGGTCGGCAATGGTCGATTTACCGTGGTCGATATGAGCAATGATTGAAAAATTTCGAATTCGTTTCAAGTTGTCTGACATTTAAAAATAAAACCTTCCTAATGGCTTTGCGCCCGGAAAACCCGTTTTTTACGCACCGGGGGCAAAACCACTATAAAAAAAGGGGCTCATGCCCCTTGTAGTCTCCGGCGCGGCCTGCGCAATTCAATCTGACAGCGCCAACACCGGAATTGGTTACAATGAAATTGCGCCTATTTTACGCTAAATCAAAGTAATTTAACATGCCAAGAACCGATTAAATCCCCGTGCTACTTCTCAAGAATCAGCGGCAAGAACATCGAGCGGTTATTGCGCAGTATTCTGACCGGCAAGGAACGTTTCGACGGCAAATTTTTCAGTAGTTTATCCAGATCATCAACACTGCGAACCGCTTTGAAATCGATGGTTACTAAAACATCACCCGCTTTCAGTCCTGCTTTCTGCGCCGGGCCCTCTTCCACATCCGTCACAAGCACGCCAAAAGGAACTTTCATATCTTTCAACTGCTTATCGGAAAGGTTTTCCACCTTCGCTCCCAGGCGATTGCTGTTGAAACCGCTACTGTCGCGATTATCAGCAAGATTCTGCGCCTTATCCAAAGAGGTCAATTTCACCTTGACCCACTTCACTTTGCCTTGACGCAGCAACTTCACCGGAACCTTTTCATTCACCGGCGTCACTCCGACAATCGGTGGCAAATCGGTGGATTTTGCAATTTCACGACCATTAAATTCAAGAATAATATCTCCGGCCTCAATACCGGCTTTGGCCGCAGGTGTTCCAGGGAAGGTTTCACCAACCAAGGCTCCCATCGGTTTTTCCAATCCGAAGGACTCAGACAAATCACTGGTCACTTCCTGGACCTGAACACCAAGATAACCGCGCACGACCTGACCGGTTTCGCGCAGCTGATCAACCACATTCATCGCAATATCAATTGGAATCGAGAAGGAAAGCCCCATAGAACCACCGCTTTTCGAATAAATTTGCGAGTTGATTCCAACCACCTCTCCATCGAGATTGAACAGAGGCCCGCCCGAGTTCCCCGGATTGATCGGCACATCGGTTTGAATAAACGGAACATAGGTATCATCCGGAAGCGAGCGCCCCAAAGCCGAAACAATACCGTGCGTTACCGTATAGTCCAACCCGAAAGGCTCGCCGATCGCCAGCACCCACTGCCCGACTTTCAACGACTTGTTTTTGGAAATTTTGGCATACGGCAATCCATCCGCATCGATTTTCAGCAAGGCGACGTCAGTGCGTGGATCGGTTCCAACGACCGTCGCTTTCAACTCTTTTCGGTTACGCATACGCACGATTACTTCATCAGCTCCGTCAATCACATGATTATTGGTCAAGATGTAACCGTCTTCGCTGATGATAAAACCGGAACCAAGAGAATGAATCTCTTCTTTCGGTGCTTCACTTTGCGGACCTTGAGGAAACTGCGGATTGCCCGGCAAGCCGAAGAAGAAGCGCAGCATCTCCTCCGGCATACCGCGAAACTGCGGCTGAATCGATCTATTGACACTCTTAGTGGTACTGATGTTCACCACAACTTTATTATTCTGCTCGACCAGCTCGGTAAAGTCCGGCAATCCGAACGCATTAGTTGTTGCCGCCTGTGCCACGAACGGTGTAAACAGAATCCATACCGCTAAGAAAAAGACAGAAAAAAGCGATGTTTTTTTCATACTCGTTCCACTCATACCCACTTCCTTTAGATTTTTTCATTCCGGCTGACAGATACCAATCTTGGCTTGACCGGTTTCGTCCATAGCCGGGTTAGCCCCCAACCGAGAAATAATCCACCCAAGCCGCCGACTATGGCCCCTAAATCCATCATGCCGCCAGTGTGTTGTACATAGTGCCCCGCCAGCCATTTTCCAAGGAGAGCGCAGCTAAAAAGTCCAATTAATGGTACACCATAGGCCAAAAAGGAATATTGGACCAATCGTGACTGATTAATGGAGAGATTTACCCAGTCTCCTTCCCGACAATCCAGTGTTTTCGCCAGCTGTAGAGGGCGACTCTGATGTCGATTAAACAGTTGCGCCAGAGAACCGCTGCCACAACTGCCCGAGGTACAGTTCCCGCAGGCTGACTCCCGCTTCGGTAAAACCCAGACGGAATCCTCTTCAACTTTAATGACCTGCGCCTTGGCGAACAATTCATGCGCCGTTTGATCCTGTAACTCGTGTCCCATTCTTCTACTCTTCACTCATACCAAGGGCTTAAAGTCGATTTACCGACCGGGAAATCAACGGAATATGCTAATATTCATGGCATTATAACAGTACATGGAAAAGAGGGTTCTGTGGCCGAATCATCCGCCTTCAGTCTATCCACCGACATTTTAGTTATCGGCAGCGGCATTGCCGGGTTATCCATCGCATTAAAGCTGGCCGAGAAACACCGGGTCACCGTTCTGGCCAAAGCCGCACTGACCGAAGGCAGCACCAATTATGCTCAGGGCGGCATCGCCGGCGTACTTGACCCCTTCGACAGCATTGAAGCCCACATCCAAGACACTCAGGACGCCGGCGCCGGTTTATGCGACCCGAAAGCCGTTGCCATTGTCGCCGGTCAGGCCAGAGAAACCATTGAAGAGCTGATCGAACTTGGGGTGCCTTTCAGCCTGGACCCGGATCAGCATTCCAGCTATCCATTTCACCTGACCAAAGAAGGTGGACACAGTCACCGACGTGTGATTCATGCTGCAGACCACACCGGACAATCGGTTGCCAACACCCTGATCAGCAAGGTCAAACATCACCCCAATATCAGCCTGCTCCCGGAACACATCAGCATCGACCTGATTTTAAACAGCGCTCGAGACCGCTGTATCGGCGCATACGTTCTTGATAAAAGCGCGGGCAAGGTATTTGACATTTGCGCCCAGTTCACCGTTCTGGCAACCGGTGGTGCTTCCAAAGCCTATCTTTATACCAGCAATCCGGACACCTCCACCGGGGATGGAATCGCGATGGCCTGGCGAGCCGGTTGCGACGTTGGCAACATGGAATTCAACCAGTTTCATCCGACCTGCCTGTTCCACCCCAAAGACCGCTCTTTTCTGATCAGCGAAGCGGTTCGCGGCGAAGGCGGAATTCTGCGCCTTCCGGATGGAACGGCATTTATGAAGCACTACGACAAAAGAGGCCGATCTGGCCCCGCGTGATATTGTTGCCCGTGCAATTGACCAGGAAATGAAGAAACACGGGATTGACTGCGTCTATCTTGATATCACCCATAAACCCGCCGACTTCATCCGCAGCCACTTTCCGACCATTTACGAACGCTGCTTAAAAGTCGGCATCGACATGACCAGAGAACAGGTTCCGGTCGTTCCGGCTGCCCACTACACTTGCGGAGGCGTAATCACCGATCTGGAAGGCCGCACCACACTGGAAGGTTTATATGCCATCGGCGAAACCGCCTATACCGGTCTGCATGGTGCCAATCGACTGGCAAGCAACTCTCTCGCAGAAGGTCTGGTTTTTGCCAAAATGGCACACCTGAGCATAGAAAAAGCCTTCCGAAACCAACCCTGCCCTCCGGAAGCGCCGCCTCCTTGGGACAGCAGCGGTACAACCGATGCCAAGGAAAAAATACTGATCAGCCACGACTGGGGACGAATTACGCCGAGTGATGTGGGACTATGTCGGCATCGTACGCACCAGCAAACGCCTGAAGCGCGCTCGCCAGCGAATCCGCAACCTGCAGGCGGAAATCGACGAATACTATCATCAGCACACGCTATCCAGCGATCTGCTGGAGTTGCGAAATCTTGCTCTGGTTGCCGAACTGATGGTCAAGAGCGCCCAAAAAGAGAAAAGAGAGTCGAGGCTTGCATTACAATCTCGACTACCCGAAAAAATTAAAACGTGCCAAGCCAACCATTCTAACCCCGAAGCACAGAATTAAAAAACATCGGCATGAAACCCCGTAATGGAAGAAGAACGACCAAAAGCCCCGAAAACCTTGAAGCGCCTCCGTGTGCGCAAAACGCTGAGGCATACGCAAAACACCACGTTACGAAACCTCACCCGGTAAAGCATCACTTCGCTGAACGTCCTGCAAAAGCCCTTGGGTAATCAGTTTGTCCAGCTGCAGCAGAATCACCATTTTTTCCGTTTCGGAGGCCTTGCCTTCCGAATCAGCGGCAGGAATGCTGGCCAACCCCAAAATATACTGTTGCTCAACCTGACTGACATCCGGTGGCGGCTGAACTGATTCTTGCGAGAATTCATGGACATCCGACACTCTGTCAACCACCAGACCGACGACCCGCGACCGTGCCTGATCCCCTACCCGAACAACGATCACCACGGTCGTCGAATCATAACTCGGCAACAAAGCAAAACGTTCGCGCAAATCGATAATCGGCACCACCGTTCCCCGCAAATCGATGACGCCTTTGACAAAGCCCGGAACATTCGGTAACGGGCTCGGCGCCTGCCAACTGCGAATTTCCTGAACCTGAAGAATATCAACGCCATACAATTCTTCGCCGATCCCGAAGGTTAAATAAGCCTGCTGAAACACAATTCTCTCCCTTTAAAACGCGTTCTGTTATCCCTATTTAACGGCGGAGCGCCAGCAGGCTTTAATCCCGAAACAGTAGAAAAAACACTTAAACTTTCATCCAAACAAGCACCCGACTTGTCGCGGGTAAATTTTACCCGGCCGACGCTTTAAGGTATCATTCGCCCAATAAAAAAGCGTCTCTCGATTTTTACGGGCTTCTAAAATAAAGGAACGGTCATGCAAAGTACCTTGGATTCAACCTGGTCAAACTTTTTACAGTCACTTAACGTTCAGTTCGACGACAGCGGCAAAATCGTCACTTTCGGACATGCTGAACTGGAGCGTTTTCTGATCAAAAACGGACCGGTAATGACCAGCCTGACACATCAGGCGCTACTCAAAGTCTCCGGAAGCGACGCCTTTAACTTTTTACAGGGACAGCTGACTTCCGACTTGAAAGACGTCAGCGAAACAAACGCCCAATTCTCAGCCTATTGCGATCCTCAGGGAAATGTTTTGGTCAATTTTCTGGTCTTTCAATACCAGGGCGCCTTCTACCTGAGCTTCGACGACTCCCTCAAGGAAACGATCCAAAAACGCCTGACCATGTTTGTACTGCGCTCCGATGTGACCCTGGAAGACGTTTCCGGCCAATTGATTCATATCGGTTTTGCCGGAGAGTATGGCGATCTGGACATGCAGCGCCGCCTGAACACAAAGCTGAAAAACGAATTTGAAGCCGGCATGATCGACGACGAAGCCATGCAGGATATCCTCGCCATCAAAGTTCCCGGCCCTTACCACCGCTACGAACTATTCGGCCCTGCCACCCAGATAATCGAAGCCTGGAATCGATTACGCGGCAATTGCGACCTGACCAACAACTACGACTGGAACTTGCTCAACATCGCGGCCGGAATTCCCGAAGTCACCGCCGCCACCAGCGGCAAGTTCACGGCACAATTCCTGAATTTGGATAAATTTAATGCCATCAACTTCAAAAAGGGGTGCTTCCCCGGGCAGGAAATCATCGCCCGCATCCACTATCGTGGCAAAGTCACCAAACGCATGTTGCGTCTGCACATCGAAGAAGATTTGCAACTGAATGCCGGAGACGAGCTGAAACTGCAGGATAACAACGGAAAAAACCATACTCTCAATGTCATTCAAGCTCGCCCAGACATTTTCAGCGGCGTACTCTGTCTGGCAATCGGGACTTTGAAATCTCTGGGAGCAGCCGAGGGCGAACACCTCAAAACCGAAAACGGCAGTATTGTGAAAATTGAACCGCTCCCTTATTCCATCACCGACGAGGATTAAAAAAGCTTCGATTGGTCAATCATAGAGTCAATATAAAAAAACCGGCAAGACATTCGTCGAACCGGTTTTTTTATTTCAGGGCAGACCCGTTTCAAACAGGCCTGCAACTGTTTCAATATTTGACTACGACTGACGCATGTGCGGGAACAGCAAAACATCGCGAATCGAAGCCGAATCGGTAAATAACATGACCAGACGGTCGATCCCGATTCCTTCACCAGCTGTTGGCGGCATACCATGCTCCAACGCCATGATGTAATCTTCATCATAATGCATCGCTTCATCGTCACCGGCATCTTTGGCGGCAACCTGTGCTTTGAAGCGCTCCGCCTGATCTTCTGCGTCATTCAACTCGTTGAAACCGTTCGCCAATTCACGACCGCCGATAAACAGCTCGAAACGGTCGGTAATGAACGGATCTTCATCATTACGGCGCGCTAACGGGGAAACTTCAGCAGGATACTCGGTAATAAACGTTGGATCCATCAGTTTATGTTCCGCAGTCTCTTCGAAAATTTCCGTCAGAATTTTACCCAAACCATAACCTTCTTCAACTTTGATATGCAAAGATTCAGCCAAAGCTTTGGCTGACTCGTAGCTTTCCAACTGCTCGGCGCTCGCATCGGCGTTATATTGCAAAATGGCTTCTTTCATCGTCAAACGAGCAAACGGTTTGCCGAAATCAAACTCTTGGCCCTGATAAGGAACGGTCGTTGATCCGATTGCCATTTCCGCCAGTTCTTTCAGCAACTCTTCCGTGTAATCCATCAATTGATGGTAATCGGTATAGGCTGCATAGAACTCGACCATGGTGAATTCCGGATTGTGGCGCGTCGACAAACCTTCATTACGGAACGAACGGTTAATTTCGAAAACACGCTCGAAGCCGCCGACAACCAGACGCTTCAAATACAGTTCGGGAGCAATACGCAAGAACAACGGCATATCCAGCGCATTATGATGAGTGGTAAACGGTTTGGCCGTAGCGCCTCCCGGGATGACATGCATCATCGGAGTTTCCACTTCCATAAAATTTTTGCGAATCAGAAAGTCGCGAACATGCTGGACAATTCTGGAACGCAGCATGAAGGTTTCCCGACTTTCCTGATTCACGATCAAATCGATATAACGCTGGCGGTAGCGTACTTCCTGATCCTGCAAACCGTGGAATTTATCCGGCAGAGGACGAATCGACTTCGTGATCAACTCAATCTGTTCGACATGAACCGACAACTCACCGGTATTGGTTTTGAACAGATAACCTTCCGCACCGACAATATCACCCAGATCCCATTTTTTGAACTGCTGGTTATAGAATCCTTCCGGCAGCTCGTCGCGAGTCACATAAATCTGGATACGCCCGGAGTGATCCTGCAGGGTCGCAAAACTCGCTTTTCCCATAATGCGACGCAACATCATCCGCCCGGCGACTTTTACCCGCACCGGTTCCGCTGCCGCCAAAGCATCCTTTTCCATCTCACCGTATTGGGCCTGCAAATCGGCGGCATCATGTTCTCGACGGAAATGATTCGGATAGGAATGCCCCTGCTCGCGCAAGGCCGCTAATTTGGCACGGCGCTCGGCAATGATCTTATTCTCATCCACTTCCGCAGCCGCTACTTGATTGTCTGACATCTTCAAATATCTCTCGTAATGTCGCCGCAGAAGCGGCGCAATAAATTTTAAAACCCGATTATTTTAAGGGCTCCCAAGCGGAAACTCTAGCGTGAAAATTCAAATACCCGCTTTCAAGCTCGCTTCGATAAACGCATCCAAATCACCGTCCAGAACTGCGGTTGTATTACCGGTTTCCACACCGGTACGCAAATCTTTAATCCGCCCGGAGTCCAGAACGTAAGAACGAATCTGGCTTCCCCAGCCGATATCCGCCTTGGAGTCTTCCAGCTCCTGCTTCTCGGCATTGCGGGTTTGCATTTCCAGCTCGTACAGTTTCGCTCTAAGCTGCTTCATCGCTTCGGCCTTGTTCTGATGCTGAGAACGGCCGTTCTGACACTGCGTCACCGTATTGGTCGGCAAGTGAGTAATCCGCACCGCCGATTCAGTTCGGTTAACATGCTGACCACCGGCGCCCGACGCACGGTAAACGTCGATTCGCAAATCCGCCGGGTTGATCTCAATTTCAAAACTGTCATCGATTTCCGGGGAAATGAACACCGATGAAAAAGAAGTGTGGCGGCGATTTCCGGAATCAAACGGCGATTTACGCACCAAACGATGCACTCCGGTTTCGGTTCTCAACCAGCCATAGGCGTAATCGCCCTGAACATGCACCGTAGCGCCCTTGATTCCAGCCACTTCACCGGCGGTAATTTCGACAATTTCCGCTTTAAATCCGTGAGAATCCGCCCAACGAAGATACATACGCAATAACATGTTTGCCCAGTCCTGAGCTTCGGTTCCGCCGGAACCGGCCTGAATTTCCAGATAACAGTTATTGGCATCCAGCTCGCCACTGAACATGCGTTGGAATTCCAGCTTGTCAATCAATTCCCCCAGACGGTCACATTCGGCAATGACTTCGTCGACCATCTCCTGATCGCCTTCCATTTCAGCCATTTCCAGCAGCTCTTTGGAAGATTCGCATCCGTCTTCCAGATCATGAATGGTGTTAACGATGTTTTCCAGCTGGGATTTTTCCTTTCCCAGCGCCTGCGCACGTTCCGGATCATTCCAGATATTCGGGTCTTCCAGCTCTCGGCTGACTTCTACCAGACGCTCCGACTTCACATCGAAGTCAAAGATACCCCCTTAGAACCCCGGTTCTTTCCTGATAATCGTCAATACGTGTATAGATCGGATTCAATTCCATTTAATCGCTTCCCTAAAGCCAAAAACAAAGGAAGGAATCATAGCATTTTTCGAGCTTTTCTGCCCGCAAAAATCATTCGTACAATGCAAGGCGCCCGCGCCTTTTCAAGAACAGAACCCCCTTCAGAAAATCTTCCATCGGCCGATAAATAAACACATCGGATAAACCAACAATCAAGTCGCACCGAAAGGTGTAAGGAGCCCATCATGGAGAATATTAAAAGCGTCGGCAATGCAGAAGCCTACAAAACATCGACCGGTACTCAATCGTCTTCGAATGTGAACAAAAACAGCGCAGATCAGGCATTTTCGCTGGAAGTCAACGACATCAAAATACAGACGCAGGCCAGCCTGGTCGAACATCTTTTTTCCGATCCCGAAAACGCGCAGCAGAGCGCATTAAAAATCACTTATCAAAGCGCAATCGAAAAGCTCAACGAGCGCCTGAGCGCCGACCTTGGGCTGGATTCTCAGGCAGAGCCCCTGATCAACCAGAAACGTCTTGAAGAGCAAGGCGGAATGGATTACTGGAGTCCGGAAAACACCGCCAGCCGCATCGTACAGGGATCGACTGCATTTCTGGGCGCTTTCCAGAACGCCCACCCCGAACTTGAAGGCGATGCCTTGATTGAACGCTTTGTCGAAGTCATCGGCGGCGGAATCGATCAGGGGTTTGCAGATGCGAAAGGTTTCCTCGGGGAACTGGATGTGTATGAGGGATCGATCGCTGATACCGTCGAGCAGACTTATCAGGAAGTACAACGCATGCTGAATGAGTTCAAAGAGGCGCACATGAGCAGTAAGGAAGAATCGGATCCGGTTTCCGTTGAATAAACCGCTGGCAAGCTATAACCGACATTAAACCCAGAGCCTTCAAATTTTTGAAGGCTTTTTTATTTTACGTCCGCCAAAATCACACCGATAGAAACCAGTTAAAGGCGCTTTCCGGTCATAACAACATCAAACTTGGCGTGTTGACGATCACGTAAATAATCGCAACGAAGATAAACACCATAGAAGCAATCCACATGACGCCGGAACCGAGATTTTTTTGCTGATCGTTGATACGGCCAGTATTGTGCCGCTCCCAGCGCTGCCGATCCAAAAAGAAGGTATTAAAGCTTTTGACGATCGAGCCCATAAATTGATCATAAAACAACAACAGAATGTGTACCGGATGAAACTGGCCGCAGCTCAGAAACAGCAACATCGCCTGAAAGAAACGCGAAACGATGATCCACAGCAGGTACACCCAGAAGAAGTCCACACTCTGCCAGACCATGATGGCCGTCGCAAACAAAGGTCCTGACAGCGTCGTCCAGATCGAAATACGCTGATCAAGGACGGCAAACCAGGGGAAAATATTCAACTTTTTGCACCCCAGCTTCAGCGCGCGATAATTGTTGCGCAACATATTGCCGGACCAGCGCTGTGTCAAAGAAGTCGAAGAAAGGAAAAAACTCCGTTGCGGCAGAACCTCCACCGGATAAACGTAAGTATCCGGTAAATAGAGCATATCCCAACCGGCTTTCAAGGTATAAAACCAGGTCGTTTTATCGTCACCGGTCAGCATGCGCACCTTTTGCAGCCGCCAATGCTCGATCATGTCGAAATTGATACTCTGGATGAATTCGTTCGACATCACCACCTGCGCCTTGAACATCGAGAAGCGCCCCGTCAGAACCAACACCTTTCTCGACAGGGCGTGCGAACTCATATACATATCCCGATTCATCATCCGCAATCGATACCATTCGCGCACAAAACTTCGATCATCCTGAACCAGTGCGCGGTTATTAGTGGTCACGGCGCCGAGTCTGGCATCATCATTCAAGACAGCATAGGCGTTTTTAATCGCATCCTTACCGACAATAGTGTCACCATCCATAAAGATAACCGGCGCCTTCGGCGGTGGGCCAAGCTCCTTGATAAACTTCAGGCCGTCATACATCGCCGAGCGCTTGCCGGTGCCCTGCTGAAAAATATTATGGAAAAAAACCTGACTGGAATGCTTGGTACTGGATTGCAGCAGATTAAATATTCTCAAATCCGCTTCGTCGGTCACTAAAGCAATGATGTGAACGGGACAATTCAACGTCTGAGCTTCTTCAACCAGCGACTGATAAACTCGAAAATTCATCTTCGGCTCCATCCGGTAGCTGGTAATCAGCACATACAGAACCTCAGGTTCGCGATAATGTTTAAGCGCCTGAGACTTAATAAACGGGTAAACGGTATGCTTGTAGAGCAAAGCACGTCCCAAGTTAAGCAGCTTCCACGAATAACGCCAGATCGCTATGACACCGATCAGCCAGAAATAGTTACTGGCATCGCTGTACCAGACGTCTCCCGGAATGTAATACACCGCCAGACTGACCAGCAGGAACAACAGAGCCGCATAGTAAATCTGGCTGGCGATATTGTCCGAATGCGTTAAATTAACCAATCCTGAATCCTCGAGTCGATACGAACCTCCAGAGGCGTGCCGATTTCAAATTCTGCAAGCGCTTGTGCATCCACTTCGATAAAGACAAAACTCTTCCCTGGCGTACGCAGGCTGTCCAAACCGTAAATAATGCCGCCCTGATCGGTAAAGAACAGCTGTTTATAACTATGTTTCAATTTGGCGATTTTCGCCGGAATCTCTTTCTGATTTACCTTCACCGTCACTTTTGAAGCTTCACTGATTCTCTCCGCTTTCTGAGCGTCAATCACCGACACAATGAACTTTTTACTTTTCGGAGTCGAAACCAGCGCCAGCACTTCCCCGTTGGTCACACCATTGCCGGACTCAACCAGAATTTTATCCAGCGTACCGGAATGCAGACTGTTGATATAAACCGCTTCATCCATGTCTTTAAGAGCGCTCTTCTGCTCATTCAAAGTCACCGCAATTTGCTCTAATTCCCGCTTGATTTTCTTCGGCGAAGCAAACGACTCTTCAAAAATTCCGTTTTTGGAATAGAAACCGTTTTTTGCATTGCGGATATCGCTTTGAATGTTCGCCAGAACATTATTTGCCTGCTCATACTCGACCTGTAGCGCCAGATAGTCATTGACACTGGAGAGATAGTCTATTTTGCTGGTCGCCCCTTTTAAATCGCGGTAAGCCTCGTAGGTTGTACGCGCGTTCTTAATCTGATCCCGGAGGTATTGCAGATAAGCCAGTGCATTGGTTTCGTTGGTTTTCAGAGTTTTGATGTGATTGCTTAAAATCGCCTGAGCATCATTCAGCTGCTTTTCTTTCAAATCAACCTGAGTTTCAAGTACCCGGATCTGCGTCATCAAAGCACGTCGATCACGCTCCACCTCCTTATTCTGAAAACGGAACATTCCCTGACCGGCCTGTAACGCCTGCCCTTCCTG
Organism: Thiomicrorhabdus sp.; assembly: GCF_963677875.1. Classification (NCBI taxonomy): domain Bacteria; kingdom Pseudomonadati; phylum Pseudomonadota; class Gammaproteobacteria; order Thiotrichales; family Piscirickettsiaceae; genus Thiomicrorhabdus; species Thiomicrorhabdus sp. Next base: position 250,047 of record NZ_OY782567.1, on the reverse strand, counting down.
CAAATCACTGAAATTGACCTTTCCTTCAACCGGAGAACGCAGCTCGGTCACCTCTTTTGTTACCATGGAATAATCGGGACGAATGACCGAAATCAGGTGCCACACCAAATAGACCGCAACCACAACCATCAGGGAGGACATGGCAAAGGACAGGTAATTTCTCTGGCGGTTACGTTTTTGATCGGATTCGACATCGCGGAATCCCATCACCGAGGTCAATAATTTCTGGTTTTCTTCCAACTCTCCGGTCAAATAGTTCTCAATCAGTCGATCAAGAAGCTTTTTACCATTCGGATTGAAGTCGGTAAACTCAACCATCACCAGATCACCGGCCGTATTGACCACCCGCGCCTTCAAAGGCATGCTCGAAAAGAAACCATCCAGCAATTCACTGTTCAGGTCAAAATCGATCTCCTGACCAACATCAAACACATGCTCTTCCGAACTGAAAAACGCCATCCCGCCGGAACTGATATTCTTGATGGAAAACTCCCGCTCGGAATAAAACAAGCGAATGCCCTTGATGCTTACCCGAGGGTGCCGACGACGCCCGGAAGCGCTCACCGTCAAAGTGTCAACCATAATAATCTCTCCCCATAAAAACAAACCGCCCGGAACACTTGGCTCACGGGCGGTTCATGCAATCGTCAGATTGATTCGAAAAACTTATTCGATTTCGCTTAACTCAACTTTGGTCAAACCGGACTGGTTCGCATAGTTGGTCAGTTCTGCCGTCGACGTTGCGCCCATTTTGGTCATCAGATTTTCCCGGTGCTTGGAAACGGTTCGATCACTGATTTCCAGAAGCTCTGCAATCGCCTTGGTTTTATAGCCTTCCGCAACCAGCTTAACGACCTGTTTCTCACGAATCGACAACACTTTCTTATTTTCAAGGTCGGCAGAATCAATAATAGCCTGAACGGCCGGATCGATGTAATCCTCACCCTCTGCTACCTGATGGACTGCTGCCAGTAAACCGTTTACGGAGATGTTTTTCATGGCAGCCCCGTTAATACCCAGCTCAAACGCTTCCTGCCAAACGCTGCCCATACTCGCATCGGACAACACAAACACCTTGGTATCGGCATAACGTTTATGAATATGTGAAATCACGCCGATTCCCGTCAATCGCGGCAAACTTAAATCCAACACTACCACTTTCGGTTTATAAGCCCGAATCAATTCCAGACACTCAATCCCGTCGATTGCCTCACCGACAATCTCGATATTTTCGTCATTTTCCAGAACCGCCTTAATACCCGCTCTTACCAGAGCCTGTTCTTCCGCTAATACAATAGAAATTTTATCTGTCATAATTTTTATTCCCACCAAGAAAATTATCTCGGGCAGAGATGCATTCGAATGTCTTACCTGCTTTACTCGAAAAAAATTCGCATTTACCCTTTCGTTCTCATTTTATTTTCAAACCCGCAAAGTTTTAATTAGAAATAAGTCGTAACCGACCGCTTATTTTCAATAAAACCGGTAAGCCCTTCCTACTGACCAAAACCGATATTCCTTTGCCGAAAACCAACCCCATTGAAAAATAAATCATCCATTACGTAATTTTCAAAGTTTTCCTCTATGGAATTATTTATCGCCGAGTTTCAGCGAAACTTTAGAAAAAAATGTCACTTTTTAGATGACCGTAAAGAATAGAATTCATTACCTACGCAGTTTTCTCAAGAGGCCGGATACGATTTGTTGCCAAAGTCCTTCAAAAGTTGTCATTCCAACCCACTTCTGTAAGCACTGTTCTTTTATAAAAAACATGCGTAGAATAGTACCAATTTATAGACGAATACACCATTAATTCGCTCTAAATCTCCGTAAAGATTTATATTCACAACCCCTGTTAACTTACCATCGATTACATTTTATGACCGACTCTACTCGATTTGTCAGCGACAGCATGGGAACTCTGGAAGTTCCGGCAGACGCACTCTACGGCGCTCAAACACAAAGAGCCATCAACAACTTTCCGATCAGTGGCACCCCGCTTCCAAAAAGCTTTATCGACGCCCTTTGCTACGTCAAATTCGCCTGCTCCGACAGCAACCTTGAACTGGGACTTCTAAGCGAAGAAAAAGCCGATGCGATTCAAACCGCCGCCAAAGCGGTCATCCACGGCGATTATGCGTCCCAGTTTCCGATCGATGTCTTTCAAACCGGATCCGGAACCAGTACCAACATGAACGCCAACGAAGTGCTTTCAAGCTTGGCGGAACACTTAACCGGTGTAAAAGTTCACCCGAACGACGACATCAATATGAGCCAAAGTTCAAATGACGTCATTCCAACAGCCATTCACGTTGCGGCCGCCATCGCGCTGGAAGAAAAACTGCTGCCAGCCTTACGCCACCTGTGTGAAACCTTGGCAGAACGCGAAGCAGAACTCAAAGACGTGGTAAAAACCGGGCGCACTCATTTAATGGATGCCATGCCGGTTCGTCTCAGCCAGGAACTCGGGGGCTGGAGAACGCAGATTGAAGACAATATTGCCCGTCTTTCAGAAACCCAGCAACGTATACAGAAACTGCCTCAAGGCGGAACCGCCGTCGGCACCAGCGTGAATGCCGATCCGCAATTCAGCCATCTGGTCTGCGCCAATCTGGCAACGATTACCGCCATCCATTTTGAACCGATGCCTAACCTGTTTGTCGGCCTGAGTTCACAGGACACGGCCCTGGAATTGAGCGGTCAGCTGAATGTCACGGCAGCCAGCCTGATGAAAATCGCCAACGACCTGCGCTGGATGAACTCCGGCCCACTGGCCGGTCTGGGAGAAATTCAACTGCCCGCTCTGCAGCCAGGCAGCTCAATTATGCCGGGGAAAGTCAACCCGGTTATTCCAGAAGCCGTCTGCATGGTTGCCGCCCAGATCATGGGCAATCACACGGCAATCACCATCGGTGCCCAAGCGGGTAACTTCCAGTTGAATGTCATGCTGCCAATGATTGCTTTGAATCTTTTGCAAAGCCTGGAAATCGCCGCGAATGCCTCGACTCAATTGGCGGATCTGGCCATCAAAGGGTTTACGGTCAACCATGAAAATCTGAAAAAAGCGCTGGACGTCAACCCGATTCTGGTGACCGCTCTCAACACCGTTGTCGGTTATGAAAAAGGCGCCGCCATTGCCAAGGAAGCCTATGCCAGCAACCGCCCTGTTCTGGAGGTTGCTCTGGAGATGACCGATCTCGACGAAGAGACCTTGAAACAATACCTGAATCCGGCACTCTTGACGGAAGGCGGCAACCCGCAACTCTAAACAAAGGGCGGGAATCACCGGATTACCTCCTGGCAAAAAGGCATTTTCCTGAAATGCCTTTTTCGCTATAAAACCGCCAACAACGAGGAGCAGTTGTTACAATAACGCGGTTCCCATTTTAAAAACCTATTCCCAGAAAGGAGCCATCATGGCCGTTATCGACCTAAAAACCGAACAGTTCGAAGAAACCATCAGCAACAACGACATCGTTATTTTTGACTTCTGGGCTGAATGGTGCGGACCTTGCAAACAGTTCGGTCCGGTTTTCGAAGAAATTTCCGAGAAACACTCTGACATCGCTTTCTGCAAAGTCAACGTTGAAGAAGAGCAGCAATTAGCCGGAATGTTTCAGGTTCGTTCCATCCCGACTTTGGTGTTCATGCGTGAAAAGATTGTGGTTTTCTCAAACCCTGGCGCAATTCCCGGAAGCGCTTTGGAAGAAGGAATCAAGCAACTGAAAGAACTGGATATGGAACAGGTTCATAAAGATATTGCCGCTGCGCAAGCAGAGCAAAACGCTTAATCTCCTTTTGTTTTTTGTCGAACGCAAACCGCGTTCGACATTCCCTTTCTCCCCCGTCTTTACCTCTTGATCCGGCTTAAAAGGCTTCGCCTCATATGAACACTTCTTTAAAACCGCCCAGCAGTATTTTGATCACCGGATGTTCCAGCGGTATCGGACGTCACTGCGCCCTGCATCTGCATCAACTTGGTTATCAGGTTATTGCTAGCGCACGAAAGGCCGAGGATGTCGAGCAGTTGCGCCGGGAGGGGATAAATTGCGTTCAAATGGATATCAGCGACAGCGAGTCGATTCGGCAGGGATTGGAACGCACTCTGCAACTGACCGGAGGAAAATTGGATGCATTGTTCAATAACGCCGCTTTCGGCGTACCCGGTGCAGTAGAGGATTTGAGCCGCGAGGCGATGCGCTTTCAATTCGAAACCAATGTCTTCGGCACTCAGGAATTGACCAATTCCGTTATTCCAATCATGCGCAGTCAAGGTTATGGCAAGGTGCTGTACAACAGTTCCATTCTCGGCTTTGCCGCCATGCAATACCGTGGCGCCTACAATGCCAGTAAATTTGCAATTGAAGGCTTTGCCGACACTCTGCGCCTGGAGGTCAAAAAAGACAATATTCAAGTTGTTCTGATCGAACCGGGACCGATCCTTTCGCAATTCCGCAGCAATGCATATGCACAATTCAAACACTGGATCAACCGTGAAAACAGTGACCATCGTGCGCAATACCAAGCCATGATCAACCGCTTGGAAACAGTCGGCCCGAGTGCGCCTTTTACCCTTGGACCAGAAGCGGTTACATCAGCCGTTGTACACGCTTTGCAAAGTCAGCGAGCCAGAATCCGTTATCCGGTTACAGTGCCAACGCGAATTTTTGCCGTTCTGAAGCGCATCTTACCGACTCGTCTTCTGGATCGTGTGCTGATCAAAGCCGGAGGCGATGGCAAACGCTAGACAACCGCCAGAATCCAGACCTAAACCGGGTTTTATTTTCGGAATGTCTAAACTTCGTTGAACATCATCGAATAAGGCCGGGCAATCTCGTCCGCCAGCTTACCCACACTGAAACTGCGAACCTCTTCAATAAACTTCTGACCGCCAAAAAAGACCTGAACCACCGGCAAAGAAAAAATACCGTTCTGCGCGCAAATTTCCGTGGTCTGGTGACAATCGATATAAACCTGCTGCATTTTGGGATAACGTTCACCAATCAACGCTTGTAATTTGGGTTTGACGACGTGGCAGACATTGCACTCGGTGCCACCAAACAATACCAGCAAAGCTTCGCTCTGCATTTTCATTTGGTCAAGTTCTTGCAAACTAGAAAGTATTTTCATGCATTTTTCCTAATTAAAAGGGTCATTCCAGGACTGTTTTAAGCACCTGTTCGTTCAGAGTGTCGACTTACCTAACCAGGCCGCGCCCCTGACACCACTGGAATCACCGAACTTCGGCGCCACCAGTCGGGTATCCACCTGATCACTGAATACCCACTGCTGCCAGATATTGGGAACGTCTGTATACAGGCGGGAAAAATTGGACATGCCGCCGCCCAACACAATCACATCCGGATCGACAACGTTAATCACTGCAGCCAGCCCTTTAGCCAGCCAGATAACATAATCGTCCAGCAAGCCCTGCGCCGTTTCATCACCCGTCGATGCAGCTGTTTCAATCTCTATCGCCGTCAAGAAACGCCCACTTCGGGCTTGATAATGCCGCTCCAGGCCACTGCCGGAAAGAAAGGTTTCGTTACAGCCACTTAAACCGCAGTAGCACGACAACTGACGATCGTCACAGGACCAGGGCAAAGGGTTATGCCCCCATTCTCCTCCAATTGAATTCACTCCCCCCACGATCTGTCCGTCAAACACAATTCCGCCTCCGCAGCCGGTACCGATAATCACGCCAAAAACACTTCGCACCCCTGCTGCTGCCCCGTCAACCGCTTCGGAAAGAACCAGACAATTCGCATCGTTTTCCAACGCAACCGGACGTTCGAGAGCCTTTTCCAGATCGGCCTGCAAATCTTCTCCGATCAGCCAGGTTGAATTCGCATTTTTTATGCGTCCGGTTTTTCGGGAAACCGCTCCGGGAATACCGATGCCAAGGGTTCCACCCGCATTTAAAACAGCTTCGCATTGGCGAACCAGAGACACAATCGCAGCAACGGTTGCCGGATAATCGCCTTTCGGTGTCGGAACCCGCGTTCGATAAACGGCAGCTCCCTCTTGATTCAGGGCGATAATTTCAATCTTCGTTCCCCCCAGATCAATACCGATATGAAATCCATTTGCTTTATTCACGCCAGTTCAACCACAGCTCATTTATACAGATAAACGGTAAAATCATTATCCAGATAGTCATCGCGCCACTCTACATGAGAACAGAAACTTCGGCAATATTCGACTATCTCCTGTGGCAAAAAACTCTGTAGATCCGGGCGTGCTGCAACCCACTGATTACGACGGTCCAGCAAGTTGAAAGCAACTCCGTTACGGCTTAAAGCAAACATTTTTTCAATGACGGCTTTGGCATAGACCCCCGTTTGACCGTCAGTTGCTGACTCAACCACCTCATTCAAAGCACCGGACAAAACCACAAAATCAAAACGCCCATCTGCAAAGTCAGCATCGAACAGATCACCGCAAAAAAATTTCCCCTGCGGTTGCAAACGCTGCGCGGCCGTAATCATAGCCGGAGCCAGATCAATACCGCTGTAATCAACAGAAACTCCATGCTGAGAGAGATAATCTTTTAAATCACCGAATCCGCAGCCGACATCCAGTACAGAGAATTCGTCGCCTAATCGTAAAATTTCCGGCATGCCTTCAAACAGCATTTGAAAACGTATTTCCTGAATCTCCTTGGAGCTCCAGTAGAGCGCTTGCGGTTTATAACCATAGCGCTGAATCGAATCTTCATGCCGGCGAGCAATTCGCAAACGCTGCTCATCATTCAGCAAAGGTGTCGATGCATTCACAAAGTTTTCAGCCATGCAATCTCTTCTTGAGAAAAACCGGCCTGTTCGCGCGCCTCGTAATTAAACGGCCCTCGCAAATCACCGTGAAAATAGGTCTGAATAATGTCCTGAAACGCTTGGAACGGGTTTAAATTACGCTGTTCGCATAAATAACGGAACCAGCGGGTGCCGACTTCAACATGACCGATTTCATCACGTAAAAGAATTTTCAGAATTTCCACGCCGCGCTTATCACCGATCGCCCGTAACTTCTGAATCATCGGAGGCGTCACATCTAACCCTCTGGCTTCCAGTGTTCGCGGCACCAGCGCCATGCGCACCAAAGGATCGTGATCGGTTTCAAAAGTCGTCATCCACAGGCCGTCATGCGCGGTAAAATCTCCGTATTCATACCCTAAATGATAAAGATGTTCGCGGATCATCTGGAAATGGAACGACTCTTCTCCAGCCACTCCCAACCAATCATGGTAGTAAGCTTTTGGCATATCTTGAAAGCGAAACACCGCATCCAGCGCCAGATTGACTGCATTGAACTCGATATGCGCAATGGAATGCATCAGCGCCGCATGCCCTTCCGGCGTACCCAAGCCTCTCTTCGGAAGTTCTTTTGGCGGAACCAGTTGAGGTTTTTGCGGGCGGCCCGGATCAGGAACTCGATGAACCTCTTCAAGCGGCGTCATTACAAAGCGATCTTCCGACCAACCTTCCAGAAGACCGTTCAGGCGCTTCATTTTACGATCCAGATCACTTTCCATTAAACAGTCATAGACAGTGGAAAAAAGATTGCTTTGCGGATTGCTCATCAAGTGCTTCCCTAAAATTTAAGCCATAAAAACAAAAAGCCGGTAAAAACCGGCTTTTTCACATAAGATCGAACTACGATTAACGGTAGTAAGAAGCCATGCTGTAACGAACACCTTTGAACTTCTTCGCATCAACCGCGTCGAAAAGCTTCGCCCACTTAGCGCGATCTTCAGGAGTCATAACGTATGAAGGATTTAGCGCAACAGTTTTGTCACCGTATTTCGCTTCAAGCTTAGCCAATTCAGCCATACATTGTTCAACAGTTGTTTTTTGCTCGATGGCGCGCGCAGCTGGACCGCCTTCTTTCTTGGCAGTAGCAATTACGTTTTCAGCATCGGCGATGCATTGACCGTATACGTCTTCCGCTTGAGCATTCATAGAGAATGCAGCAACTGCAGAGATAAACAGTGCTTTTAGTGTTAAGTGTTTCATTTAGATAAACTCCGAAGTTTCGTTTGTCGCTTAAACGGGTCAATTCTGCCGCTTTTCAAATTAAATTGCAAGTGAATCATCTTAGAAAATAATGAAATGCTTATAAACATTTTTTATTCATCATAAGATTAAAATTTGCCATGGCCTTCCCAGGCGTTTCATAGCCCAGTGCAGATTCGGAGGTCATGCAAACAATTTAAATAAACGGCTTGAAAATCAAAGCATTAAATTACTTGTATTGCACACTAAGAATTTCGTAATCGATATTTCCACTCGGCGCTTCCACCACGATTTCATCGCCTTCTTCCTTACCGATCAAGGCACGGGCAATGGGTGAATTCACCGAAACCTTGAAGTGCTTGATATCAGCTTCGTCGTTACCGACAATCTTATAGGTCACTTCTTCATCGGTATCGATATTTAAAATGGTTACCGTCGCTCCGAAAACCACTTTTCCGTTGGCATTCAGCTTTGTCACGTCAATGACCTGTGCATGCGACAGAATACTTTCGATCTGCTTGATACGCGCTTCAATCAATCCTTGCTGTTCGCGAGCGGCATGATATTCGGCATTTTCTTTCAAATCACCATGCTCACGCGCTTCAGCAATCGCTTCGGTAATGCGCGGACGTTCTTCTTTCTTCAAGCGGTTCAATTCGCTTTGCAGTGCATCCGCACCTTCTTTTGTCATAGGATGTTTATTCATTTTATTCTCGGTCCTCTTTTTCGATCCAACGGCAATTCATTTCACCTTGCCGTAAACACAAACGCCAAAGCCGTTTCCGGCTTTGGCGCTTTTCGGGCTGTTTTACCGGTTGTCTAGTGGATATTTTGCAGACGGGTCACTGGCTGATCATCCAAATGATCCATTGCAGCGACCATCGCAAACGCTCCGGCAATCGTTGTTGTATAACAGGTTTTATGCATCAGTGCTTCACGGCGGATGCTCGAAGAATCCTGAATACTGACCGAACCGTCGGAAGTATTCACGATCAGATCGATTTCTTCGTTGACAATCGAATCAACGATATTCGGACGCCCTTCCGTCACCTTATTTACCGCTTCACATTCGACACCAGCTTCCTGCAGAGAGGACGCCGTACCACGAGTCGCAACGACTTTGAAGCCTTTTTCAATTAATTGTTTCGCCAAGTCAACCACTCTTTCACGATCCGCTTTACGCACACTCAGGAAAGCCGTCCCGGAGCGTGGCAAGACAGTGCCGGCCGCCAATTGTGCTTTAGCATAAGCCTGTGCAAAACTGGCACCCAGCCCCATGACTTCACCGGTCGATTTCATTTCCGGCCCAAGAATCGGATCCACGCCCAGGAATTTGATGAATGGGAAGACCGCTTCCTTCACCGAATAGTGCTGTGGTTTCACTTCTTGAGTAAACCCTTGCTCTTCCAGTTTCTGGCCGACCATACAACGTGCGGCAATTTTCGCCAGCGGCTGACCGATTGCTTTGGAAACAAACGGTACCGTACGAGATGCACGCGGATTCACTTCCAGAACGTAGATATCATCACCTTTGACCGCAAACTGGGTATTCATCAAGCCAACAACGCCCAACGCTTTGGCCATTTTCTCGACCTGATCGCGAATACGATCCTGAATTTCATCAGAGATACTGTACGGAGGCAGAGAACATGCCGAGTCACCTGAGTGAATACCGGCCTGTTCAATATGCTCCATAACGCCGCCGATCACAACCTGCTCACCATCGCACACCGCATCAACATCCAGCTCAACCGCATCATCCAGGAAGCGATCCAAGAGAACCGGAGAATCATTCGAAACTTTCACCGCTTCTTTCATATAACGCATCAGATCGGTTTCGGTATAGACGATTTCCATACCACGTCCGCCCAATACGTAAGACGGACGAACCACCAGAGGATAGCCGATTTCGTTTGCCAAAGTCGCCGCTTCCTCAGCACTTGAAGCCGTGCGGTTAGGCGGTTGCAACAGATCAAGATCATTCAGGATCTTCTGGAAGCGCTCACGGTCTTCCGCCAGATCGATCGATTCAGGCGAGGTTCCGATAATCGGTACACCCGCTTCTTCCAGATCTTCTGCCAGCTTCAACGGAGTTTGCCCACCGTATTGAACAATCACCCCTTTCGGCTGTTCCACTTCAACGATTTCCAACACATCTTCCAGTGTCAACGGTTCGAAGTACAGACGATCGGAAGTATCGTAGTCGGTAGAAACCGTTTCCGGGTTACAGTTGACCATGATCGTTTCGTAACCGTCTTCACGCATCGCCATCGCGGCGTGAACACAGCAGTAGTCGAACTCGATCCCTTGACCGATACGGTTTGGACCACCGCCCAACACCATGATTTTTTCGCGATCCGACGGATTTGCTTCACACTCTTCGTCGTAGGTCGAATACATATAGGCGGTCGAAGTCTCAAACTCGGCTGCACAGGTATCGACACGCTTGAAGACCGGGCGGACATTCAAGGTGTGGCGGAATTTGCGAATCAAAGCCGCATCGGTATTCAACAGTCTGGCAATACGGTTATCCGAGAAACCTTTGCGTTTTAGATTCCGTAGATTGGCTTCATCCAAGGCAACCAGGCCGCGTTGCTTGATATCGTCTTCCATATCAACCAACTCTTTAATCTGAGCCAGGAACCAAGGGTCGATTTTACAGGTATCAAAGACCGTTTCCAGACTCCAGTCTGCGCGGAACGCATCGGCCACATACCAAAGACGTTCAGGGCCCGGATCGCGCAATTCCTGACGCAAAGTATCCTTAATCTCTTTTTCTTCCATCGAAGCCAAAGGCATGATTTCGTCCAATCCGCTCTTATCGGTTTCCAAACCACGCAAGGCTTTTTGCAAAGACTCCTGGAAGTTACGGCCCATCGCCATGACTTCACCTACCGATTTCATCTGCGTGGACAAACGCTGTTGCGCCTGCGGGAATTTCTCGAAAGTGAAACGAGGAATCTTGGTCACGACATAATCGATGGTTGGTTCGAAAGAAGCCGGTGTCGCACCGTTGGTAATATCGTTCTGAAGTTCGTCCAATGTATAACCGACCGCCAGTTTTGCCGCCACTTTTGCAATCGGGAAACCGGTTGCTTTGGACGCCAACGCCGAAGAACGTGATACACGCGGGTTCATTTCGATAATGATCATACGCCCGGTTTCCGGGTTGATCGAGAATTGAACGTTGGAACCACCGGTTTCAACGCCGATTTCACGCAATACTGCCAGAGAAGCGTTACGCATGATCTGATATTCTTTATCGGTCAGAGTCTGGGCAGGTGCAACAGTGATCGAGTCACCGGTATGAACCCCCATCGGATCCAGGTTTTCAATCGAACAGACGATAATCGCGTTATCGTTGCGGTCACGAACCACTTCCATTTCATACTCTTTCCAACCCAGGATTGACTCTTCGATCAACAACTCATTGGTTGGCGAAAGATCCAGACCGAATTTACAGATCTGTTCGAATTCATCTTTATTATAGGCAATACCACCACCGGAACCACCCAGAGTAAAAGACGGACGAATAACGGTCGGAAAACCGACTTCAGCCTGAATTTTCCAAGCTTCTTCCATATTATGTGCCACTGCCGACTTCGGCATATCCAAGCCGATTTTCTGCATGGCCTGACGGAAACGGTCGCGGTTTTCCGCTTTGTCGATTGCATCGGCATTGGCACCGATCAATTCCACACCATATTTTTCCAGAACACCTTTGTCGTGCAGATCCAGCGCACAGTTCAGTGCCGTCTGCCCGCCCATTGTCGGCAAAATCGCATCCGGACGTTCCTGCGCGATGATGCTCTCAACGGTTTTCCACTCGATCGGTTCGATATAGGTGGCATCCGCCAATTCCGGATCGGTCATAATGGTTGCCGGGTTCGAGTTAACCAGAATAACTCTATAACCCTCTTCTTTCAGGGCTTTACACGCTTGCACACCAGAGTAATCGAATTCACAGGCCTGTCCGATAATAATAGGACCGGCACCAATAATCATAATACTCTGTATATCACTTCTCTTTGGCATCTATCTAATTCCTACTAAACTATCGTTATGCGCCTTTGGCGACTTTCATATTTTCAATAAACAGGTCAAACAAGGGTGCGACATCGTGCGGTCCCGGGCTGGCTTCCGGATGCCCCTGAAAACTGAAAGCACGCTTATCAGTACGGGAAATCCCTTGCAAAGAACCGTCAAACAAAGATTTATGCGTTGCTTGCAGATTGGTCGGCAAGGTTGTTTCGTCAACCGCAAAACCGTGGTTCTGCGAAGTAATCATCACCTTACCGCTGTCGATCGCCTGAACCGGATGGTTCGCTCCGTGATGGCCGAATTTCATTTTGACGGTCTGGGCGCCGGACGCCAAAGCCAACAGCTGATGCCCCAGACAGATTCCAAAAACCGGCACTTCGGTTTCCAAAACCGCACGAATGGCTTCAATCGCATAATCACACGGCTCAGGATCACCCGGACCGTTGGACAGAAAAACACCGTCCGGATTCATGGCCAAAACCTCTTCTGCCGGTGTTTTTGCCGGAACCACCGTCAAGCGGCAACCTCGATCTGCCAGCATACGCAGAATATTGCGCTTAACACCGTAATCATAAGCAACGACATGGAAAGCCTGCTCCGAGGACTTGTCGACATGACCTTGTCCCAGTTTCCAGGTGCCTTCACGCCATTCGTACGCTTCGGCGGTCGTCACCTCTTTGGCGAGATCCATCCCTTTCAAACCGCTGAAAGCCTGCGCTTTTTTCACCGCTTCTTCAGCATCGATAGCATCACCGGCAATAATTACGCCGGATTGCGCACCCTTGTCACGCAAAATTCTGGTCAACTTTCGGGTATCGATATCGGCAATAGCCACTACATTTTGTTCTTGCAGATATTCAGGCAGACTTTTTTCGGCACGGAAGTTACTGATCAACGGAGGACAATCTTTAACGATCAACCCCTGAGCCATAATACGCGGCGACTCTTCATCTTCCGCATTCACCCCGACGTTCCCGATATGCGGGTAAGTCAAAGTAACAATCTGTTTGAAATAAGAAGGGTCGGTCAGGATCTCTTGATAACCGGTTAACGCAGTGTTAAACACTACCTCACCGACTGTTTCTCCTTCCGCGCCCAGTGAAGTTCCCCAAAACAGGGTGCCATCTTCTAATGCAAGCAAAGCCTGTGTCATCGATTCGTCCATCCAAATGAGCCCAGAGTAAAATTAAGCCGACTTTTCCGAGAGCCTATATAAAAAAACGGAGTCAGCCCCCCGAAAGGGACTCACTCCGTTTTTCTTTGCTAAATGACAAATGCCATCTCCGCGTTATACCCCGTAAAGCAGTAATTGCTTAATTTTAGTCACAAAAATTAATTACGCGGATTGTACTTGATCTGGCATTTTTTGTCTATAAATAAAGGGGACTTATTCGGCTAGTATCTATCGATTGGCAAGAGATTGATAAGAGATCGCAACGCTAAGAAATCGCCCGGCCGAATTGGCAATCCGCTCCGCTCTACATGGATTCAAAATCGTTCAAAAAGCGCCGCGCCTTAAGATAGCGTTTTTTCCAGTAACGTGAATCCACTCGGGAAATTTTCACACCGTAAGTCGTCGAAGCATGCATGAACTCATTATTCCCGAGATAGATGCCGTTGTGAAACAGGTTCGGCCCGGTTTTAAAAAAGAGGACATCCCCGACTCGCAAATCCTTTCTCTCGACATAAATCCCTTGTTTTATCTGGGTTCGCGTCGTTCTGGGGAGCTTATATTTAAAAGCGCTTCGGTAAGTCGCCTGCACAAACCCCGAACAATCCACGCCCTTTTTGGAAGTACCGCCCCACTTATACGGCGTCCCCTTCCAGCTTCCGTAAATTTTCATCAGCGAAGATTTCAGATTGCTTAGGCGCTCTTTCATAAAGCGCGAATACAGTACAACCTTGGATTGACTTCCCCCCAAATTCGATGTTTGCGGAATAATACTCGTCCCCGCGTCTGATTCAGGGGGAAGAATAATTCTTTCCGGCACTTTTTCCGGGGGCATTTCATGTGCTGCATGCACATTTACACCTTGCAAGACGGTCACATCCGATCCCGCACTGTCCATCAGCTGCCCGCCAGAGAGAATAGAACCGGACGATTTACCTGTTGACACGCCATTTTGGCTTGCACTTAACAACGGCGGGGAAATCGTTTCACTCCCCCCTGTTTCTCTCTTTTCGGAAAGCTGGCTGGCTGGCGGAATCTCCGGAGTGACCACCTCGGTTTCCACGGAATCATCATTCACTGTACCGGGATGCGTGCAAGCACTTAAAAGAAAAGCCGACAGAATTAACAGGGCTTTTGCACCTCTTTTATATAAAACTCTTCTCATAAGCGCGGCAGATAAGCTCAATTTTTTAAACGGCCCCATTCTAACAATAGTTTTTTTTTATTGTAAATACCGATTTTCACTATCTCCCTGGCGCTGCTTTGAGCCAAAACCTCTTCCAAAAGCCATAAAAACAGAAAAGCCTTCCAGGACAAAATCCGGGAAGGCTTGTATACAAAACGATTCTTTTCAGAAATTATTTCAGATTAAGGACATCCTGCATATCAAATAAACCACAACCTTTATCCGCCAACCATAAACAGGATCTCGCAGCCCCCTTGGCAAATGTCATCCGACTGGACGCCTTATGAGTAATTTCAACCCGTTCACCTTTAGTAGCGAATAGCACCGTATGATCACCGACAATATCGCCAGCGCGAACCGTTGCAAACCCAATTGTATTCGGATCGCGCGCACCGGTAATCCCTTCGCGCCCGTAAACCGCGCACGTCTTCAGATCACGTCCCAAAGTATCAGCGACCACCTGCCCCATTCTCAAAGCTGTGCCGGAAGGCGCATCAACTTTATGACGATGGTGGCCTTCAATCACTTCAATATCATAACCTTCGTTTAAAACCGCGGCAGCCTGCGCCAACAATTTCAAGCACAGATTGACGCCTACCGAAAAGTTGGCTGCAAAAATCACAGCAATTTTCTGTGCTGCCGCGTCAATTGCTGCCAGACCCGCATCGTCAAAACCGGTAGTACCGATCACGATTTTTTTACCGTATTGCACGCAAACTTCCAAGTTGTGGATCGTCGTCGCAGGCGCGGTAAAGTCAATCAGCACATCAAAATCCTGCACCACCTCTTCAATCGAACCGACCAGAGGCACGCCAATTTTGCCGATTCCGGCGACTTCTCCGGCATCTGCACCAAGCAGGGAACTTTCAGGACGTGCAATGGCCGCCGAAACACTTAAACCTTCCGTTTGATTGACCGCATCAATCAACGCTTTCCCCATACGCCCGGAGGCGCCGATAATGGCTACTCTCATTCTTCGTCTCTCTTTTTTGGCCCTTATTTCCTCGGCCTTTATTTCCACGGCCCTTCAGAGCCATCATCTTTATCATCACCGGTAAAAAACGATTTAACGGAATCAAAGAAGCTATGCGTTTTTGGACTATGCTGTTTCTGGTGTTTGCCTTTCAAAGTCTCATCAAACTCTTCCAAAAGCGCTTTCTGACGCGCCGTCAGCTTCACCGGCGTTTCAATATGAACCAGCACAACCATATCTCCGGCATAAGAAGAACGCACCGATTTCACGCCTTTGCCAGCCATTTTAAAACGCTGTCCGGATTGTGTTCCGGCTGGAATTTTCAAGGTTGCACGCCCACCAAGCGTCGGAACCTCGACACTGCCGCCCAAAGCTGCCGTCGTAAAACTCAGTGGAATTTCACAATACAAGGTATTGCCATCACGCTTGAAAATCGAATGCGGCTTAACACGAACTCGAACATACAGATCACCGCGCGGCGCCCCCGGTTCCCCCACTTCGCCTTCGCCTTGAAGACGAATCCGGTCACCGTTATCAACACCCGCCGGAATTTTGACCGATAAGGTCTTATGGCTGTGAACATAGCCTTCGCCGTGACACTTTTTACAAGGTGTCTTAATGATTTTTCCGCTACCGTGGCAGGTCGGACAGGCCGTATTCACCGCAAAAAAACCTTGCTGCATACGAACTTGTCCAGCGCCATGACAGGTAGGGCAGGTCTCCACATCACTGCCCGGTTCCGCTCCGCTGCCATCGCAGGCATCACAAACATCTTTGGTCGGAATGCGTATGTCAACCGTAGTACCGGCTACCGCTTCTTCCAGAGAGATTTCCAACTCGTACTGCAAATCGCTTCCCGGCTGGGGACCACGTCGCCCCCCACCGAAACCACCGCCGAACAAGTCTTCGAAGATGTCGCCAAAACCACCGAAACCGCCGCCGCCAAAGCCGCCGTGCCCCCCGCCCTGGCCATCCAAGCCAGCGTGACCGAATTGATCATAGGTTGCACGTTTCTGAGCGTCGGACAATACTTCATAAGCTTCGGACGCTTCCTTAAACTTGTCCTCCGCATCCTTATCATCCGGATTCCGATCCGGATGATACTTCATTGCCAGCTTGCGATAAGCTTTCTTGATTTCACCTTCGGAAGCACTCTTGGATACTCCAAGAATCTCGTAATAATCTCTTTTCGACATAATCTAAGACTTGTTTTTGCGCCAAATTAATAAATAAAACGTTCAATTTTTATTTGTTAACTCGGAAAATTCCTTAAATACAAAACTGGCGGTATTTAAACACAAAAGCACGAAGCTAGGAAAAGTCTTATACCTTTCTTTACTTCGCGCTTATATGTAATGACAACATTTTTGTCAGTGAGCAGCACAGCTTAAGTACATCAAATTTCAGACGGGAAGCGGGAAGCTACAAATAAGTAGCGGGCCATTTCTCCAACACCGAATTTGACCGCTTAAACCGAAGCCAAGCGCTAGACAAAATTATTTTTTGTCGTCATTCACCTCTTCAAACTCCGCATCTACGATATCATCGTCGTCGGCTTTTGAAGAACCTTGCTGCTGTGTCTCTTCACCACCAGCCTGCTGCTGTGCCTGTGCCTTCTGAGCAATTCCCTGGCTGACTTCCATCAACTTCTGAACCGATTCGTCGATCTTGGCCTTATCGTCACCTTTAATGGCTTCCTCAACCGCCTTGATCGCTTCTTCAACAGGAGCCTTTTCCGCTTCGCTGATCGCATCACCGGCATCATTGATCATCTTATTGGTTGCATGCACCATAGCATCCGCCTGGTTACGCGCTTCAACCAACTCTTTCAGCTTGGCATCTTCTTCAGCATGCGCTTCGGCATCCTTGACCATTGCTTCAATCTCGTCTTCGGACAGACCGGAAGAAGCCTGAATTGTAATGTGCTGTTCTTTACCGGTGTTTTTGTCCTTCGCAGAAACATTCAAAATACCGTTGGCATCAATATCGAAGGTAACTTCAATCTGAGGCATGCCACGCGGTGCCGCCGGAATTTCATCCAGGTTGAATTGACCCAGAGATTTGTTTCCGGATGCCATTTCACGCTCACCTTGCAATACGTGAATGGTAACCGCAGACTGATTGTCTTCCGCTGTCGAGAACACTTGCGACTTGCGAGTCGGAATCGTGGTGTTTTTCTCGATCAGCTTAGTCATAACGCCACCCATGGTTTCGATACCAAGGGAAAGAGGTGTAACATCCAGCAAAAGAACATCGTTGACATCACCGGACAGAACCCCACCCTGGATCGCCGCACCCATTGCCACCGCTTCATCCGGGTTGACGTCTTTACGTGGCTCTTTACCGAAGAACTCTTTTACCTTGGCTTGAACCATCGGCACACGAGTCGAACCACCGACCAGAATAACATCGTCGATTTCAGAAGCCGACAGACCTGCATCTTTCAGAGCCGTACGACAAGGTTCGATTGAACGCTGTACCAAATCTTCGATCAGTGCTTCAAATTTAGCGCGGGTAATTTTCATGTTCAAATGTTTCGGACCAGTCGCATCCGCCGTTACGTACGGCAGGTTGATATCGGTCTGCTCACGGGAAGAAAGTTCGATTTTAGCTTTCTCCGCAGCTTCACGCACACGTTGCAATGCCAGCTTGTCCAATTTCAGATCAACGTTTTGATCTTTCTTGAACTCAGTTGCGATGTAATCAACGATGACGTTATCGAAATCTTCACCACCCAGGAAAGTATCCCCATTGGTCGATAGAACTTCGATCTGCTTTTCACCATCCAGATCCGCAACTTCGATAATCGAAATATCGAAAGTACCACCACCCAAGTCATAAACTGCGATTTTGCTGTCACTCTTGACCTTATCCATACCGTAAGCAAGTGCTGCAGCAGTCGGTTCGTTAATGATACGCTTAACATCCAGACCGGCAATTTTACCGGCATCTTTGGTTGCTTGACGCTGTGCATCGTTGAAATATGCAGGAACCGTAATAACCGCTTCGGTTACTTCATGCCCAAGATAGTCTTCGGCAGTCTTTTTCATTTTAATCAAAGTACGTGCAGACACTTCCTGAGGCGACAATTTCTTGTCCTTGACCTGAACCCATGCATCACCGTTATCAGCGGCAACAATCGCATATGGCACCATGTCTTTGTCTTTAGCGACCACCGCATCGTCAGCACGACGACCGATCAGACGTTTGATCGCAAACAGGGTGTTTTCAGGGTTAGTAACCGCCTGACGTTTCGCAGGATCCCCTACCAGAATTTCGTCGTCGGTATAAGCAACAATCGAAGGCGTTGTACGCGCACCTTCCGCGTTTGGAATCACTTTGACTTCCTTGCCTTCCATTACGGCAACACAAGAGTTTGTCGTTCCTAAATCGATACCAATGATTTTAGCCATCTGTTCTTTCTCCAAAACTGTTTGATTTCCGGCCAAAGCCGGAAATCGACATTCAATAATTTCATTTCGCTTGAGCTGTTTATAGGGTTCGAATTACCCGTTTCAAGCTCTGCAACGCAATTTTTCGCAATTTTTTTTCATTTTATTGCGCCACTATGACACGCGCCGGGCGCACCAAACGCTCGTTGAGGCGGTATCCTTTTTGAATCACATCCACAACCGTCTGCGATTCATGCTCCGGAGACGGGATCATGGTCATGGCTTCATGGTCCTGCGGGTTGAATTTTTCGCCTTTCGGATCAATACGCTCGACGTTGAAATTCTGCAAAACATCCAGCATCTGTTTGAAAGTCATCTCTACACCTTCACGAATACTTTCAACCGTGGCACCATCCTGAGTCGCCGCCTGAATCCCCATTTCCATCGAATCCATCGCCGGCAAGAGTGCATCAACGAATTTTTCCAAGGCGTATTTGTGGGCGCTCTCAATATCCAACCGCGTACGACGACGCAGGTTTTCCATATCGGCCTGCAGGCGCAACACCATATCTTTATGCTTGGCGGCTTCTTCGCGAGCTTCGTCCAACAAAGCGCTGATATCGTCACTCAGCGCCTCTTCCATCTGCTCCAGAGATTCTTCCTGAACCTCTTCTGCTGCCGAATCGACCGTCGGGATCTGCTCTTCAGACAAATTCTTCTCACTCACAAGCGTACTTCCTATCTTTCTTTCAATTAAAAATTGGTTGTTTTCGAGACCTTTTCGGGCAAGAAGCGCCACGACAGCCTCATGTAAAATTTGCTATGTTTTGTAGGGATGATCGCTATTTTTTCAAGAGCGATTCCAAAATTTTCGCCGTGACATCGACCTTTGGCACCACTTTTTGGTAATCCATTCTCGATGGGCCAACCACGCCCAGAACCCCAAGCGTTTCGCCATCAATCTCATAGGGACGGGTAATAATACTGCAATCCCGGTAGATATCACTGCCGCATTCGTTGCCGATAAACACCTGCACTCCTTTGGCCTGCATACTTTTGTCCAAAAGGTTCAACATATTATTGTGCTGATCAAATGCCTGAAACAGCGCCTTAAGCCTCTCTGAATCAGCCAGCTCCTGATAATTCAACAGCTTGGTCTTCCCGGTCACCAGAAACGGTAATGTCTGCTGAGACTGATTCTGCAACACCCGGTCGGTAGCGGAAATAACCGACAACATCTGTTCATTCGCGCTCTCTCGAATCTGTGCCATTCTCGACACCAGAAATTCACGAGCCTGCTCTAGAGTCTTACCGCTGCAATGCTCATTTAAAAAACGCGAAACCTTCAGCAACTCCTCCGGCTTAAACGGACGATCCAGCTCCACAATACGGTTCTGCGCATCACGATCGTTAAACACCAGTAACACCAAAACGCGACTTTCCGATAAAGGAACGAAATCGATATACTTGAGGATTTCACTCTCTTTTTTCGGCATCAAAACCAGGCTGGCCATTCCGGTCATACCGGATAAAACTCTGGATGCACTCTGTAGCAGCGCGTCCTGATTCAGATCATTCTCCAATGCCGAACGAACCGACGCTTCATACCCTTCGCTCGGCAATTTGAAGGTCGCAATCGAATCGACAAAAAAACGATACCCTTTTTGAGTCGGAACCCGCCCGGCCGAAGTGTGCGGAGAGCGGATCAATCCCATCTGCTCCAGATCCGCCATAACATTGCGCACGGTAGCCGAGCTTAAACCGACTTCCGGTAACCTGGCCAGTGCAGTTGAACCTACCGGCTTACCTTCATTTAGGTATAATCCCATGAGGTTGCGAAATAAAAGCTGATAACGGTCATTTAACATGGCAAACGTTCGTTTAACTTCAACAAAGTTGATTGAAAATTCTGAGTCGGCGGCCTGAGCTTGCAAACCGCCCCATCAGCACTCTAAGTGCCAGAGTGCTAAATTATAATTTGCTTGAGCGCTTATTCAAGCCTTTTCAGTACAGACCCGCTCAAGGAGAGAAAAAATGTTTAAACGTGTCGGAATTTTTGGCAAGTACAACGGAATCGAAAGCTGGGAACACATTGACAAGCTCGTGCGCCATCTGGTTGCAAAAAACAAATATGTGCTGCTGGATTCCGCTTCGTGTCAGGATTTTCCATGCGAACGCTACGGCATTGAGACCATGGACCGCGGCCAGCTTGCCGAACACATTGACATTGCCGTTGTCGTTGGCGGCGATGGTACTTTTCTTGATGTCGCCCGTTCAATTGTCGACGAAGAAATCCCCATCCTCGGCATTAACTTAGGCCGCCTCGGATTTCTGACCGACATATCGCCGTCAGAGATGCTGACCACGGTTGATGAAGTGATGAATGGTATCTACGAAAGCGAACACAGGAATCTGATTCATGTCACCATCGAGAAAGACGGTCAGATCGAATTTGACCAACTGGCATTTAACGATGTCGTCATTCATAAAACCGAATCACCACGAATGATCGAATTCGAAACCCTGGTAGACGGGCGGTTACTTAACACTCAGCGATCCGACGGTATGATCATCGCCACGCCGACCGGCTCAACGGCTTATGCACTCTCTGCCGGTGGACCGATCCTCGACCCGCGCCTTGATGTACTCAGCCTGGTTTCGATTAACCCGCATACCATGAGTACCCGTCCTTACGTCATTCCCGGCACCAGCATGGTGGAAATTCGCCCGCATAAAGACTGTAACGGTTCGGCACATATCATCTGCGACGGACAGAGAACTCATCATATCGACACGACACATCACACAACCGTTACTCGTCACGTAAAATTCATTAAAATGATCCACCCGAAGGGGCACGATCACTTTGAACTGTTACGTGCCAAACTGCGCTGGGGTGGAAAATTTTAATTCTCAGCTGCTAACGGTTTTCGAAATAACCTGTCTGTCGAATTACCGACATTAAACCATTAAGAGAGTGTCATGCTAGTCGAATTATCCATTCAAAATTTGGCTTTAATCGAACAACTGCGTCTATCTTTTTCTAAAGGTTTCAGCAGCCTGACCGGAGAAACCGGCGCCGGAAAATCCATTCTGCTCGATGCCCTGGGACTGGCACTCGGCGACCGAGCTGACAGCAGCCTTGTGCGCCACGGCTGTAAACGGGCCGATGTCACGGCGCTGTTCGACATCCGCCATCTGACCGAAGTGCAAAACTGGCTTCTGGAACAGGAACTGGACAGCGACCAGCACTGCCTGCTAAGAAGAACCGTCAATCAGGAAGGTCGATCCAAGGCTTACATCAACGGTGTGGCAGTGCCGCTGACACAGTTAAAAACCCTGTCGCCAATGCTGATCGACATTCACGGTCAGCATGAACACCAATCTTTAACTTCAACGGCAAAACAGCTTGAACTGCTGGACGCTTACAGCAATCAGCCAAAACAACTTGAAGCGACGCAAACCTGCTACAAACAATGGCAGTACAACCTGAAAGCGTTACAGACCGAGCAGCAAAAACAGCAAGAACTGCAAACACGCCTGGAACTGTTGAGCTTTCAGCAACAGGAAATGGAACAGCTTGCTCCGCAAACGGATGAATACCGCACGCTTTCAGAGCAGCAGAAATCCCTATCGCACGCCAACGAAATTAAACAGGCATGCCATCAGGCTTATGAAGCGATTGAAGGTGATCTCGGCGCTTCTCACCAGCTCGACCAGGCCATTCACAGCCTGGAATCGATCATCGCTTTCGCTCCGACTCTGCAATCCGTACTGCAACCCGTTCAAAGCGCCCTCATTGATGCCCAGGAAGCCGCCGGTGAACTTCTCTCCTTTTCGGAAAATATCGAACTCGATCCGGCGCAATTGGAAGAGGTCGAAAACCGACTTGGCGAGCTGTATGCAATGGCTAAAAAATATCACTTGGAACCGGAAGCGCTTCCGGAAAAACGCCAACAGATTACGACTGATCTGGCACAGATAGAACAAGGGGATCACCATCTGAGCCAACTGCGACAAGAAGCGGAACAGACGGAACAAGACTTCCTAAAAGCTGCGCAATCGCTCAGTCAAACAAGACACAAGGCGGCACTTGCCCTATCCAAAGCCATTACGGATGGTATGCATCAGCTTGGCATGCAGAACGGCCACTTTGAAGTTCGCCTGAGTGAAGCAGAAAAAGTGTCAAACAGAGGAATCGACAAGGTCGAATTTTTCGTTAGCGCCAACCCGGGACAGCCGCCACAACCCTTAGCCAAAGTGGCTTCAGGCGGCGAACTTTCCCGCATCAGTCTGGCCATACAGGTCGCGACTGCGGAGGTAACCCAACTGCCCACGATGATTTTTGATGAAGTCGATGTCGGTATCGGCGGCGGCATTGCCGAGATTGTCGGAGAAAAACTCCAGACGCTTGGCAACAACCACAAACAAATCCTCTCCATCACCCACCTGGCTCAGGTAGCAGCACACGGAGATCAGCATCTGTTTATCGAAAAGCAGAACCGTGACGGCCAAACCTTTACTCAAGTCAGGGAGTTGAGCCTCCCGCAAAGGGTTCAGGAGCTGGCTCGCATGACCGGCGGCATGGCAATAACCGAACAGACTCTGGCACTTGCCGAAGAGATGTTAAAAGTCGCTCAGGCTAAA
Organism: Thiomicrorhabdus sp.; assembly: GCF_963677875.1. Classification (NCBI taxonomy): domain Bacteria; kingdom Pseudomonadati; phylum Pseudomonadota; class Gammaproteobacteria; order Thiotrichales; family Piscirickettsiaceae; genus Thiomicrorhabdus; species Thiomicrorhabdus sp. The sequence goes on along the minus strand of NZ_OY782567.1, from coordinate 226,625 downwards.
AAAACCTAAGCCCGGAAAGCAAAACGGCCCGCCGAAAAATCCGACGAGCCGTTTTTACATTTTATGAATCATTTAATGTACTGAACGATCCGTTTAAGACTCGCTCTGCGCCGTACTCAGCGCTCTTCAGTTAAGGCACCATAGATAACCAGACTGTGTCCGGACAATTCATAACCGTTCTCTTTGGCGATTTGCTGAATTCGTTCTTCGATCACCGGATCGACAAACTCCTTCACCCGACCGCTCTTGATGCAAACGATGTGATCGTGATTATCTCCAGTATCCAACTCAAAGATGGAAATATTGTTCTCAAAGTTCAAGCGACGCACAATACCGGCCTGCTCAAACTGAGTCAACACTCGGTAAACGGTAGCCAGCCCGACTTCTTCACCCTGTTCCAATAAAATCTTATATACATCTTCTGCAGAAAGATGGTGGTCATCTCCGGCACCTTCCAAAATTTCCAAAATTTTCAATCTTGGCAAAGTGACTTTCAATCCGACTTTTTTTAGCTCCGCTCCGCTCATAGCTACCTCAAAATTGTCCTCTATCTTATTACCTGCGACCCACCGAGTAGAGTTCTCTTTTTCCAAGCCGATTCTAACAAGAATAAATCGTCTTTCTAAGATTTAGTAATCGCAATTAGTGTGTATAATACCCTAAAACTCACCAATAGCTAAAACGAAATGAAAAGAATCGATTCACCGTTAAACCTCAATCAAAAATTCCGTACACCCTCAAAGGCTTTGGCTTCATTCGGTTTGATCTGTTCTTTACTATTCAGCGCTGGCTGCTCTTGGATTTCGCCTTACAAGCCCCCCATCACTCAGGGCAATGTAATGACGACAGAATCCCTGCAATATCTGCAGGAAGGGCTGACTAAGCAGCAGGTGCGTCAGCTTCTCGGCCCACCAATGGGTGAAGATGCTTTTCAGCCCAACCATTGGGAATACATTTTCTACAGCACAGAATCGGATCTTTATGCCGGGATCAGCGAACACCTTGATCTGGAGTTCGACGAAGATCAGATGCTAAAAAGCTGGAAACGCAACGCCAACAAAAAACAGATCATTCAGGATCGCGGCTTCTGGGGAAATTAAGTCAAGCTTTATTGATTCTTAATCTTCCCGATCCAAACACGCCGATTTACTTGTTGGCACTTGGCACTCAACTCTAAAACATCCTGAAACTTTTTAAGCCTTTTGACGCTCTTCTTCGACTTTTCGGCGCCGACGATCACGCGGATCCGCTTTCAAAGGCCGGTATATTTCAATCCGATCCCCTTCTCGAAGCCGGGTTTCTTTTGACACCAACTTACCGAAAATTCCAACTTTGTCGTCGTCTGCCTCCGGGAAGCGTTTTTTAAATTCCGAATCCGCCAGAGCTTGCGCAACAGTGCATCCTTCTTCGACCTCCTGCTCCCAGAGAAACTGTTCTTCCTGAAGCGCATACGCAATTTCAATCAGCATATCATCCTCCGTCAGGCATACACCTGCTTTGCCCTTTCGCAAAACGAATCGACCAGTGTCGATGCAATGTGTTCAAAAATCGGCCCAATTGCCGCACTCAGCAAACCACTGCTCATTTCAAACTCGATTTCAAACTGGATTTTGCAGGCATCCACATCAAGCACCTTGAATTCCCACTCACCTTTTAAATATTTAAACGGACCGTCAACCAGCTGCATTTCAATACGCTGTCCGGGAGTCAGATGATTTCGGGTTTGAAAATTCTGTTTGATTCCCGCCTTGGCGATGGTCACACTCGCCTCCATTTCATAATCGCTTGCCGACAACACTTTTGCGCCACCGCACCACGGTAAAAACTCCGGATAACGTTCAACATCGTTTACCAGATCATACATTTTCCTTGCCGAATAAGGTAACAGAGCCGTTCGGGCGATTTTTTTCATGGAAACCTTCTAACTTTTCAGTTGTATTTAAAAAGCGATTCAAGACTCTCCGAATGCGAGAGCAAACAGCAGGTCATTATAACAGAGCCACATACCCAGAATTGAAATTGCCGCCGAGCGAAGAAACCCGCCCCATCAAAATGCCGAAAAAAGCATTGCACGGCAAATGCCGCGAGATATTGCTACAATGAAAGCCCCATTTCATTATTGAATCGGAGAATCTCATGCGAACGAAATCCCCCTTACCCCTCCACGCTGACCGAAAAGCCCTCGCTCTGTGCTTTGGCCTGAGCATGAGCGGTTTCTCCTGGGCCTCCGATTACAGCGAGAGCGAGCGCTCTTATCAGGACAAACCGGTCGACACCTGGCTTCTGGAATACGAAGCCGATGATTTCAGCGACAAAGTCAGCCGCGCGCAAATGATTTTCGCCCCTAAAAATTTTGCACAAGAACAGACATATTTCTTCCGCTGCCTTAACTATTCGACTAATTTCAGCGTCCAGTTTCTAGAACAAAAGAAAAATCTTCTGAACGCCGACGGTTCCCTGACCAATCACTCTAAAAAGTACGCCAAAGGCGGCTTCATCTATCACGATAATCAGTATTTAACCGTCTCGCTTAATGGCGATAAAGAACGCTATGAAGTAGCCGTCGGCGGCCAGACCCGAAATTTAACCCCGCTCTTCAAAGCCGATGTTCCGGATACAGATGAGCTGCTTGGCATGAGCTTCCATTTCGAATTCTATTTTAAGGATATGCCATCCTTCAGCAGCAGAAACAGCGACGATGACAGTCGCCGTTTTTTCAAGCAGTTGAAGCAAGCTTTGCAAACCGGAAAACCACTCGAATTCGAATTGTCCTCACCGAACAATCAGGTTCACAAGTTCCGCTTTGACAGTGATCGTCTCAAACGCTTCGCCCCGGAAAACCTGCTTGAATTTTGTGTCATCGAGCGGGAACTGCGTGATGAATAACCATTCAGGCCGCAATCAGCAAAACAGACGCACTTGCATACCGCTATAATAAGCGGCCACAACCAAAAGATGATTTCTGAGTTAATAAGAAAGCATGGCTAAAAAACAGAAAAAAAAACAGCAACCCGAACAGTATCGCAGTCAACAAACGTGCCCGTTTCGAATACTTTATCGAACAGGAATATGAAGCCGGCCTTGCTCTGGAAGGATGGGAAGTCAAAAGTCTGCGTCAGGGAAAAATTCAACTCAACGAGAGTTATGTGCTATTGAAAAACAACGAAGCCTGGCTGTTCGGTGCCTTGATCACGCCACTCATTTCCGCGTCCAGCCATACAACAAAAGATCCGTTGAGACTACGTAAACTTTTAATGCATCGCAGAGAAATCGATCGCCTGATCGGCATGATTGACCAGAAAGGCTATACCTTGATTCCACTCAACCTTCACTGGGCCAAAGGCAAAATAAAGCTCTCCATCGGCCTGGCAAAAGGGAAAAAACAGCATGACAAACGCGCAACAGAAAAAGAACGTGACTGGAATCGCGAAAAACAGCGTGTAATGAAAATGGCGCGCTGACCAGAATCCGTCATCGTCAAACCGACCCTGGAAATCGCCTCTTGCGCCGCAACCGATCATAAACCGGAGAGACGGATTTTGATCGGCTTCAATAAGCCGACAAAGACCAAGTTAAAAGTAACTAAGCAAAACACACCCGGTTACGGCCGCTTGCCTTGGCATCGTATAAGGCACTGTCCGCTCTGCGGAACCAGTCATCTGCCGTTTCATCGATTCTCAACTCGGTCACGCCAAAACTCGCGGTAATATGAAACCCTTCGTAAAATTTCTCTTTTTCAATCATTCGTCGTAACTTATCGGCAATTTCATGCGCCTGATGCACATCTGCCTTGGGCAGCAGAACGGCAAATTCTTCACCACCCCAGCGCGCAACCGTATCCGTTTTACGCAAATTGGTTGACAGAACACTGGCCATTCCTTTTAGGATTTCATCGCCAAAGTGGTGTCCGAACTCATCATTCACCCGTTTGAAGTGATCAATATCGGTAATCAAGAGGCAGATCGGCTCACGATAGCGCTGAAAATCCAGAATCGCCCGCCGGGTCAATTCATCAAACATGCGACGATTATAAACGCCGGTAAGCTGATCATAATTCGCCTGACGTTCAAGCAATTGATGATCGGTGACATCTTCACACAGCATCAACATGCCGTCTTTTTTGAACTGGGCATCGAATGACTCTTTCAAACTTGCCTTAATCCAATACTCCTGCCCGTTTTTCTTATGACCGTAAAGTTCACCATGCCAATTTCCGTCGCACAAATCGAGTATAAAATCGTGATTCTGCGAAAGGTCACCCAACTCGGCCAGCTTTAAAAAAGTGAAGCTTTTCCCGGTCAGTTCCTTCTCGGAAAAGCCGGTCAACTCACAAAACGCCTGATTCGGTTTTTGAATACTGCAATCGAAATCCAGCCGGACGATTGGAATTTTCTGATCGATCATTCGCTTATTCATCTCCAATGCCTGCTTACTGCGCGTCAGAGAAAGCTGCGATTCAATAAACAATTCTTTGATGTAATACGTCAGCAAGGCAATAACGGCACTGGTGATCACAAAAAAGGCAATCACTTCAAAATCAAAACGGGAACCGCTGCCTAGACTCGACAGAATGAATGGCATTACAATGCCGAAAAGCAAAAGTCCTAACCAAACCAGTGTCCAGAAAACCGGAGTAAGAATGACAATAATCAACGGCAGAATAAACGCCCAATACAGCGCACCGGCATGCATGTCGGTCTGGGCAACCGTAACGAAGTAAACTGCAAACAGAATCCCCAGAGAGATTTGCACCATCTGAAATACCGGCTGTTCTTTCCTCAGCTGCAAATAAACCGCTGCCAAACCTGCCGCCACAGCGATGAAAAACGCCATAAAGCCGAGCTGGGAGTGCATGAAGTGATAAAACGCCAACAGAGTAAATAGCGGCACGCTTAATACGATAATAAAATTCAGTACCAAATTGGAAACCCGTTCCTGCAAACCAGTTTCCCCTCCCGTCCAATTCTCCATAACACTCTTCTTATTTTGCTTCTTAAGGTTAACGGTAAGGATTAATCCTAAGTTACTTTTATAGCAATCAGTTTATGATTTCACAACCAAAAGTTCACTCGGTCAGGAAAATAACCCTCTCTTAAACTTTAAAAATCGGCCGAGGATCCTTATTCATTAGGAAATCCAAGCTCAAATTTCATTTTTTGGTTATAATACGTGGCTGCTCGCCTCAAGAGGCGGAGCAATCAAACTTGAGCAAACCTGGGGCTGTACTGGTTTCGACGGGGAGTTCAAAGTTTAAAATGCATGTCGTGCCTGGACGATGCACGTAAATCTTAGTTCATTTTGTTATAGTTGCAAACGACGATAACTACGCTCTAGCTGCTTAATCCAGCTAGTGCAGGCTAGGCCAGTTGCCTCTGGCCCCTAGTCTGTATCGACTTACAGAGGATCGTGTCTGCTGCGTGTTTGGGTAGCCGACATCAAACTTTACAAACTCGCTTAGTGTGATCCCTGCTGGTCGGGCAGCACTCAAGTTAAAGCAATAGACCAAATAAGCATGTAGAGTTTTAGATGGCGGCTTTGCGGACGGGGGTTCGACTCCCCCCAGCTCCACCAATTTTCCCAAAAAGCCCGTTTCATACGGGCTTTTTTATACCTACAATAACGTATTCATGGGCTTATCAGCCATTCACCCCGTTTTATCGAGTTTCATCCGTTATCACCTGATTGCATAATTAACAGGGGTAAATTACATTTCATCCTACTCAATGCCCACAATCCCCGCCCATCCATTCTTTCCTTTTTCAAAATTATCTGCACGGCTGTTGCAACCTTTGTTGCCGTTTTGTCATTTGCCAGCCGACTCAAACAATCCTTTCAGATATTTTCGTTTACAAATCTCAGGAAATTGGCCTTTACCATTCCAGAGTCTCTGCTATTATTAAAGCAAGATTTCTCCGGAGCCACTTTACATCTGAAAACCTGCTCGTTCGGCCTGACCACTGATTGAACGGCGTGCAAACGCCCCCAATCCCAAGCCCCTTTTTAAGCGCTTCGGTAAATAAAAAATAAACGGTACCGCCGAAACACTCGATTGAAAGCAGCATTCTCCGCAAACAGAATCCCGTTTGGATTTCTTTGCCGAAAAACGCCTCTTAAAAGATTAAAGATTCCCTAACATCCACCCTAAACACGGAAACTATCAGGATAGATAGGAAACACTATGAACAATGACGTTTTGCCAACATTAGACCGCTACTACCAACAAGTTTCAGACATCATTCTCGCTCGGCAAAATCCGATTACCGGCCTGCTCCCCGCCAGCACAGCCATTACCGCCCACGGTGACTACACCGATGCCTGGGTTCGAGATAACGTCTACAGCATTCTTGCCGCCTGGGGTCTCGGATTAGCCTATCGCCGCGTCGATGATACGCAGGGACGCGCCGTTTTGCTGGAACAGAGCGTTGTCAAACTGATGCGCGGCCTTTTGACCGCCATGATGAAACAGTCGCATAAAGTGGAGGCCTTCAAATACTCTCAAGACCCGTTAGAAGCTTTGCATGCCAAATACGCTACAGCAACCGGCGACCCGGTTGTCGGAGATGATGAATGGGGACACCTGCAGCTGGATGCCACCAGTTTATATCTTTTAATGCTGGCGCAAATGACCGCATCCGGGTTACGAATCGTTTTTTCCATGGACGAGGTTCAATTTATCCAAAACCTGGTCCACTACATCGGCCGCGCCTACCGCACCCCCGATTACGGCATCTGGGAAAGAGGCAACAAGATCAACCACGGAATTGCAGAAGTCAACAGTAGCTCTGTCGGTATGGCCAAAGCGGCTCTGGAAGCAATGGATGGTTTTAATTGCTTCGGTTCTGAAGGTGGGGAAAGCAGCGTCATTCATGTCATCCCGGATGAAATTGCGCGCGCACGCATTACTTTGGAAGCCGCCTTGCCTTCCGAATCACTCTCCAAGGAAGTTGATGCAGCGACTCTCAGCGTCGTCGGCTTTCCGGCTTTTGCCGTCGAGAATTCCGACCTGGTCGAACAGACCCTCGACGAAGTGATCGGCAAACTATCCGGACGTTATGGCTGCAAACGCTTCTTGCGAGATGGACATCAGGCGGCCAACGAAGACCACAACCGATTGCACTACGAACCGGAAGAAATGAAACAATTCGAGCATATCGAATGCGAATGGCCGCTGTTTTTCACCTATTTACTCTTGCACTATCTCTTTACCGATCAGCAGGAAGCCGCCGCAGAATATCGCAATAAACTCGAAAACCTGCTGGTGGAACAAAACGGCCAAAAACTACTTCCGGAACTCTATTATGTCCCCTTGGACAAAATCGAGGCCGAACGGGAGCAACCCGGCTCGCAAATACGCGAACCCAACGAAAACATCCCGCTTGTCTGGGCGCAAAGCCTGTACACGCTGGGCGCATTGATCCAAGACGGTCTGTTGGATGTCGAGGATATCGATCCGCTCGGACGTCATAGCTGCATCGGTAGGAATCTAGGTAGACAGATTCAATTTTCCCTGATTGCAGAAGACGATCAGGTACGCGACAAACTGCACGAATACGGTCTGGTCACCCAGACACTTGACGAGCTGAAACCGATTCATGTCCTACAGGCCAGTTCGCTTGCCGATGCCTTCGAATGGCTGGGACGTTGCGACCGCCTGGAGTTAAGCGGCCGCCCGCACCGTAATCCGAGAGGCTTGACCACTTCTTGCGTCTACGAATATGAAGGCGATCGATACCTCTTCCAGCCGCAATTCCTGAACCGTCACGACTTCTACCTGACTCAGGACAACCGGATGCTGGTAAAACGTCTGAAGATGGAAATGGGCTATATTTACCGGCAATGGAACCTCCCTGGCCGGCCAATCGTTGTTATGGTCGTCAATCAAGGCATGCTCAGTCGAGGCGGCAGCCGCGCCCTTCTGGAGTTTATGGAAGAATGCCGCCACGGCCGGTTTGACGATATCCCCATCAAGCTGGGCATGCTGAAAAATTTTTTACCAACCTCGGCAAAGCGCAGTCTGCATTACCTTGAACAGGCGCCCGGTAACAAAAACGAACAACTGATGCACAGCACTCCCTGTCTGGTGCTGCATCCGATCGAGGAAACAAGTGAATCTCAACTGGATCTTGTCTCCTGCGGCCAGTGGAGCGACGAAGCACTGATTGCGCAATTAATTCACCTCACAAGTTTGCGGGATCAATTCGCCCTTCTGGAAATTCTCTTCAATCGTCATGGCGAAGCATTTGATACCGGCCTTAAAGATTCGGACGGCCATCCATGCAACCTGCGCAAACTGATGGAAGAAGTGTATCTCCGTGCGGGAGAATTCAATGACTGGAACATTACGCGTCGCGCAGCGGCCTGGCTGGAAAAACACGATATCAACCTTGAAGGTGCCGTTACCGAAATTCTAGTACGCAAAATCGCCTTGAGTGTTTCCCGCCAATACAGCAAACATTCGACATTCAGACAACCGGCCGGTGCGGATGAAATTCTGAGAATCATCAAAGAATTCAACCCGGATGACCAGAGAGCGCAAATATTAACGCAGGAACTGGTACTGAATCTGGGCTTGATGATCCGTTCGCGCCCCGAACTTCTCAACAACATGACGCTAATCCGTACCGGACAATTGCTACAGCTTCTCGCCGGTCACGTGCGTCATGCACAAGAACATTGCAGCGCCGATGATGCGCTAGATCTGCTGATGAATCAGGCTCCGCACGAAATCTCTCAAGCGCTTGAATATGTTTTAGTCCATTACGCCGACATTCAGGAAGAGCTGTATCAGCAAGAATTGATGAAATTCGATCACCGTGATCAAGACCTTAAACTTCCCCAGTTCGAACCGAACATGAACCCCGAACTAGGGCAGGCCGGAGACTGGCACGAATGGCGCAAGATCAACGGCAGTATCGGCCGTTACCCGGATGGGTTCTATGAAGGTGTCTGGGATGTTGTCAATCAAACCGCAGGTTTGATCATCGGCGACCAATGGAATCCGAAACGCCGACTGGATCACGCTCTTAGCGCCAATATGACACGTGGCGAAAAACTCTTCCAGGATAAAGTCGACCATCTGCTTAATAAAACACCGGTGCCGGAAGTGCGTCGCCTCTATTACGAAGCGCTTATGGTGCTTGGCCTGATTATGCAGGCCAACCCCGACATGCACACCCACGATTCAATGTTTCTGGATGTGCTACTCGGCCACGCCGTCAGATTACGCTGGTTATCCGGACCCGGAAATGAAATGATCGCTTACGAAGGCAAACGCGAACAGGCATGGCAGGAATTTTATTATTCCGCCCCGCATGAAGTCGCCAATGCCATCGTGGACGCTTTCTGTTTTTTACATAAAGAAAATTAACCATTCAATCCGATTTCCGATGCCCTTTCCGAAGGAGATGATTATGGCTCGAATTCTTGCCGGTGACGTTGGCGGAACCAAAACGGTTCTTGCCCTTTATAACAACGACGGCGCCCAACTTGAAGAAATTCGCAAGGCGGTTTTCCCAAGCGGACGCCACACACGATTTGAAGATCTATTGATTGAATTCCTTGGAGACGACAAAGAGATCGAATCCGCCACCTTCGGGATCGCCGGTCCGATCAAATCGCAACGCTGCATCACAACCAACCTACCCTGGATCATCGATGCAGCAGAAATTTCTGAAGAGCTGGGCATTCCTCGGGTTCACCTGCTGAACGACCTGGAAGCCGCAGCCTACGGAATTCTGCGCTTAAATCGCTTCCACGAACTCAACCGACAGGCGCAGGAAAAACCCGGCCATCTTGCCGTCATCGCCGCAGGCACCGGACTTGGCGAAGCCATTCTCTTTTTTGACGGTCGCGAACATCATGCCATGCCCACAGAAGGCGGACACTGCGAATTTGCTCCGCAAAACCAACTCGAAGACCAGTTACTGACGTTTTTAAGAAACCGTTTCAACGGTCATGTCAGCATGGAACGCATTCTCTCCGGCGACGGGTTCGGCAACCTCTACGATTTCCTGAAGAGCATTGATTTCGCTACCGCCTCCCCCGCACTCGAAGCCTTGATGCAACAGGGCGACCGCAATGCGATCATCAGTCAGGCTGCGCTAAAACAACAGGATTCCTTGTGTCAGCAAGCCATGCAACTCTTCTGCCGAATCTACGGTGCGGAAGCAGGAAACCTTGCCCTGAAAACCCTGCCGCTCGGCGGCATCTATATCGCGGGTGGCATTGCACCTAAAATTCGACCCGCTCTGGAAAGCGGGTCATTCATGCAAGGCTTCCTGGACAAAGGACGAATGAAACACGCGATTGAACAGATTCCGGTGCGCATCGTCGACGATCCGGAAGCCCCGCTTCTGGGAGCCGCGCATTTCGCATCCAGACAGTTGACCTGACATTTCCGGCCGGATGAATCCCACCTCTGTATTCGCCAGCCGATCTGCCCTCACCACTTTATGTCGAAGGTTTCTTTTCCGTGACAAAACGATTTGCGGTAAAGTATAGGCTAATTACAACTGCCTGCTCGTATTTCCGGAGACCCGATAACACCTATGCTTCAGCTCAAAAAAAACCGTAGTTTTTTCGGCGCTCTTACCATGATTCTGCTCGGTTCACAAATTCTCTCCAGCTGTTCATCTTATCGTGAAGAACGCAAACCCAATCTGATTTCCGACGAGGTTATCCGTGACTCGGAAAAAACCTATGGCTATTTCGCCCCCAAACGCCTGCAAACCTGGAATAACGTCATACAACGTGCAGCAAAATTATCAGAAGGTGAGAAAGTCATTTTCGTCAACCGGGAATTTAACGAAGTGCCCTACAGTTCGGATTTCGCTCTCTGGCGAAAAGAAGATTACTGGGCAACGCCTTTTGAATTTCTCGCGAAAGACGCCGGAGATTGCGAAGATTACTCGATTGCCAAATACACCGCCTTACGGAATCTGAACATTCCGGTCCGTTCTCTGAACCTGGCGTATGTCCGCAAGCTTCCAAGCATGGAACCGCATATGGTCTTGCTGTACACACCTGAAAACGGCGGTTCTCCACTGGTACTGGACAATGAAATCAAAGTTGCGTTTCCCTTGAAGAAACGCACGGATCTGATGGTGATTTATAAATTTAACGAAACCAACGGCTATCTGGTCAATGGTCAGAAAAATACCTCGGGCAAAAACTTTGACGCCAAAACAATACAGCGCTGGAAACTCTACCTCGAACGCCCTGGCATTTACACTCTGCTGAATGAAGAAAAAGAAGAATCCAAAGACTCCGGATTCTTCGGACTGTTTTGAGGCACAGGATACCGGGCAATAGGGCTTTATTTCCAGCCCGGCTGTCGATAGACTACACACCTGAGCAAACTTTGAGAAAGGCAGAACAAATGGATATCTGGAGCAAAATAACCTGGTTTGGCGGCGCACTGCTCGGCGCGATTTTTCTGATCGTTGCCCTGCAGGCATTATCGACAGCCGAAAACGGCATGCTGACAGTCGAAGGATTGTCCTCACAGGCGGATAATTTCAGATCGCTCTACGAAGCACTTAAATGGTTTGTCTACCTCTGGATGGCGGTTGCGATATTTGTCTTTTTCAGATTCCTCGCACGCATGTTCGGTATCGGACCTAAAGTCTGACCACCTCTTCCACATGCTGTCCAAGCATGAGATTTTTAACGATCGCTTCGAGAACATGATCAAAATGCGTTCCCGGATAATTCAGTGAAAAAATATCCTTGGCCGGGATAACTTGAAAACGAACAAACTGCGACTTTTCAGGATAGATCATTTCATCCCCTAAAGCCGATAAAAATGCTCGGTCACTGTGGACCGCCTTAAATGTCGGTTTTGCTCCTTCCCCCAAAGCCAAAAGGATAAAACTCGAATCCGACAACTCAACGATGGGATCAAACATATTTATTCCCCCCAATAAACACTATTAGTGAAATCTAATATAGCACACTTCATGGTCAGGCCCGATATTTAACACTGCATGCACACAATTGCTCTATTTTGCGTAGAAGCACTGCAAATTGACCCAAATCATCTATCCAAGCACCATTCGAATGCATAATGAAAGTCAGAAAACAACGCTTGATAAGTTGATTTATCTTGTCAATTTTTTCTGTTCCCTCCTCTTGTTGTCGGATGGTATTGACATCCGACGCCCTTTTTCAGCCTGTCAACCAATTCCAATTTCGCCATTTTTTGCACGCAAATCCCAAACAAGCGATGGCCGCCATAAGAAAATCTACTCTATCCAGTCGTCTTGCCATGGAAGCTTAAGCAGATCTGCGTGCATCACACGGAAGCACCTCCTGGAAAACTCATGTTGCCTTTCTCCGGTATTTAGCAAATAAAGCTCCATTACCTCTATAAAGTTTTCCCAGATAAGCCGTTACTGTTACACAAAGGAAACTGGTACCTCGGCATGAAAAACACCTTCTGCGTTCTATTATTATTGGCCACTCTGCCCCAATCCGGCTGGGCGGGTCTCGTCGCCAAAGCCTCGCCGCCCCCTGAAAAGATTCCCGACGAGAGAAAAACCATTGCCTATCTGGTTTCCGACATCCGCATACCTTTCTGGGAAATCATGAGCAGAGGCATCCTGCAAAAGGCAAATCAGCTCGGTTATAGCGTACGAATCTACAGCGCACACAACCAAGCAAAAAAAGAACTGCAAAATACCATTCAAGCCATTCACAGCGGCTTAACCGGCCTGATCGTTTCCCCGACCAATTCTTCGGCATGCGCCACCATATTGGAATTTGCCCAACAGGCCGGCATTCCTGCCGTAATTGCCGATATCGGAACAGACAATGGAAAATTCATCAGTTATATCTCGTCCGATAATTATCAGGGCGCTTATGAAATCGGCAAAGTATTAGCAATCAAAATGCGCCAGTTGAACTGGTTGGACGGCAGCGTCGGAATCATTGCCATACCCCAAGCGCGCAGAAACGGCAAAGCCAGAACGGCGGGCTTTCTAAAAGCACTGGACGAAGCGGGAATCAAAGGTTCCGGCATCCGCCAGCAAAAAAACTTTTCTTACCAAGAAACCTACGATTACAGCCTGAGCCTGATTCAGAACACTCACGACCTCAGAGCAATCTGGCTTCAAGGTTCCGATCGCTACCAGGCCGCTCTGGACGCAATTCGGGATTCGGGCAAACAGGGGCAGATCCTGCTGCTCACCTTTGATGCCGAACCGGAGTTTTTAGAACTCATCCCACAAAAGCAACTGGTCGGAGCAGCCATGCAACAACCTTTTCTGATGGGAGAAAAAGCCGTTCAGGCACTGGAAGACCATTGGGAAGGCAAGCCGGTCAAACAGGAGATCAAACTTTCGGTTCTGGCCGTCTCCGCAGAAAATATTGATGTTTTAATGCCACTTATTAAACGTAACGTACTGGGAATCACCCACAAAACACCATGATGAAATTAAAACGAAAACCGATCAATTCGATTTATACCAGTTCAGGGCTGATTATTGTCCTGTCGGTTCTGATCATCATGTCAATTTCCACCTTCTTCTCCTATCAGGCCGAAAAACAGCGCATTGACCAGGAACTCAAAACCAATGTGCAAGACACTCTGCTAACCACTGAAGATCACGTCAAGGATCTGATTTCATCCTATTCGGTCAACGAATACCAAAAATTCATTGGTAGCGAAGTCAAACACCGACAGCTGTTTGCCATGATTCTCGAAGACAGCAACATGACCAAGCTACTTGGCGGAAAGCCCTATATCAAAGGTAAAATTCGCAATGCCGATTGGCAGGTCGTCGACTATGATCCGAATGATTCCCAACAACGCCGTCAAATAGAGCAAGCCTATTTTTCATTGGAAAAAGCGCTGGTCAATCACCTAGATCAACCTATTGGAAAGCTGAAAATCGTTGTTTCCGACCACGAGTTTCGCTTGCAACTCAAGCAGCTTTTGATGCGCAATCTGTTGACAACGCTGGCAATTTCCATTCTTTTGGTCGGCACCTTATTCCTTTTAATGCGCATGTATCTGCTCGAACCTCTCACACAGATCATCGAAGCGATCATGCGACGCGATGCGGACGGATTACCGCTGAACTGCGCTCCCGTCAGGGGGCCGAACGAAATTCAAGCTTTAAGCAGAACCGTGAACCACATGATTCAGGCCACTCGACTATCGCGGCAGGAACTGCTGAATAAAAGTGATGCCTTGCAAATGGCTACCGAACGCTTTCAATTGGCCGTAGACGGAACTCTCGACGGGCTTTGGGACTGGAATCTGCAAACAGACGAACTCTACCTTTCCGAACGTTATGAAAGCATGCTCGGCTTCCAACCTGGGGAACTTCGGACCAAGGTTGCAAGAAAATCCACCCAATGCCTGGAACGCATCCATCCGGACGATCTCGACAAAGCACAATATCAAATCAAACGCTATCTCGAAAGCAAAGGAGAAGGCGTTTATGAAAACACCTTCCGAATGCAGGAAAAATCCGGCCGCTGGCTGTGGATCACCTCGCGAGGCAAAGCCCAGTTCGATCAAGACGGCAAGCCCGTTCGCTTCGTCGGTTTCAACACCGATGTCACAAAAACCATCCAGCAACAGGAAGAACTCGAGAGCCAGAAAAATATTCAGCAATACCTCGCTAACCACGATTCGCTGACAAATCTGGCCAACCGGACTCTGCTCAATGATCGCCTGACGCACAGCATCAAACAAGCTGAACGCAATCATAAAAAACTGGCCATGCTTTTCATCGACCTTGACTACTTTAAAGAAGTCAACGATTCCTTAGGACACAATGTCGGCGACAAAGTCATTCAAGCCGTCGCCAACCGCCTCAGACTACTGGTTCGCGCCAGCGATACTCTGGCACGTCTTGGTGGCGATGAATTCACAATTCTGATCGAAGACCTCACCGAAGAACAAAATGCTTCCCACCTTGCCGACCGCATCATCTCGGGCTTACGTCAATCCATCACTGTAAACCATCACCAACTGCATCTTGGCTGCAGCATCGGGATCAGCATCTATCCCGACAACGGCATGACGCCGACTGACCTCTTAAAAAACGCCGACGCCGCTATGTATCGCGCCAAAAATCTCGGACGTAATAACTTCCAATACTACTCAAGAGAAATGACCGAAGAGGCGTTTGAACGTCTGAATATGGAAGCAAATATCCGAACCGGTATCCAGAAAGAAGAATTTGTCGTTTACTACCAGCCGCAAATTAACCGTCCGAACCGGAAAATCATCGGCCTTGAAGCTCTGGTCAGATGGATCAGTCCGAATCTCGGTTTCGTCACACCGGATCGATTTATCCCGGTTGCGGCAAAAACCGGCAGTATTGTCGAATTGGATCGCTATGTAATGAGGCGGGCTTTCCAGGATTTTTCCAAATGGATTGAACAAGGGGTAGCTCCGGAACGCCTCGCCCTGAACCTGAATATGAAACAACTGCTTCGGGAAGATTTTATCGAATTTCTCGACAACTTAATCAAAGATGCACCTTTTTCCGCCTCCCGTATCGAACTGGAAGTCACAGAAGGCGAATTAATGGAAAATCCAGAGTATACGATCGAGGTACTTCGGCAAATCGAGGCACTGGGCGTTACCTTGTCGCTGGACGATTTCGGGACCGGGTATTCCTCCCTCGCCTATCTGAAAAAACTTCCTATTTCCAAATTGAAAATAGATAAATCATTTGTCGATGGTCTGCCTGAAGACAAAGAAGACGAAGCGATCGTTCGTGCAATCATTGCCCTGGCAAACAGTCTCGACCTTGATTTACTTGCAGAAGGCGCTGAAACGCTTCAGCAAATTCGTTTTTTAAAGGAATTAGGTTGCTCGAATTTCCAAGGCTACTATTACAGCAAACCGCTGCCAGCACAGGAAGTCAGACGTTTTTTAAACGAATTCCCTGAAAACATGCCGGAATAGGCGATATTAAAAGGCAGTCGAAAAAGCAAGAGGAAATAAACAGAGAAAGAAAATGGGGCGAATGACGGGGATCGAACCCGCGACAACAGGAATCACAATCCTGGGCTCTACCAACTGAGCTACATCCGCCATAGTAGATATGACGTGCATACCATGAAAATGGCACGCCCATCAGGATTCGAACCTGAAACCCTCGCCTTAGAAGGGCGATGCACTATCCAGTTGTGCTATGGGCGCTTTATCGAACCTTGTGGCATTAACCTGACCAAAAAGTGCATCAAGTTAATAAGAAATTGGTCGGAGTGGAGGGATTTGAACCCCCGACCACCTGTACCCAAAACAGGTGCGCTACCAAGCTGCGCTACACTCCGTCAGAAGATGTGGCGTATTGTATAGACCACCCTCTGGACTGTCAACTGCAAAAATACATTTTTTTTAATTTTTTTTGAACTTTTCAAAATTGGCCTAGCCCGCGTATTTTCTGGGCTATAGCCCGACTCGGGGCAATCGGAACTTAAGATATTGATTCTATTAAAATTCGATCAAAAAGTCTTTTTCAATCCTCGCAGGCGTTCAGAGACAAGCGGGTAAAAACAGTGCTGCCAACAGAATGCTTTCTTCAAACGCCTCTCCTTCCTGAGAACAAATAGAACTCGCAGACAGCAGTTTGATTTCCTTGTCCTCTTCGCAGTGAAACATTTAACTGACGATTCGCCAGGGCTGGCATGGAAAAAATCGGTTATCATAGAACGTTTGTAAAACCTCACGGATTCAAGGAAATGCCAACATTTCACCAAGAGATCCGAGGTACTTAAATCATTTTATTATTTAGGAAACTGATTATGTCAGCAAAGATTCTTGATGGTAAGGCAATTGCTTTGGAAGTACGCGAATCGATTCGCTCGGAAGTTGAACGTCAAGTGGCCGCAGGAAACCCACGTCCGGGCTTGGCGGTTATCATGGTCGGCGAAGACCCGGCATCTCAAGTCTATGTGCGCAATAAAAAACTAGCCTGCGAAAAAGCCGGTTTTAACGACGTTTCGGAAGTGCTTCCGACGGAAACAACCCAAGAAGACGTTCTGGCCTTGATCGATAAATTAAATGCTGACGATCAGGTTCACGGTATTATCGTGCAATTACCTGTTCCGGATCATATCGACCCTGAAGAGATCATCGAACGCATCCATCCATGTAAAGATGTTGACGGCTTTCACCCTTATAACGTCGGCCGCCTGGCGAATCGCATGCCTCAATTAGCCCCTTGTACCCCTCATGGAGTCATGACCATGCTGGAAAAAACCGGAATCCCTTTACGCGGTCTGGACGCCGTTGTTGTCGGCGCATCGAACATTGTCGGCGTTCCCATGACTCTGGAGCTGCTAAATGCCCGAGCGACCGTCACGGTTTGCCACAGTGCAACCAAGGATTTACCGGAAAAAGTTTCCAAGGCGGACTTGGTCGTTGTCGGAGTCGGGATTCCGGAGATGGTCAAAGGAGAGTGGATTAAACCGGGCGCTATCGTGATCGATGTCGGGATCAATAGAATGGAAGACGGCCGCCTTGTCGGAGATGTGGAATACGACGTCGCCAAGGAAAAAGCCAGCTGGATTACTCCTGTACCGGGCGGCGTCGGACCTATGACCATCGCCACCCTGCTGGAGAATACCATGAAAGTCGCGTATGAACTGGACTGCAAGCTTTAATCGAAGCCAGCTCAAAATAACTTCTCCCGAAAACTGAACCGTCAGTTTCCCTTTGAGCAAACCAGAGGGAAATTTGTCGGCTCAGAAATGATCAAGGCCTTCTTACCCAAACATCCTCTCCAACAACTTCCTCCCCCAGCTTCAAACACTTTTTTCGGGTTGCTTCTCTCTTATCGGTTTTACGGATAATTCCAAAACCGTTTCCTAACTTCCCATATCCGAAAGTATCAGGTGCAACGCCAGCCCGAACAGGATCAAGGCTGTCATGCGATTCATATACATCAGAGCTTGCGGCCTTTGCTTGATCCAGTTCCCCGAAGCTTCCTGCCAATAGTGCAATTCCACTGAAAACAATAAACGTCACCAATATCAGAATCGCTCCCAAAAGCAAAATCTGCAAACTGGCCGGACCATATTCAATGTGCGCAAATTGCGGTAAAAAAGCCAAAAAGAAAACCGATACTTTGGGATTGGTAAGATTCATAAAAATCCCTCTGCGATACAACTGACTCGCCGAGAGCGGAGAATGCCGTCCATCCCGAAGCCCATTCGTCGATGCCTGATAAGCCTGGTAAGCGAGATACAGCAAATAGAGTGCGCCCAGAATTTTCAAGATGGCAAATGCCGCTTCCGAGGTTTTCAGCAATGCCGCCACCCCCAGAGCCACCGCCAGAGTATGGACAACCAGCCCGGTACACAATCCCAGAACCAACAACACTCCATCTTTCCTTCCATAGAGTGCGGACTGCATCAGGACGAATAAATTATCCGGGCCCGGTGCCAGAGCGAGAAATACGCCGATCAAAGCAAAAGCTGCCAGCTCATCAAATGGAATCATGCGGACGATCCGAAAAAATAAAAAATAGGAAAATGAAAAAACAGGTTAGTTGACAGCGCATCATTCATCAGCAGGACAGTACGTTCCAATTTTCCGAACATCGCTGAACGCAGGTTTTGCTGACAAAATGATTGGCTCCAAAATGACATCTTTGCAGCAGTAAAAAACCGGCAAATTAACCGGCTTCATGCTGTCTTTGTGCCGATTCGGGCTATCGATACAACTTATGATAAGTTCCCTGTTGCGCCATCAGTTCATCGTGGCTGCCGCTCTCGATAATATGGCCGTCTTCGAAGACCAGAATACGATCCGCCTGACGGATCGAACTCAAGCGATGCGCGACAATCAAGGTCGTTCTACCTTCAAGGAACGGCGCTAAATCGACGTAGAGCTGGCGTTCGGTTTCCATATCCAAAGCCGACGACGCCTCGTCCATAATCACGACTTTCGGGTCTTGAAGAATCATGCGTGCAATCGCCAGACGCTGGCGCTGGCCGCCGGACAACTTGATACCGTTGCGCCCGACAATCGAGTCTAATTGCTCATCCAACTCTCGGACTTTATCTGCTAATTGAGCCTGCTCCAGCGCCTGCCACAATTTCTCCTCGGGAATATCCTGTCCCAAAGTAAGATTAAAACGAATCGACTGATGGAACAGCATCGGGTGCTGCAACACCGTGGCAACATGCTGACGGACACAGCTTTGGCCAATCTCTTCCATCAGAACACCATCATAAAACAGGCGCCCTTCTTTCGGTTCGTAGAAACCGAGTAACAACTGCACCAGAGTGGTCTTTCCGCCGCCGCTGGCCCCCACCAGAGCAAGCTTTTCTCCCGGCTTGATCTCGAAATTCAACCGATTCAGGACATTTTCATCCTTGCCGGGATAAGCAAACGAAAGGTCTTCGACTCGGACCTGAATCGCCCGATCCGTATTAAACGGATTCACCTTGTTCGGATATTGTGGTTCCTGATCCAGGTCGAGTACATCATTAATTCGCTGCAAAGCGCCACTGGCTGCACTGTAACCGTATTGAATCGCCAATACCTCCTGCACCGGTCCCATCATAAACCACAGGTAACCAAACACCGCCATCATCTCACCGATCGACAGTCCGGAAAACACCACCATCAACATGCTGGCGCCACGAAACAGATCAAAACCGATCAGAAAAATCATAAAGGAAAAACGGCTGGCGGCATCGCTTTTCCAGGTAAAGGCTTCCGAACTGCTGCGAATGGTTTCGGCACGGCCGCGAATGCGTTCAAAAAAAGAATGATCCTGATTCGCGGCACGAACTTGTTGCAAAGCATCCAGCGTTTCGATCAAAGCCTGCTGAAAAGCGTCAACGGCGTTGTTTTCATCTTTCTTGAGCGTTTTGACCTTACGACCCATACGCATCGTAAAGTAAATTACCACCGGATTCATAAACAGAATAAACAGAGCCAGTTGCCAGTGCAACCACAAGAGAACCGACGTCACCCCGATCAAAGAGAAAACCGCAATGATCAACTTGCCGACGGTGGTTCCCAGAAACGTATCTATGGTATTGACATCATTCACCATCGTGGCGGAAACACTGCCGCTCCCCATGGTTTCGTACTGAGCCATCGCCACGCCTTGCACCCGTTGCAAAAGGTCTTTACGGATACGGTAAGTCACATCCTTGGCAATTACGGTAAACTGCTGAACCTGCCAGACACCGAAAACCAGGCCGAGAAAGCGCAGAAAAATCGTAATAACCGTAATGGCAAGAATGTAATAAACCGGGCCATGCCAGGCTTCCGAAACCAGGCGATTGAGTGTTTCCACGATAAAACCGGGCTTGTCCAGTAAAACTTCATCCACCAGAAGCGGCAGTAAAAGAGGAAGCGGCACCGTCACCAGCATTGCAAAAAATGCAATGAAATGCGCTTTGATCAGTGCCGGCTTATGCTGCAGCACCAACTCGTAAATCCGTCGCCAGGAATAGTCCCGGCCGTTTAAATCGACTGTTGATACGGTGGTGGAATCGGCAAGTTGTCTCATGGAAACATCACAACGCTTGCAAATGGAACAGACGTTTAAAATTGTCGCTGGTCGCCTCGGCCACAGTTTCGGCAGGAAGGTTTTTCAGGCGCGCGATCTCTTCAACCACATAGCGGGTATAACCCGGTTGATTGGTTTTGCCCCGGTAAGGCACCGGTGCCAGATATGGAGAATCGGTTTCCACCAGAATTCGCTCCAGAGGCACTTCAGCGGCGACCTGCTTTAATTCTCTGGCGTTTTTGAAGGTTACGATACCGGAGAAAGAAATATAGAAACCGAGTTTCATGGCTCTTTCCGCAACCTCTCTATCTTCAACGAAACAGTGCATGATTCCGCCAATTTCCTCGGCGCCCTCTTCCTGCAAAATTCTCAGGCAATCATCGGTCGAATTGCGTGTGTGAATCACCAGCGGCTTCTGCAACTGTCTGGCAATGCGGATCTGCTGACGAAAGCGCTCGTGCTGCCAGCTCATATCGTTTTCCGCATCGAAATGAAAGTAATCCAACCCCACTTCACCAATTGCCAGAACCTTCGGATGCGAAGCCGCTTCAATCAGCGCTTCATCACTGATCACAACTTCTTCCGGTTCGCAGGGGTGAACACCAATCGCAGCAAATACCTGAGGATGCTTCTCCGCAAGCTGTAAAACCTCGTGCCATTGCTCAGGACCGATTGCAATACACATCATCCGCTCCACCCCTAAAGATTCGGCCCGTTCGATAATTTCCTCAATCGAACCCAATTCATCGGTTGGCAAAATATTCAAATGACAGTGGGAATCTACAATCAAATCAATTGTCCTCTATTAAATCGAGAATGAAAAACCGAATTGTCCTGCTCTCCCCGTTGCAGTGCAAGCCACTGTAAACACAGGTTTTCCAGAACCAGTTCCTTATTGGCATTGCGACTCCAGAAAGATTTCGCGGTCAATACATTTTGTTGAAATTTCAATGCCGCTTGCAGAGTATCCGCTTGCCATGGCGTATTGCGAGCATACACCTGATGGCGGACAAAACCGACCGTCCATTGATAAAAATAATCAAACACCTGTTCCGGTTGCGGCCACTTGAGCCATTGCGCACAAACCTGAACCACATTTTTTTTGCCGCTCTGCAGCTGCTTCAGAGCATCGTTCCATTGCCGATCTTCGTCAAATTTACCATCGTTGATCCATTGCAACGCACTCAGCGGTGCGCCCCAATTCATACGCAAAGCACGTTTCAGCAAGGCCTGATCCATCTGCGGGCATTGTTCGCTTAACCATTGATTGGCGACTTCCAGCGGCGGTGTCGGTAAATGGACTTGCTGGCAGCGGCTCTTAATGGTCGCCGGCAAATCCGCAACCTGATGGCAACTCAATAAAAACAGACTGCGTTCACCCGGCTCTTCCAGCGTTTTCAACAAAGCGTTAAAGGCCGACAAATTCAGGTTTTCAACGCCTTCAATCCAGGCGACTTTATAACCGCCCTGATGCGCGGTTTCCTGCTGACGGTAGATAAACTCGCGGATTTGATCGACTCCAATCTCTTTCTTGTCCGGTAACCGATGCAAATGGTAAAAATCCGGGTGCTGATCGGTATCGAATAAATGACAGCTGGAACATTGTCCGCAGGCCGTTTGAGCATGAGTCGCAGAATTTGGACATAAAGCCGTTTTAGCCAGATTGCGAATCCAGGGTTCCATGCCGATTCCCGGTAGGGCGGAGATTAAGTATGCGTGCCCCAAACGGCTGCTAAGTGCTTGCCAGCGCTGCCATGCAGGTTGCAACCAGGGATAAATTTCGCATCGGCTCATAGTCCCGCTTCCGCCAATAACTGTCCTAATTGCCGTTCGATCAAGTTTTGTACTCTATCCAAAGGTTGCGACGCGTCCAACACATGATAACGTTCGGGAGCTTGCTCCGCCCGGTGCAGATATGCCTGACGCACTTTTTCGAAAAACAACCGATCCTCTTCTTCAAACCGGTCAATGGCTCCGCCACGGCTGGCAACTCTTGCCATCCCCACTTCAATAGGCAGATCAAAGACAAAAGTCATATTCGGCTGAATGGCCTGCTGAACCCAGTTCTCTATCTGTTCGATACGTCTGTAATCCATCCCTCTGGCCGCGCCTTGATAAGCATAGGAAGCATCGGTAAAACGATCGGAAATTACCCATTTCCCCTGTTCCAGAGCCGGGAGAATTTTTTCCTGCAGATGCTGACTGCGAGCGGCAAACATCAGCAGCAATTCGGTTTCCGGCTGCATTGAGGTATATGCGGGGTTAAGCAGAATACCGCGAATGGCTTCGCCGATTTCCGTACCGCCCGGTTCACGGGTTGTGACAACCTCGATGCCCCTTTCCTGCAACCAGGTGTGGATATACCGTAAATTGGTCGATTTACCGCCGCCTTCGGTTCCTTCCAGGGTAATAAATTGGCCTTTCATTTTCTTTCCGTCAAGTGTGGCCTTTTGGCCGCCAAATGGATTTAGATTACTCGCTTGGCATTATTTGGCCAAATAACGCTTAACCGCTCGATTATGCTCTCTCAAAGTATTGGAGAACACATGGCCGCCATCACCGTCGGCTACGAAATATAACGCTTTAGTATCCGC
Organism: Thiomicrorhabdus sp.; assembly: GCF_963677875.1. Classification (NCBI taxonomy): domain Bacteria; kingdom Pseudomonadati; phylum Pseudomonadota; class Gammaproteobacteria; order Thiotrichales; family Piscirickettsiaceae; genus Thiomicrorhabdus; species Thiomicrorhabdus sp. The sequence continues at coordinate 203,536 of NZ_OY782567.1, read as the reverse complement.
CGGATGCAGCACAGCTTCAATCGCCGCTTTGCTCGGCAAAGCGATCGGTGTTGGAGGCAAAGCATCAATCTGATAAGTATTGTATGGCGTTTTTTCCCGCAGGTTTTTGCTGCGAATATCGCCGTCATAGTCAGTGCCGATACCGTAAATAACCGTCGGATCGGTTTGCAGACGCATGCCTTTTCTCAAACGGTTGATAAACACGGCAGCCACTTTAGACAGTTCTTCGTCGATAGAAGTTTCCTTCTCAACGATTGATGCCAGAATCAGAACCTCGTATGGGGTTTTCAAAGGCAGGCCTTCCTGTCGCGCTGTCCACGCTTCGGCAAGAACCTGCTCCTGAAGTCGGCGCGCTCTTTGCAAAATGCGTAAATCAGAGTCGCCAGCTTCATAGTGATAGGTTTCCGGTGCGAAGAATCCTTCAAGGTTCGCATAGGGGTATTTTTCGTCAATCGGTTTGTCGATTCCGAATGCCGCCTGCAATTTTTCCGGTTCGGCGATCGGAAGTTCCGATTTCACTTTTTCCTGTTGCTGAATCTGTTGCAACGCCTGAACAAACGTTTCTCCGGGAATCAAAGCAACCGGATATTGCACCAGCTTCCCGGAAACCAGTTGCTTCATCAACTGTTCGACATTCCAATCCGGCTGAATACGGTGTTCTCCAGCCTTGATTCGATTCGTCTGTTTCTTGGCTTTCAGATACCACAGAAACCATCTGGGATGAGACAAATAATCGGCACGGTGCAAGCCTTCAGCAACCTTGGCCGCCGAACTGCCGGCTTCGATGCTGATCGTCAAAGGCACGCGTTTATCGGAAATCGACTGATTCAGAAATTGATCAACCTGCCAGATAAATGCCGCGGCAATCAGAGCCAGAAGAATACTCGCGCCGGTAAAGAATTTCAAAAAACCTCTCACCTACCTGCCCTCTTACCTCGATATAAATCCATTACTTTAAATTTAAAGCCAAAAATCACAGATGACATTAAAAGTACACTTTCGTTTACTGTCCCGAATTTTTTCGAACCGACAATAAATCCAAACCATTCTCACTTTGAAATTTCTGCCACGCCACCTGCCAGTCATTCAATTCACGATTGGCAAACCTTAAGACACCCGTTGCCGTTTCAAGCGACCGAACAGGCATGATACCACGCACGGCATTGGCAAGAAACACACTATCCGCTTCAGCCAGATCTGACAGCTGCAGGCGCGCTTCCCGCCCTCCCCGAAAACAGGTTCGAGCTAAGTTCATCAGCTGATAACGCGTCGTTCCCTCTACGCCACACTTGCTCAATTCAGGAGTGAGTAAACAGCCGTTTTTAAGGATAAACAGGTTGGATTGAGTGCCGCCAACCAGATCGTTATCACCGTTCAGCATAATACCCTCGGGAACAGCGCCGAGTTCGGCGCGCGCCAAAACATTTTCCAGACGATTCAAATGCTTGATGCCGGCCAACTGCGGCTGAATCGCCGCTCTAGTACGACACACTCCGATTGAAATACTTGGCTGAATCGGTAAGGTAACCGCCGCTTCGGAACAGACAAAATCCTCGGGCGAACGACTGAACTGCAAAATTCGCGATAGCTTCGGTTCCAATGGCGGCTGGTAACCTCTGCCCCCACTTCCGCGGGTAATCAGGATTTTTAAAATCCAAGTTTGAGATGCCAGACCGGAAGAAACATTCAGCGCCTGAAAAGCTTTTGCCGTCTCATCCATCAGCAGGGCTTCACTGATTTCAGGAAAATCAAGACGTTCCGCTGAATTCCGGATTCGGCGCCAATGTGCCGACCAGTTCAATAATTGCCCGCAAGCGATCACCGCGGTCGTAAAGAAGCCATCACCATACTGCAACCCTCTGTCGCTCACCGACAGCTCCGCGCAACGGAGACCGTTTACCCAGGTCATCGGCCGAACATGCATTCAGATAACCTGCAATGCCTTTAACAGGCCTTTCGCCTTGTGGCGGGTTTCGGTCAATTCATTCTCCGCAAGCGAATCGGCAACAATGCCGGCTCCGGCCCGCAAACGAACTTCGGCATGGTGTTCGCGCGGGTAATGCATCATAGTTCGAATCAGAATGTTCAAATCCATCGAACCGTCACGATTAATGTATCCAAGCGAGCCTGTATAGGCTTCACGCGGCATTTGCTCCAGTTCGGCAATAATTTCCATACAACGCACTTTAGGGCAACCTGTAATGGTTCCCCCGGGAAACAGCGCGTGAATGATATCCAAAGGCGATAAATGTTCCTGAAGCTTACCGCGGACATTAGAAACAATATGATGCACATGCTCGTAGGATTCGATCACCATCAACTCATTGACCTCAACCGTTCCCGGCTGACAAATGCGCCCGAGATCGTTACGCTCCAAATCAATCAGCATGATATGTTCAGCGCGTTCTTTGGGGTGAGCAATCAACTCATCGATCAGAGCCTTATCGGCATCCGGATCGGCGCTGCGACGCCGAGTCCCGGCAATCGGTCGAGTTTCCACCCAGGGAGATCGGTACTTGACCAGACGTTCAGGGGATGAACTGATAATATGCCAGGGTTCACCGTCTCCCAAAGACAAGCGGGCCAGACAGGCAAAGGGAGCCGGATTGTTTTCCCGCAAAGCGTCATATAAATCAACCGCATCGGCACTGGAAGGCAAGGAAAAATTCCACTCGCGCGACAAATTTACCTGAAAGACGTCTCCGGACAGAATGTAATCCTTAATCGATTCCACGCCTTGCAAAAACTTCGCGTCTTCTTCCTCACACAAATTTTCGGCGCATGAATACTGAACTGGGCCTTCAGCAGACTTTAGAACCGTTACAAGATCGGCCTGCATGGTATCCAGACAGGTTTCAAAATCACTTTCCGCAAGCAGAAACAGCGCCGCTTCCTGATGATCATAAATAAAAGCAGCCGGGATGCGGGTCAACAGAGCAAGTGGAAATTGATTTTCCGGAAGTTTCAGAACCGGTTCGACCACTTGGGCGTAGTCGTAACTGAAATAGGCAAACCAGCCGCCGCTAAACGGCAGAGATTGTTCAAAGCTGCTACCGTCAACAGCGTTTTCAGCCAGTGCGGATTGCACCTGGTCGATAAATGCCTGCTGTCCTTGCGGCGAATCCAGACGCAGAGTCTCCTGAGGAAACGCCATTAAGATGTCGTAACGCCCCAACTGTCCCTTAGCGACGCTCTCCAGTAAAACCGGATAGCGCTCGGGGTTGAGGCGATGGAAAAGGCTTAAATCGACGGTCTGTCCAGATGCCAGCGGAACACAACGGCTGATCACATTGTGCGCGTCCTTAGTCGGCATAAACACACTTCCTGAAATGATTCGGCATTAAGCGTCCACACGCCCCAATACCAGCGTAGCATTGGTTCCGCCGAAACCGAAAGAATTGGAGAGCGCATAGTCGATCTTAGCATCGCGTGCCGTATGCGCGACATAATCCAGATCACACCCTTCTTCCGGATTATCCAGATTAATGGTCGGCGGCATAATCTGCTCCTTCAGAGCCAAAGCGGTGAAAACCGCTTCCATCGCCCCAGCAGCCCCCAGCGCATGTCCAGTCATGGACTTGGTCGAACTCATGCACAACTTATAAGCATGGTCGCCGAACACGGATTTCACCGCACTGGTTTCACAAAGGTCACCGGCAGGCGTTGAAGTGCCGTGTGCATTGATATAGTCGATTTTGCTTGGATCCAGCTGCGCATTATGCAAGGCGGTTGTCATGCAGCGCGCCGCACCTTCGCCACCGGATGCCGGCAAAGTCATATGATAAGCATCGCCGCTCATACCGAAACCAAGCACTTCGGCATAAATCGTCGCGCCACGTGCTTTGGCATGCTCATATTCTTCAAGAACCACTGCACCGGCGCCATCGCTCAGGACAAAGCCATCACGGTCCTTATCCCACGGACGGCTAGCAGCCTGCGGATTGTCGTTACGGGTCGACAAGGCACGCGCTGCGGCAAAACCGGCCAGGCCAAGCTCGGTCGTGGCATATTCGGCACCACCGGCGACCATCGCATCCGCATCACCGTATTGAATCATACGCGCTGCATCGCCGATACTGTGCGTGCCAGTCGCGCAAGCGGTACCGATCGCCATATTCGGCCCTTTCAAACCAAACATGATCGACAAATTACCGGCAACCATATTAATAATGGAACTTGGAACAAAGAAAGGCGAAACTCGACGCGGCCCGGATTTCAAATAAGTCGCATATTGAGTTTCAATGGAACCGATACCACCGATTCCCGAACCGATGGAAACCCCGATGCGCGGCGCGTTTTCTTCAGTAATTTCCAGCCCGGAATCCTGGATCGCCTGCACGCCGGCGGCGATACCGTAATGAATAAACGGATCCATTTTTTTAGCTTCTTTGGGTTTGATATAGTCACTGGCCTGAAACCCTTTCAGCTCTCCGCCGAAACTCACTGAAAAAGCCTCGGTATCGAATTTGCTCAAATAATCGATGCCACTTTTTCCCGCCAGAATATTCTGCCAGTTCTCTTTTACATCCAAACCAACCGCGGACAATACCCCCAGACCGGTAATCACGACTCGACGCTTTGTCAAAATAGGATCCTCTTTCAAAATTATCTGTTTCAGCAAACTGTTGTTGCAGCCTCAGATAGGCACTTTATCAATGTTACACGCATAAAAAAAGCCGTAAAAACGGCTTTTGAGAAGCATAAGCTTTTAAAGATAACCTTATGAATTACAGGTTAGCTTCAACGTAAGCAGTTGCTTGAGCTAGAGTAGAGATTTTCTCTGCTTCTTCGTCAGGAATTTCGCAGTCGAACTCTTCTTCCAAAGCCATTACCAACTCAACGGTGTCTAGAGAATCCGCTCCCAAGTCATCGACGAAAGAAGCATCAGGCGTAACCTGATCTTCTTCAACACCCAGTTGTTCAACTACAATTTTCTTTACGCGTTCTTCAATACCGCTCATGGAATTCTCCAGTCTTGTTGTTTGTTAATTTATTAAATGTTTTAAATTTGGGGTATTTTCGCTCTATCGATCAGCTTTTTCAAGTTTTAGTTTCGCTTTTTACCCACAAAAACATTTCGCCACCTCAACAAGGCGGCAAGTCGGCTTCAAACCATGTACATGCCGCCATTGACGTTCAGAGTCTGCCCGGTAATATAGGCGCCTCCGTCTCCGGCCAGAAAAGTCACCGCCTTGGCGATATCTTCCGGCTCACCCAGACGACTCAAAGGAATCTGCTGAGTTAACGCATCACGCTGCTCTTGTGGCAACGCTCGCGTCATGTCCGTGTCGATAAATCCCGGAGCAATAGTATTTACGGTAATATTGCGCGCACCGACTTCACGAGCCAGAGATTTACTGAAACCGATGATCCCCGCCTTGGCCGCGGCATAGTTTGTCTGGCCCGCATTCCCCATAACTCCGACAACCGAAGCAATATTGATAATGCGCCCGCCTTTGGCTTTCATCATACCTCTCAGGCACGCTTTACTCATGCGAAAGACGGAATTCAGATTGGTCTGAATAATGTCATCCCATTCGCTGTCTTTCATTCGCATCAGGAGATTATCGCGAGTGATTCCGGCGTTGTTTACCAAAATCGTCGGTACAGCAAACGTCTTGGCAACTTCATCCAAAACTTCACCGATCATATTCGCATCCGTGACATTCAAGCATCTTCCCGCACCTTTAGCACCGGCCTCAGCCAAATAATCCGAAATAGCTTGCGCCCCCGCCTCGGACGTCGCCGTTCCGATAACGGTTGCGCCCTGTGCGGCTAAATCCAGCGCAATCGCCTTACCAATTCCTCGGCTGGCACCGGTTACGAAAGCGACCTTTCCAGTTAACATGACTTTTTCACCTTTATCATTTGTTATTTCGATATTGCACCAATTCTATAGACTCGATAACGCTTTTTCCAGTGTTGCCTGATCAAACACCGCCTGCATGCCCATTTTTCGATCAATACGGCGATTCAACCCCATTAACACCTTTCCAGGTCCCAACTCGTACAGGCTGTCAACCCCCTGACCCTTCATGGTGTTGACCGTTTTCACCCACTGTACCGGACGGTACAACTGCTGAACAAGACGCTCTTTGATTTCTTCGACGCTGGCCGCCGGACTGAAATCAACATTGTGCAATACGGGAACCGAGGGCATGTTCAAAGGCATGCTCTGCAGAGTCTCCGCCAACTTGTCGGCCGCCGGTTTCATAAGCGAGCAATGTGAAGGAACACTGACAGCCAGAGGAACCACGCGCGAAGCACCAGCCTCTTCGGCCAGCTTCATTGCCTGATCTACCGCAGCTTTATAGCCGGCAATAACAACTTGGCCGGGCGAGTTGAAATTAACCGCTTCAACCACTCCTTCAGCCTGCTCACAAACGGCGACAACCTGCTCGTCATCCAAGCCGAGAACCGCAGCCATGGCACCTTCCCCCGGAGCAACCGCCGTCTGCATCAAGCGCCCACGCTCGGCTACGAGAGCAATCCCCTGAGCCAGAGACATCACCCCGGAAGCGACCAAAGCGGTATACTCTCCCAGAGAATGTCCAGCCACAAACGCGGGAGATAGCGTTTTACCTTCGCTCAAGACACGGTAAACCGCAATCCCAGCCGCCAGCATCGCCGGTTGAGTAATATCGGTTCGATTCAAGTTGCCATCGGCATCGTTCTGAACCAGATCCCATAAGTCGTAACCCAATACATCGGAGGCTTCTGCGTAGACATCTGTAACTGAAGTATGCTGCTCTGCCAGCTCAGACAACATTCCAACCGATTGAGACCCTTGTCCGGGGAAAACGAATGCATATGACATTTTCACTCTTCCTATTTTTACTTTTTTGTCGCCTTTACTCTGAAAGCAAAGGCCGACGAACATAAACAAAAGCCGCGTATAGCCTAAACTATACACGGCTGTGTATTTTTCAAAAATTAATGACGAAACGCTTGCGGATTTTAAAAAACTGCAACATTTACAATCCTCAGTAGCGTATCAGTGCCGATCCCCAGGTAAATCCGCCGCCAAAGGCTTCAAGCAACAAGGTCTGACCACGCTGAATGCGCCCGTCGCGAACCGCTTCGTCCAAAGCCAGAGGAACCGATGCACTCGATGTATTCGCATGCTTATGCACCGTAACAACCGTCTGATCATCCGTCAATCTCAGCTTTCTCGCCGTCGCGTTAATAATACGCAGGTTCGCCTGATGCGGTACCAGCCAATCGATGTCTTCTTTTTTCATATCGTTGGCCTGTAAAGTTTCGGTGGCAATCCGACTCAAAGTATTGACTGCAACCTTAAAGACTTCGTTACCACGCATCGACATGGTTCTTTCTGCGATCTCATCCGTCTGGGGCAACTTCGAAGGCCCGGAAGGCACATGCAGCAATTCTTCGAACTCACCATCGGCATGAATATGCGTCGACAGGATTCCCGCCTCTTCGGAAGCTTCCAGAATAACGGCGCCGGCTCCGTCACCAAACAGAACGCAGGTATTTCGATCCTGCCAGTTGGTGATGCGCGACAAGGTTTCCGCTCCGATAACCAAAGCACGCCTTGCCATTCCGGTCTTGATGAACTGGTCGGCAACACTCAAAGCATAAACAAAGCCGGAACAGACCGCTTGAACATCAAATGCCGGGCAACCATGAACATTCAAACGTTGCTGGATCAAACAGGCGGTACTTGGAAAAATCTTATCGGGCGTTGTTGTTGCAACCACAATCAGGTCAAGGCTGTTCGGATCAATCCCCGCCATTTCGATGGCGCGGCGCGCGGCGGCTTCGCCCAGATCACAGGTTGTCTGATCCGCTGCCGCAATATGGCGCTGCTGAATACCTGTACGCTCACGGATCCATTCATCACTGGTGTCGACCATTTTTTCCAGGTCGACATTGGTCAAGATCTTTTCCGGCAAATAGCCGCCGGTGCCGATGATCCGGCTGTAAAGTTTCTGAGTCATACACTATTCAATTTTATAAAGACAGCAACCGGCCATCTGATTGTTATTATTTTAAACTTTGAGAAGACACTGAACGAAAACCCGACCTCCGTCCGTCAAAAAGTCAGGAAACCTGCTGCGCTTCCTCTGCCTGCGGCATCACCAGTAACTGGGAAACTTCTTCGGAAATTAAATCCGGTACGTTTTTCATCACTTCCAGGCGCGCTTCAGCAATCGCATGGTAGAACGAAAAGCGGTCAGCCCCACCATGACTCTTAATGACAATCTTCTTAAGTCCCAGTAAAGAGGCACCATTATAACGACGCGGATCAACTTTATCCTTAAAAGATTTCAGTACCGGATAAGCACAGAGCCCGATCAATTTGGTCAACAAATTGCGATTGAAAGCCTCTTTCAAATAGAAAGAGATCATTTTCGCGACCCCTTCGCTGGATTTTAAGGCAATATTGCCGTCAAAACCATCACAGGCGACAACGTCAGTATCGCCCTTATAAATATCATCGCCCTCAACATAACCGATGTAGTTGATTTTCGATCCGGAGATGATTTGATGCGCATCTTTGATACGCTGATGCCCTTTAATCTCTTCCTCGCCGATATTCAGAAGCCCGACACGCGGATGAGGATTATCGTCGACCGCTTTGGCCAGAACCGATCCCATTACCGCAAATTGCGCCAGGTTTTCACCGGTACAACCGACATTGGCTCCTAAATCCAAAACATGCACATGCCCTTTCATTGTCGGCATGGAGGTACAGATCGCTGGTCTTTCGATTCCCGGCAACGTTTTCAGCACAAACTTGGCAACTGCCATCAGGGCTCCGGTATTACCGGCACTGACACACGCCTGAGCCTGATCGTCTTTCACAAGATTCAAGGCAACACGCATAGATGACTGGCGTTTGTTTCTGAGTGCTTTGGATGGCAAATCGTCCATTTCCACAACCTGTTCAGCGTGTTCAATGGATAAACGGGAAGTATCGTACTGGTGATTTTCGAGTTCAGATTCGATCAAGGCTTTTTTACCAACTAAGGTAATGTGCAGATCGGAGAACGTTTGAAGGGCGTCGATTGACGCCGGTACGGTAACCGACAAACCGTGATCACCGCCCATAGCATCGATGGCAACTTTAATAGTCAAGACAATTAAGCCTTATCTTGAACAACTTTTTTACCTTTGTAGTAACCGTCAGCAGTTACGTGGTGACGACGGTGAACTTCACCAGTTGTTTGATCAACGGTCAAAGAAGGTCCAGTCAAAGCATCGTGAGAACGACGCATGCCACGTTTTGATGGGGTTTTACGATTCTGTTGAACAGCCATGTCAATCTCCTAATTTAAAACTCTATTTTTTCAACCCTTGCAAAGCAGCAAAAGGATTGGGTTTGCTTTCCGGCTCATCCTGAGCGACGGAGCTATTGGTTTCCAATGTCGAACTCTCGTCGGAAAAGTCGTTCTGATACGCCATGCCCGCTTCCGGATTTATCGGAATCATCGGTACAGCCAGAAGCAGCTCCTCTTCAATCCACTCGGCCAGCGAAATTTTGTCGCCACCAAGCTCGAAGACTTCAACATCGGACGGTAAATCATCTACCAATGCCATCGACTCGACAAACACACCTTTCACTTCGGCTTTCACCTTAAAGTCAAACGGGGCCAGAGAGCGCTGACAGATCAAATTCAATTCCGTATCCAGTTTCATGACAAAGGCCGGAAACTTCAGCACCTTGTCATAAAAAAAAGACAACTCGACATCCACCGCTCTATCACTTGCTTCCACAAGCTGTTGCAAACGCGGCATCCGCGCCTGGTTGACTCGTCCCACAAATTGTTTATTATGGTTGACCGAGTATAGAGGGTCGATAAATTCGGGAAGCTTATTTAACATAGGCGCGAATCATACCCGCATCGCCCCCCTAAGTCAAAAAAAACCGCTTTTTTTTGCAAAGATTTTATTCACTTAGATTCAAATCGAGCATTTTCGCCCAGCCCTCACTCATTCATGCGGGTTTCATTTTTAAAAACAAATAATTAAGCGAAACATGACACTCATTGCGACAAGCATTTAACTCCGGAATAAAAAACCCCTACATTATGAACTTGACTATGCACTCGACGAAAACAGCAAATCCAAAACAGAATCTACCACCGATCGTTCTCGGCTCCAGCTCCAGCTTCAGAAAACAACTACTGGAAAAATTGCACCTGGACTTCGAACAAGCCTCTCCGCAGATCGACGAAACGCCTCTTCCACAGGAAGCCCCTGAACAAATGGTCGTACGACTGGCGCAGGAAAAAGCCGAAGCGCTTACCGCACACTACCCGGATCACATCCTGATCACCTCCGACCAGTGCGCCGTCTTCGAAGGGCAGGCCATCGGCAAACCTCACACCGAAGACAATGCCTTCCGGCAACTAAACCGCTTCAGTGGTCGCAGCATCCGCTTTTACACCAGCCTGCATGTTCGAAACACCCGGACAAACAAGGACTATGAGGCTCTGGACATTACCGATGTGGAATTCCGGGAACTCGACGAAGACGTCATTCGACGCTATCTGGAGATAGAAACACCATTCAACTGCGCAGGAAGTTTCAAGTCCGAAGGTTTGGGCATCACACTTTTTAAAGCCATTCGCAGTCAGGATCCAAACGCACTGATTGGCCTGCCCCTGATTGAATTGACCGAGATATTTTACCGAATGGGCTACCGGCTACCCTTAACGACCGATCAAAATTAAACGTGCCGGAACGCGGAATTCGAAGCGGATAAGCTTTTTTCGGCCCGCAACTTTTTCCGATCCGTAACGTCCTGTAAAAACATTTCAGCCCGGCAATACTGGGCTGAAGACGGATGGGACCGAGAGTACATCGGGCGCAGCAGTCCCCTTTCAGAGGGTCATTAACCAGCCGTTCAACTCTTGCAGCGAGTCCAATTGGGCAACCGGAGCAAATTTTTCCAGAACTTCCATCTGGTGAACGCCATGACTGAGGGCAACTCGGTCCATTCCGATGTTGCGTGCCATCTCCATATCAAAAGAGGTATCCCCAACCATGAGCGCATCCTCGACAGCGACATCCAATGCATCCAGAATCTGTTTAAGCATCAGCGGGTCCGGCTTCGACGCCGACTCGATCGGCGTGCGGGTAATGTCGAAATAGACTCCGAAACCGGTCTCTTTTAGGACATTATCCAAACCTTTGCGGCTTTTGCCCGTTGCCACCGCCAGCTTGACGCCCTGCTGTTTGAGATTAAACAACAAAGCTTCCGCTCCGTCGAATGCCTGCATGCCCACCTGACTGTCTTCCAGAAAGCCTTTCGTATAAGCTTCTGACATTGCAACGATCTTATCGACCGGCAGATCCGGATACAAACCCAGAATCGCCTTTTCAAGACTCAAACCGATAATCTGTTTCGACTCATCATACGACAAAACCGGCAAACCGCACTCTCGAGCCGCAATCTGAATTGAATCCACAATTCTCGCCTCGGAATTCATCAAGGTGCCGTCCCAATCGAAAATCACCAACCTATAGGGCTTCATTCCGCCTCCCTTGTAAATTAAGCGCGCCAGCCGCGCCCAATAATAAAGATAATAAAACCGTCCATCGACTCTTGCATTAATCGAGAGCCAACTCTTCGATAATGCGTTTAAAATCCGACCATAACGGAGCTTCGATCAGCATCCTCTCTTCCGTAACCGGATGGGTAAATCCTAAAAACCGCGCATGCAGCGCCAGACGTTTCATACCTTGACGACGATAGCGTTTATTGGCCTCGCGGTCACCGTACTTATCATCCCCAAGCAGAGGGCAGCCCTGCGCCAGAGCATGGACACGTATCTGGTGCGTCCGACCGGTTTTCAACTTAACGGAAACCAGATCACATCCCTGTAAATGCTGCTCCACATTGAAAAAGCTTACCGCCTCTTTGCCGCTCGGATCGACAGAGACATGCCATCCGCCATCCGTCAGATGATGTTTCTTCAGAGGAAAATCCACTTTATGCACTCTCTTCGGCCAGCTTCCCAATACTATCGCCACATAACGCTTATCCAACTGATCGGCACGAATCTGTGCATGCAAGGCTTTCAGAACCGAAGCTTTTTTGGCGATCAGCAAACAGCCGGAAGTGTCCCGATCGATTCGATGCACCAATTCCATCCGTTTGGCTAAAGGACGCAACTGGCGCAACACTTCGATCAATCCCCAATTCAAGCCGCTCCCGCCATGTACCGCTACCCCCGAAGGCTTGTTCACGACCATTAAGTCTTTATCTTCGTAAAGAATGCTGTTTTCAATCAAGCGCAACTGCTCTGCAGGAACCACCTTCAAATCCGGTTTTTCGACACTTTCCGGCAGAGAAACCGGAGGAATGCGCACTACATCACCAACCTGCAGTCGCAAGGAGACCTGCGCCCGGCCTTTATTAACCCGCACCTCGCCTTTTCGGACAATGCGATAGACCAGTGACTTCGGAGCCCTGCGCAACAGACGCAACAGAAAGTTATCCAGACGTTGCCCGGCGTCCTCTTCCGTTACCGTCACCCACGTCACCCCTTTTCCAACTGCTTGCGCCACTTGCTGCCTCTTTACTTATAACAATGCCAAGCGGGTATTTTATCGGATTCGATGCCAACAGTCAGAAGCTTTCGATTTCCCTTTATCACCTAAAATAAACAAGAAAATTCACGCAATAAATAAGGTTTGATAAAGACAGTTATGAATGGTATATTTGCGAGGCTTATTTTGTAAGCGATGTAAACGCCTGTACTGCGAATAGAATGTACACGAATTTTTCAACGCGAATCCTTTACCGACGGCTTCCGCTGGACATCATTATCAAACGGGCAAGAGGCACAAACCGCCTTTGCCAAATGATAAAACTGCCGGAATCGTCGAAAAGAATTCTTATGTTAAAAACTTTGAGCAATACATCAAATACAAGACGATACCAAGTCACAGAATCTTGGCTGCAAAGTTACCTCGGCGCTCTCACCAATAATCAGAGAATAAGACGCCGACCTAACCTTACGAGACTGGATGGAAAGTATTGTAATTAATGATCAGAATATGATCAGAAAAGGCTAGAGCGCGGGCCGATAACCGAAAAGAAGAAAGTAGCCGACGCTCGATACCAATGTTACACAACCCGAGACGACCGAGATATTTCGAAAAAGCAATCCGGCTTTTTCACTCCAAAACGTTGCCGCCCTTAAAAATAACAATAAGGGCCATTAACCCTGTTTGTGATAACAACTTGCCTTTTAATTAACTTTCGACCTGTTTACATACCGTCTCGTCTGCTTATTGTCTTCTTATTTGACCGGTTGCTCTCTTAAACAATAAAGAGAACAGCATGAAAAGAATGCTTATAAATGCGACTCAACCCGAAGAGATTCGCATTGCCCTTGTCGATGGACAGGCTCTGTATGACCTGGATGTCGAAACCCCGCACCACCAAAAGAAAAAAGCCAATATCTACAAAGGCAAAATCACCCGTATCGAACCGAGCCTGGAAGCGGCTTTCGTTGATTATGGTTCGGAGCGCCACGGTTTCCTGCCATTCAAGGAAGTGGCCGAAGAGTACTACCCCGACAGTAAACCGGAATCCGGACGCTTCAGCATCAAGGACGTTTTGAGCGAAGGTCAGGAAGTAATCGTTCAGGTCCAGAAGGAAGAACGCGGAAACAAAGGCGCCGCTCTGACGACTCAGATAACGCTCGCCGGCCCCTATGTCGTCATGATGCCCAACAACCCGAAAGCAGGTGGAATTTCCCGTCGCATTGAAGGTGACGATCGCAGTGATATCCGCGACACTCTGAGAGATTTGGAAACCCCTGAAGGTATGGGTCTGATCATCCGCACCGCCGGCGTCGGTAAAAGTACCGAAGAGCTGCAATGGGGCGTCAATTATCTGATCCAACTGTGGGACGCTATCCAAAAAGCAGCCGAATCCAAAGCAGCTCCTTTCCTGATTCATCAGGAATCCGATATTGTCATTCTGGCGATCCGTGACTATTTGCGTCAAGACATCGGTGAAATCATCATCGACGACATGGACACTTTCCATAAAGCGCGTGATTTCATTCAGCATGTCATGCCTCAGCAAGTCTACAAGGTCAAACCTTATCAAGACACGGTACCGCTATTCACTCGCTTCCAGATCGAATCACAAATCGAATCGGCCTATCAGCGTGAAGTCACCCTGCCTTCAGGTGGCGCTATCGTCATCGATATCACCGAGGCACTGACAGCCATCGATATCAACTCCAGCCGGGCGACCAAAGGCGGGGACATTGAAGAAACCGCTTTCAACACCAATATGGAAGCGGCCTGTGAAATTGCCCGTCAACTGCGTCTGCGCGACCTTGGTGGGCTGGTAGTTATCGACTTTATCGACATGCACTCCAACAAGCATCAACGTGAAGTCGAAAACAAAATGCGCGAAGCGGTGAAAAGTGATCGCGCCCGCGTACAGATCGGCAAAATTTCACGTTTCGGCCTGCTGGAAATGTCCCGTCAGCGTCTGCGCCCTTCTATCGAAGAGTCGACACAAATTGTTTGTCCGCGCTGTCACGGTGTCGGTGTTATCCGTGGTGTCGAATCACTCGGCCTTTCGATCCTGCGTCTTCTTGAAGAAGAAAGCATGAAAGAAAACACCCGTCGGGTCACGGTACAGATTCCGGTGGATGTCGCAACGTTCCTGCTCAACGAAAAACGCAACCAGATTACCAAAATCGAAGACCGTCATAATCTGCACATTCTGATCGTTCCGAACGAGCATTTGGAAACGCCGCAATATGTCATGGAACGCACCCGTCACGGTGATGAACACAGCAAGTCGGCCAGCTATGAAATCAAAGAAGTGATTTCCTCCGAACTGCCTCAGCTTGAAGAACCGCAAACCGCCAAAGCAAAAGAAGAACCGGCCGTTCAGAATATTCAACCAAGCGCCCCGCCTCCGGCACCGAAACAGGAAAGCAAACCCGGTTTATTCAGCCGCGTATGGAAAGCACTGTTTGGCAGCGACGAAACTCAGGAAGAAGAGAAAAAAGCGCAAAGCGATAAAAACCGCCGCCCGCAAAATAAACGCCGCCGAACAAACAACCAGAAGGATGAACAGAACGGCCGCAATCGCAACAACAACCGTCGTCGCAACCAGGACGAACGCGGTAAAAACAATCGCAAACGCAATACAGCGGAAAAAAATGACGTCGAAGCGACGGAAACGGAACAGACTCCGGTAGCTCGTGAAGAAAACGATGCGCCGAAAAAATCCAACCGCCGCAATAATCGCAACCGCCGAAACCGCGATCGTGACAATGCCCAGCAAGCAACCGATGTCGCAAGTAACACTGCAGAAGAAACCGTTGAACTGGATCATTCCGTTGAAACCGACGAAAACAGTGGCGTAAACAAAAACGAAGACGACAATAAATCGCGCCGCGGTGGGCAAAGACGCCGCAGCCGCTACAACAGCCGCAGCTACAACAGTCGCCGCAGAGCGCCTGCCGGAGCGGAAAACATGTCCATCAGCTCTCCAGCTCCGGGCAGTGAGGCCGAAAAACCTGTCGATCAGGAAGAAAGCGGACCAACTTTGGAAGTATCCTCCTCAGACGCACACCGCACTGACATGGAAGCTCCAGTAAACGAAGCTACCATCGAGGTGGCGACCAGTGAAACTCCGTCCGGCGCAGAAGTAACCGTCTCCGAAATGACAACGGAATCGGAAAACTCCTCGACAGAAGCTCCGGCAGTCGAATCGACTGCTGAAACGTCCGATGAGGAAAACAACAAGCCGAAATCGAGAAATTCACGTCGCAGACCGCGTCGCTCACGTAAAGATCGTGAAGCCAAAACCGCGCAGAATGAAACTGTCGAGCAATCTTCACCGGAAGAAAAAGGGGCTGAAAATTCAGTGATTACTTCCGAGACAAGTGAGCAAACCTCGGAAGTAACCGAACCGGCCTCTTCTTCTGCGGAAAAGATTTCAGCCGATACGGCAGCTCCTCAAACAGTCGACGCGGCTGAACAAAGCCCTCAGACGGAACAAGCGATGCCGGAAACATCAGCTTCTGCGGAAACGTCCTCCCCTGAAGAAGACCGTTCGCCTTCCATGCCGGAAGAAACAAACTCGTCTGAAACCAAAACAGACAACACTTCATCTGCACAGGAATCGCTATTTAACGAAGTGCCGGCCCAGCAAGCGATTACCGAACCGCAAAGCGAATCTCCTTTGCCAGAGGAAGTAAAACCGGCTACAGACGAAACGTCAACCGAGACGGTTCAAGCTGAGAAAGCCTCCGAAGTGCAGTTAAATCTGGTCGAAAGCGAAGGTCAAACTGATGCTTTCAAAGAGAAAACATCGACTGAAAAATAACCAGCCGATCTTTCTCGCACAAAACAAAAACGCCGCTGCATGCGGCGTTTTTTATTCCTCAACGATGGACTCATCATCGTTTAGCCCTCGGAACTTATCCGTTACAAATTATGCTCTCGGATATGCTCCAGCAATCCTTTCGAAGCCGATTCAACCAAATCGAATACATGATCAAACCCTTGAGGACCGCCGTAATAAGGATCTGGAACCTCTTTTTCAGAAAATTCCCGGCTGTAATCCAAAAATAGCTGAACCTTCTCTCGATGCTCGTCCGGGGCCATTTCCAGTAAATTATGATAATTTGAGAGATCCATCGCCAAGAGATAGTCATATTGGTAAAAATCGCCAAAGTCCACCTGACGCGCACGCAAATCCCCCATATGAATTCCCCGGGTGAATGCAACCTGAGTGGAACGTTTATCCGGCGGGTTTCCGACGTGATACGCCGCCGTACCGGCCGAGTCGATATCAATACTGCTGCTCAACCCTTCGTCCTGCACCATTTTTCGAAATACGCCGTGCGCGGTCGGCGAGCGGCAAATATTGCCCAGACAGACAAATAAGACCGACACTTTTTTTGCCATAAGAGAGGCTTCCTTCGTTTAAAATAAGCTCCTTAGTTTACCCGCCCGATCAATAGAATGCATCCTCAAAACCGTCCGATTCAATTAGCCCATTTCGACTTTGATCCACAGTGGGTACTTTATGCCGATCAGGACCTGCTGATTGCCAACAAACCCAGCGGTCTGCTTTCCGTTCCTGGACGCGGCCTGGAAAAACAGCTCTCGCTGCAGACATTGCTCGAGACGCACTACCCCGGCATCCGAATTGTTCACCGTCTCGACATGGACACCTCCGGCTTGATGGTTCTCGCCATGAACGCCGACGCTCACCGTCACCTGAGCCGACAGTTTCAGGAACGGCAAACCTCTAAGAGTTATCTCGCCATATGCAGCGGTAAACCTTCCCAAAATCGCGGTACGGTCAATTTGCCGATGCGTTGCGACTGGGAGAGACGTCCTTTGCAGATGATTGATTTCCGTTTGGGGAAATCGGCCCGAACCGATTGGCAAGTGCTGGAACAAACTCGGACTGAGCATTTTCTGGTCTCGTTAACTCCAATTACCGGCCGCTCTCATCAATTGCGTCTGCACATGAAGTCCCTTGGTCATCCAATTCTTGGAGACAATCTCTATGCCGACCGTTATAGCCTGATACAAGCAAAGCGTCTGATGCTGCACGCCCATCAACTCGCTTTTCGTCACCCGGCGACCGGAGCCTGGATGCACTTTCAATCTCCACCTTGCTGGAATGATCAACTGGCATAATCAATGCTTTAATCTTTGTCAAAGAGCGCGTCGAAGAACAACCGACTTTAAAGATATTATGGAATTCTCCGATACAGAATAAAGAGCTGCAAAAAAAATCGAAGGAGCCTATTGTGAACAATCTTGACGAACAAGCAACCGAAGCGATGGTAAAAATGATGGAAGATCAGGCTGGGCTGGCTGACGATACGGCATCAATATCGTCCTTGCCGGAAGATTCGGATGAATTTACGGACGAGGTCATTGAAGATGCAAATATTGACGACCTGATCGAAGAAGCACAACCTGAAATTTCCGACACCTTATCGGAAATCTCGCCAAATGCATCCACCGAGGAACCGACAGAAATGCCTGATTCCGACCTGAATATGCCACTTGAAGAAGATGTCTCAGTGGAAAGTGCAGAAAGTACAGAAAGTCCCGCTTCGGGAAATGCCGCCCAACAAGCCATAAAACAGATGGAAGAGGCTTTGCAAATCGAACATGAAGTGGAAGACATCGCCCGCCAGGTGGAAGAAGCGACTCTGGAAGCGACTCAAATCGCATTGGCCGCGTCTTTACGGGCTCAAGTTGCCGCAGAAACGCTGCAGAAGACTTTGGAAGCGACCCTCTCCGCAGCGGAAAATACCCTTCAAACGGCAAAAAATGCCGGCATTCAGCTGGATGAGCTGGAAATCGATACCTTCGACAAGGCAGCGATCGGTTCCAGACTGGATGAAATACAAAACAAGAACCGCGAACTCAAAGCCGTCAATCAGACTCTGGTCGCTAAAATCAGCAGCTTCAAAACCCAATCATAGCGGGATCGGCCATGAGCATACAAAACGACGATCTGCTGGAACAGTTACAGCAACCCGAACCGGTTGAAGTCGAAAAAACTCTCGACGCCACACCGGAAGAGACGCTTCAGGAGCTGAACGACAATCTGCAGCAACAGACAGATCATCTGAAAAATTTGCACGACGCTCATCAGGCAGCCCTTGTGGAAGCTTCCCTGCAAAGTGCCCAAATTGCGCAGGAAAGCGCTCGGCATAGTCAAGATGCCGCCGAAGGCGTCATAAAATTGGCAGAAAAACTCAATGGCCAGATTTACGAACTTCAGGAAGCCAATCGTTTCTGGAAGCAATCAACCCATAAAACCCAGGATGAATTGAAAGCCACCCATAAGCGGGTCGCATGGATGCTGGCCTCCGGCATTCTGTTCAGCCTGCTGAGTCTGGGAGCCATGGGCTACCTGCTTTATGACAGTCACCGCAACAATGCCCAACTTAAAGGGGAAGTGCTTGATATCGTCCAGACCGAACAGCGACTATTGCAAAACCGCGTTTCCATGAAGATGGACGAACTCGCATCAACCATCGAAGTTCTCAGTTATCGCATTCAACCGCAACCGCTTCCGGCAAAAAACAACAGCACAAATGCTACCGGCGATGCCACGCAATTGCCGCCTAGTCTTCCCGATTCCGCAAAAAGCATCGCTTCTTTAAATTCCAATGATGCCTCCAACGCGATACCGATCGAGCCTAATGCTATGACTCTGGAATCCGTCACGCAGACTCTGCAGAGTCAGCTGCAGGCCGAACTCGAACCACTGCAGAAGAAAATCGCAGAAATTCTCTCCGAAATCGATTCTCTGGCCAAGCGCCAATCCAGCACCAGCACTCAAAGTGCTGCACCGGCCCATAAGGTGACGATTGATGCCAAACAGTGGCGGGAAATTGATGCCATCGGAAAACGCCTTCGCCTGCACAGCACCGCTTTACAAAGTCTGCGCAAACAGGTGGAACAAATTCAATTGCAACCGATCCAGAACCGTCAGCAGACTTTGGCACAACAGCAGGTAACACTACAACAACAGCTTGAAGTCATTGCACTACAGCAAAAAGCACTCAAACGACAAATGGAAAAAGTCGATCAAACGCTTGAAGAGGTGTTGCGCAACAATGCAACCGTCGCCCCCTATCGTTATAAAGCACCACAATAAAAAAGCGCAGCTGAATCAGCTGCGCCCATGATTTTCCTCCCGTGTTAATCCGGCTTATAAAGCCTGAAGAGCTTCAAGTTCGACGATTTTCGACTGGCCTCGACTGAAATCGTCGCACAACCATTGCCAGACTTCATCCAGACTCAAGCGCCCGTCCTCCAAGTAACTCGGAGTACTCAGGCAGGTGCCGATTTTCAGTTCTCCGTTACGGTTGAGGTGATGGTAGCGCATATCCAGACGCTGATCCGGTAGCACCTTCGCGATCAGATGACCGCAGAGAATTTCGCCCCCCTCGTAACTCGCCGTTACCAGATTTCCCTGCTGACGATAGTCAAACAAAGTCTGTTCGCCGACTTCCCCGTTACCACTGTTCAAAAGTGTATGAAAACGCCGCCCGTCATAATCGATTTTCACCATTCTCAACCCTTCGCCGGCCCGCATCGCAAGCGACTCTGTCGTTCCCTTCAAAGCCTGCAATTTGTTACGCATCACCAATTGATCATCCGACAGACGGAACCGGGCATTTTCTCCCGGCAACAGGAAACGTTCCACCAGTGTTCTGGCTTCCGCCTGAAACCGGTCGTTCTCCTCAAACGCTTCAACCGTCTCAATTGCAGCAACCATTTTTTCGATGGAGATCAGCAAACGGGGCCATTCCAAGTGCAATCGTCCTTGCTCATCCACATCAAACGCTCCATCCCGCTTTAACCACTCATACAGAAAACATCCGGTCGCAGCATCGAAATTTCGTTCCGCATCGGCCTGAAAAGGATAACGGAACAGACGTTCAAACAGAATCATCTCCATCACCAGAGTAGCGTATGGCAGCAGGTCGCGCTGCTGGTTGCACAACAGCAAGGTCTGTGCATCCACCTTAATCTCCTCCAGTACACCGCAATGCCAGTTGAGTTTAAGATAAAGATTGTCCTGCAGAGGACGAATTCCCTGATGGTGAAAGTAGTCATGCAAATACCCCCACAGACTTCGGGCGGTATAAAAATCTTCGCTGTTGTAATGCACATCCGGCTGATAATCACTCAAAATACGGGTATTCGGAACCGTCAAGCCTTTGTAAAAAGTTTCAAATTTGTTGAAGAAAAACAGCGCGCACCCTTGAGATTCAACCTTTTGCAGCGCCTGAATATTTTCCGGAAAAAATACCAGGCAATTGCCCTTGGACACACCTTGTGAAGCTTGTAACAACCGGCTCGGCTGGCATGGCTGCGCTTTATAGTTCCGCCACGGTTGAAGCACCTCCATTGAGATCAGCGGGTCATCTCTCAAAGAAACGAAATACTGCCACTCAAAACGGTTGCCCAGATCCGAATTCGGGCAACGCAGCGGTCCGATAAAAAAATCTACTTTGCCTTCTCCCGACGAACTGTAGCAACGGGCATAGTTGGAAAAATCCGGCTCCTGATCAACACCGGATTCGACCCAACGATCAAAATCCGCACGAAAAATACGATACAAATCTTCCCGACCAATTGCTTGATACAGCTGTTCGACATGAAACAGCAGACGCTCGACAAAACGGTGATCAAGCCCCCAGGTCATGCCTTCGGTCGCCGACCGGTAAGCCAACCACTCATTAAAGACTTCATCAAAACGCTGTAACTGAGGCGTCAGAGACTGGATAAACGCTTGCATTACTTTTCCTCCTGAATGGTTTTTTTATGAACGCTGAAGCCCATTTTGATTTCACCAAATCGCTGTACAACCATCAAACCGTTTTCCAACGCCGACGGCAAGGTCGTGATGCAGAAATCGGCCTGATGAAGCGCGCAGCGTCTGGCAGCCTCGGCATTACTGGTTGCAAGTTCGACATGCTTTGCCGCTTTCGGCAGCAGACTCTTCGGCGCCGGGTGGCAGATAAAGCGATCCTCTACCGAAATTTCGCTTTTATGTCCCGCCAGAACCATTTCCAAAGTCGGAACCACAAAGCATTCCATTAACTCAAATTCCTGCAAATGCTCAAAAACGATGTTGTGCAGGTCCGGATAGACCACACAGCCAAGTAACATCGCATTTTCCTGATCCTCCAGAGTCGCCGCCTGGGCTTCTTCCAGTGTCTGATGCAGCACAACCCGGCCAATCGAATTGTGTTCTTTCATCCAGTGCTGTGCTGCCATTTCGCAATTGGTACCGCTCGGTCCAAGCGTGTGAATAACCAACTCTTTATCTGATGTCATAAGGTTTCTCCCTGTGCATATTTTTAAATGAATGCAACGAAGACGAACCCGTAGGGATCCCCACCCCCGGTCGGACCGTTCGGTTTCATGAGTCAGATTCGCTTGTGCATTTCTAGTTTAAGAAACTCCGGCTCAGGAAAAAACACCAAAATACTCAACTCATCCTTGCTTAAAAAAACCTTACACTCTTTCAAGAAAGAAAAAATAACTAATTGAATTAAAACAGTTTATTTAAAACAAAAACCATATTAAAGATGCACTATCCACCTTAAAATGAAAAAATGTCCGAAATCTGTTCTGATAACAAAACAGCCCGAAAAATTTCACCATACAAAACAAAAAAACCCGGTGTCTCTGAAAAGAAACACCGGGTTAAGAGATGACAAAAAAGTTGTTTAAATGAAGATTACAATTGGATAGCAGATTCCGCTACGTCCGGACTTATGCTTTCTCCAAACTGTGTGATCCTGCTGCTACTCTGTAACGTGCGGAAATACTCTGATTATTATTATTGCGATCGAGAATATCTTCCAGGTGATACCATTCCGCCGTGGTATTCTGCGGATTTAACGTCAGCAGAAGATAGCCGTGCTTAGACAAATCGGTATATTTGATATGCGGGTTATAAACTTTGAGCGCCCCTTCCAACACCCCTTTGGTATCCACCAATCCCGGAGAAGTAATCGAAGTTGTTACAAATTCGACTCCATAGGTTTCGGTCCACGGGTTAACCGGTTCTTTCACCAGTTCCATCGCCCACGAGGTATGAATATCGCCGGTCAGAACCACCAGATTATCGATGTCCTGATCGCGGACATAATCCCAAATTCTCTGACGATTCGCGTTATAGCCATCCCACTGATCGGTGTTGGCAACCTCAAGCCATTTTGAATTTTCCGCCATGGTAACCAACTGCTGATAGCTGTCCAGCGGATTTCCGGTGAAGAAATCCCGGTTCTGAAACGCTTCAAAATTCTCACGCAACGCTTCCGGCAGCGCCGACGGATCGGACAACCCTGTGGCAATGGATGCCATCGGGATTTTAAACTGCCCCATCATAACTTGCTGACCGAGCAGTTTCCAAGTTCTTCCCGCTTCGTGACTCTTGCGCAAACGTTCTTTAAGCCAGGCTTCCTGAGCCTCGGAAATCAGACGTCTGTCAGGATCGTTATAATCGTCAGTCAGCACATTTGGCTGCTGATGCCGCCCCTGAATACGCGTATCCAGAATCATCAATTCCGCAAGCGTCCCGAAACTGAACGAACGATAAATCTGCGGATCGGCAAAGTCATTGATCGGCGTGATCGGCATCCACTCGTTATACGCCTGCACCGCAACCGATTTACGAGTTTCCCAGACGCCCTCGCTGCTTTCACTATGATTGACCGCTCCGCCCAAAGTGTCCGAACCGTCCGGATCCCAGCTGTTATCGGCAGTTTCGTGATCATCCCAGGTCGTGATGAATGCATAACGACTATGCAGTAGCTGAAGATCGGCATCTTCTTTGTAATGCTGATGCCTGCGACGATAATCTTCCAGATTTACAATCTCTTTGCGATTATCGGCATCGTAAGTACGCCCGGCAGAAATTGCGTCGGCATCGGCGTAATCGTTATCAGCACCGGCATCCGCCCCCGGATATTCATAAATGTAGTCGCCGAGATGCAATACATAGTCCAGATCATCATGTCGGGCAACTTGACGGTAACCGTTAAAATAACCATGCGGATAGCTGGCACAGGAAACCACCGCCACGCGCAATTGATCCAATGCGGCATCGGCTACCGGTAAAGTTTTTGCACGCCCGATCAGCGAATATTGCACCCGGTTATGCTCATCGACAGCCGTCACCGGTTCAAAACGATAATAATACTGCTTGTTTGCCTGCAGACCACTGACCTGCACTTTCAAACAGAAATCTTTTTCTGCCAGCGCCTGCAGTGTGCCGCTTTGCACCGGACGCTGGAATAGAGGATCTTCAGCAAGGCTCCAATTGACCAGAGCTTCTTCCTCCGGAGAGAAACGGCTCCACAAGACCAGACTTTCGCTTTGAGGATCACCACTGGCGACCCCTTGAAGAAAAGGGTTTGCAGTCAAACGATTCAAACCGCAAAAACCGTCACCATCGGTGGACTCTCCATCATATTCCAGCAATGCGGTGCCATCGGCATTCAGTGTCAAACGGTAGCCAAAGGCATTACTCCAGATCCCGCTGGCTTCCTCGCCACCGATCGATGCTTCGACAGGCTCACGTACCCACTGCAAAAGCAATGGACTTTTGCCGCCGCCTTCTGTCCAATACATCGCTTCATCCAACATCGCGGCGACCGGCAATACATAATTCATTCTCGGCATGGCGTCGGCATTGAAGGTAGACACATCGAAGTTCAGCTCCAATTTCGACAAATCGCTGCGATACTGCCAGTAACCGGATGCGTTGAAACCCTGCTCTTCTTCGCCGTCTTGGGAACCATCTCCAGACTGATCGTTGTTGTTATCTTCGCCGTCATTGCCGGATTGATCGTCTCCGGAATTCTGATTGCCATTACCGCTCTGATCGTCACTGTCAGCGTCTTCTTCCTGCGCCTCAGCGTTAAAAAAGGTACTGCTGCCATTTCCGCAACCGCTTAACAGCGGCAGAGTAACGCCGCCATACAAAGCACTTCGCCCTAAAAATGCCCGGCGGCCAAACGCTTTTTCGCGCTCGGGTTGCTGCTCTTTCACAGATTTATTATCAGCCATATCATTCCCCTAAATTGCCTGCACCTCAAGAGCCGAAAATCGGCAAACCGTCATCCCGGTAAATCTCGTAAGTAATACCTCCGCCATTGCCGGGCATCTGATTGAGCATTTTTTCATCCATCTGATCCTGAACATCTTTAGGAATGAAAACGGACATTTCAGCCAACAGAGGACCGCTACTGCTGCCTCGCTGGGAATTGAAATAGAAACGTGTTCTTTGCGGGTTAAAGGCCAGTCCGGTGATTTCCGAGCCGTAATGGCCTTTCGGGCTGAGGCGAACCAGAGGCATCAGCTTGTTTTCCGGTGTAATGACTACCGCCTCAAGATTACCGCCGTCTTCGGCGACGACAATGTGATCATGGTGCGATTCGACAATCAGGTTGTCGACTCCAGTCAGAATTGGATCGAGATAGAAATCTTCGTCGTAAAGAATGCTCAACTTACGACTTTCAACGACATATTCCCAGACACGATTATCGCCTTTGGTCGTGAAATACACTTTTCCTTCGTGATACCAGCAACCTTCCCCACCGTTAAAAACGGTCGCTTCGTTTACCTGATAGCGGGTTGGGTTCGGTGGATCCGCATCAAAAATTGCATCGGCCAGATAGACCCCCAAACCGGTCAGCGTCGTCGCAAGGCTTCCGGTCAGAAAATCCAGATTCCAGGACTCATACCCCGCCATATAATCGGGAACATTCACCCACTCAACCGTCATTGTCGGAAGATTATTGGTCGAGAGACTGCCGGTATTCGCTAACAAAGCACCATTCGCTCTTACAACCGCAACTTGAAGCTGCCCTTTGCTCAGATCGCCTTTGACCGAACCATCCCAGGGCTGAGGATCGTCAGCGACAAAACGGTAGAAACATCCGTCTGACTGGTCTTCGGTTAAATAAATCGTCTTATTTGAAGCATCGACCACTCCGGCCTCGTGTTTGAAAATTCCCAGGTAATCCTGACGGATCGGGTACTCGACACCGTTGAAGGTTCCTTTTCCAAGCGGGTGCGTTTCCCAACTGGTGCCGGAAGAAACTTCCTCACAGGATAGCCAGCTACCCCATGGGGTAAATCCACCGGCGCAATTGGTGTTGGTATGATTCAAAATCGAATAGGCATCCGAGATATTGCCGTCCTTATCGAAACGAACCGCAATCGCCCCGCCAATCGCCGGCACTTCTTTATTGATTACATGGATCCAGCCGCCATCATTCTCGGGATCGGCAAAACTGTAAGCACCATCCGGGAACATTGGAAACGGCGCCAGAAAACCGGTTCCTTTGATCAGCAGACCGGATTCGGCGATGATTCTAGAGGAGAAGCCTTCCGGAAGATAAAGTCCGTTTTCATCCGGCGTATCACGAAGTGTTAAATCGGTTTCCTTCGGTTCCGGCTGTTCGGAGCCGTCTCCTGAATCCGGTTGATCGCCATTGTCTCCTGAATCACCGTCGTTTCCATTGTCGCCAGTATCGTCGTTCGCATCATCACTGGTGTCATCCTCTTCATTCTGCTTGTTATCTTCGGTCGACCCGAAAAAACTTTCATCGTCGGATTTACAGGCAGTCAGCAACACCAGCGGCATTGCCGTACCGGCAACCTGCAGACTTCGGCCAAGAAAAGCGCGGCGGCTTAATTCTTCGGTAGTTTCTTTAGATAAGTCCTGTTCTGACATGCTGTATTCCTAATTCTTGTATTGCAGATTAGGAAAAGTTTAGAAGCCGAAAATGACAGTGAGATGACCTTCCGGTGACAGTGTATTGAAACGAAAAAGGCGCCCTAAGGCGCCTTTACAAGAGGATTGTCAGTTATACGAATCTCAACTGCGTTTCAGAAAAGCGGTGAGATTATAGCGGTAGATAAATCCCGGAAAAGCAAAAATCGCAAACATGAAAAGCGTCACTGTATAGAACTCCCAGTCCTGAGGCGAAACATGCCCCATGCTTTTCTTTTCCAGCATATAAGCCAGCAATCCAGTCAAGGCAAAATAGGTAAACCATTCAATCAGATTGACCACAATCGACTTGCTTTCGACTTTAATCACCAAAAACAGACGATTAGCAAGAATAAAAGGCACATTTGCCAAAACGATCGCCGTAACCAACAGCAACCACACTGCTTGATTCAAATCCATATCAGCTTCCTATCAAACTATCCGGGTAAGGAGAAGATTCTACCCGATATCCATAAACAAAAAAGCCCGCCGGACATCGACGGGCTTGATCTTCAAACTAACTCAATTATATGCTCAAGTAAGCCAGATCGATTAAGGTACTTGGCACCAGTCCTAACAATAGCAGAACAATGGCTGCCAAACTGACGCCCCAGTTCAAGGTCGGGGTAATGGTTTCAAGCGCCGACTCATCATCCGGTTTATCAAAATACATCGATTTAACGACTCGAATATAGTAGAAGGCACTGATTACCGCGGTAATCACAGCGAATACCGCCAGCCATACAAACCCGGCTTTGAGCGCTTCTTCAATCACCAGAATCTTCGCCCAGAAACCGATGAAAGGAGGAATTCCGGCCATGGAAAACAGAGTGATCAGCATCATCAGAGCCAGCCAAGGATTGCGCACGTTCAAACCTTTGAAATCCGCAATACGGTCAAACTCATTGCCGGTTTTAGACAAAGCGACAATCATCCCGAAGCCAGCCACACCGGTAATCGCATACACAATGATATAGAACATGGCGGCCGAAAAACCGTCTTCGGTTGCCGCCAGCACACCCAGCAACATAAATCCGACATGCCCGATACCGGAATACGCCAGCATGCGCTTCAGATTGTCCTGAGCAATGGCAACAATAGCACCAACCGCCATGGACAAAACCGAAATCGCAATGATCAGTGACTGCCAGTCACCAACCAGTCCCGGCATCGCTTCGTAGAGCAAACGGTACACCATCGCAAAACCGGCCAGTTTAGGCGCCGTCCCCAGATACAGAGTAACCGCTGTCGGTGCCCCGTGATAAACGTCGGGCATCCACATGTGGAAAGGTACCGCACCCAGTTTGAATGCCAGGCCGATCACGACAAAGACGATACCAAACGCCAGAACGATTCCGTCGGCTTTACCAGAATTGATGACCTGGGACATTTCAGGGAAAGTAATGGTCCCGGTCGCACCGTAAATCATCGAGAAACCGTATAACAACATACCGGTTGCCAAAGCGCCCAAAACGAAGTATTTCATGGCAGATTCGACGGCCACATCACTGTTACGACGCAAAGCGATCATCGCATACATCGACAGAGACATAATCTCCAGACCCAAATACAAGGTAATAAAGTTATTCGCCGAAATCATTACAAACATTCCGAGAATACCAAATAACCCCAGAACGAAGAACTCACCGCTATAGAACTTATGCTGCAGCAGATATTCACGTGAGAACAGGAAAATTCCCAGAGAAACGATCAAAGTAAACAATTTCATGATATCGGCAAAACTGTCGCGCACGAAACTGTCGTTAAACGTAAACACCTGATCCGCAGTGAAGCTTGCCAGAATCAGATAACCAACCACAACGAGGCTGAATTGAGTCGCATAATAGGTAGCAAATTGATAGCGTTTTGACCAAAAGGTATCCGCAACCAGAATAAACGACGTCAGAGCCAATAACACCATTTCAGGCATTGCCGGTGCGAAAGATGGAATGACAAAATTCATATTGTTAACTCACCTATATCCGAATTAAAGTTTAGAGGTGGTCGCTTGGACCAACAAGTTCTCAACAGAAGTATGCATCACTTCCATCAACGGATTCGGGTAAAGACCCAACGCAACAACCGCTACCGCCAAAGTCGCCATAATCGCAAATTCGCGTTTGTTCAGATCCTGAAGCCCTTCGACGTTTTCGTTGGTAATCGGGCCGAAGAAAACGCGTTTAACCATCCACAAAGTATAGGCCGCACCGATAATCAGCGTCAGAGCCGCCAGAGTACCGAACCAGATATTGGCTTTAAAGGAGCTCAGAATCACCATGAATTCCCCGACGAAGCCGGAGGTTCCGGGGAGTCCCACATTCGCCATCGAAAACAACACAGCAAACATCACGAACCACGGCATCTTGTTGACTACGCCGCTGTAAGCGGAAATTTCACGCGTATGCATGCGGTCGTACAAAACACCGATCGCCAGGAACATCGCACCCGAGATGAAACCATGCGAGATCATCTGCACCATGGCTCCTTCCATACCCAGCTGCGCTCCTTGAATTGATCCGGTTTTCTCAAGGATGTCGTACAAGACAAACATCCCCAGAGTTACAAACCCCATATGAGAAATGGATGAATAGGCAACCAGCTTTTTCATATCACTCTGTACCAGAGCTACCACCCCGATATAAACAATGGCGATCAAAGACAGAGCTATCACCAGCCAGTCAAGAGTCATGGAAGCATCCGGAGTAATCGGCAGGCTGAAACGGACAAAACCGTACCCCCCCATCTTCAACATAATCGCCGCCAGCACAACCGAACCAGCGGTCGGAGCTTCAACGTGGGCATCCGGCAACCAGGTATGTACCGGGAACATCGGAATCTTGACAGCAAAGGCAATCAGGAATGCCAGGAAGATCAGAATCTGCGCTGTCATTCCCAACGGCATGGTATGGAAATCCAGAATCGAGAAACTGCCGGACTGATAATACATGTACAGGAAAGCAACCAGCATAAATACCGAACCAAAGAAGGTATACAGGAAGAATTTGATGGTTGCATAAACTCGACGAGGCCCCCCCCCACTTACCGATGACGATGAACATCGGAATCAGCAAGGCTTCCCAGAAGACATAGAACAGAATCGAATCCAGTGCGGCGAAGACACCGACCATGATTCCCCCCATGATCAAGAACGCTCCCATGTACTGCTCAACACGCTCTTTAATGACTTCCCATGCCGAAGCAATGACCAATACCTGAGTAAAGGTAGTCAACAGCACCAGTGGCATCGACAGACCGTCAACCCCCAGATAATACTGAACATTAAACGCCGGAATCCAAGGCACCTGCTCGACGAACTGCATTGACGATGTGCCAGTATCGAATCCGGTCCACAGAGGAATCGAAAGAATAAAGGTCGCAAGTGCGGTCGCAAGCGACAGCCACTTGGCAACCGTGTCGTTATTACGACCGGCAAATAGTACCAGCAGACCGCCGATAATCGGCAACCAGATCAGGGTACTTAAAATAGGATAGCTTGTAAGCATGAATTCTATTTCCTTCTATTTTTATTCTTTTAATTTACCAAAGGACCCATACCAGCATTGCCAGCAAACCGAAGATCATTACGAAGGCATAATGATAGAGGTAACCGGTCTGTGCCTGACGTAACGCCTGTGCCGAGTGTGCAACTGCCATAAAAGTATTGGTAACCATACCGGTATCGATCAACTTGATGTCAACGGCACGGGTAAAAAACTCACCTAAACGACGTGTACCATTTACAAATACGATCTCATTCAAGCGATCAAAACCGTAAGCGTTATCCAGCACATAGTATCCACGCGGACACATGGATTTGATTTTCGCCGGAATATTCGGCTGTTTGATATACAGCAACCAAGCCAGGAACACACCGAACAATGCCAGGAACACAGGCAATGTCATGAACGAGTGCAGAATCATATCCAGCACGCCGTGATAATAGTTGTTATAAACGGCCATCATCGTATCGTTCTGGGCCAGAACTTGGATCGCATCACCGAAATACTGACCGGTCAGCATCGGCTCGATCATCGGCAAGCCCATCAATACCGCAGGAATCGCCAATAGAATCAACGGCACAGTCACAACCGCAGGCGACTCTTTAATTTTGTGCGACTTCACGTAATCGGACTCTTCGCCATGGAAAACAATAAAGAACATACGGAAGCTGTAGAAAGCGGTCACGAAAACACCCATCATCAACAAGACGTAGGCAAAACCAGCACCGTAGCGATCCGATTCGCCCAACGCCAGAAGAATACTGTCTTTTGAGAAGAAACCGGAGAAACCAGGGAAGCCGATCAACGCCAAAGAACCAATCAACATCGCCCAATAGGTAATCGGCATGTATTTCTTCAAACCGCCCATCTGACGAATATCCTGGATATGATGCATGGCAATAATGACCGAACCAGCCGCCAGGAACAGCAACGCTTTAAAGAAAGCATGCGTCAGTACGTGGAACATACCGGCTGCATAAGCGGATGCCCCCAAGGCTGCGGTCATGTAACCCAGTTGCGAAAGCGTCGAGTAAGCGACCACACGCTTGATATCGTTCTGAATCAGACCCAGCATCCCCATCAGGAAAGCTGTCAAAGCACCGGTAACCAACACCACGCTCAAGGCAACTTCCGATAATTCATATGCCGGGGACAGACGCGCAACCATAAAGATACCGGCGGTAACCATGGTTGCCGCATGGATCAGAGCCGAAATCGGCGTCGGACCTTCCATCGACTCCGGAAGCCAGACGTGTAAAGGCATCTGGGCCGATTTCCCCATAGCGCCGACAAACAGCAAAATCAGCATCAAAGTCATCATCGACCACTCAACACCCGGCATGATCTCAATCATCACATCGCGCTGCGAAGTCAATTGTGCGAAGAATTCGTTGTAATCCATGGTATTGAAATAAACGAACACCATCGCAATCCCAAGGATGAAACCGAAGTCACCAACACGGTTCACCAGGAAGGCTTTTAAATTCGCCTGAATCGCCGATTCACGCTTCATATAGAAACCGATCAGCAAATAGGAAACCAAGCCGACCGCTTCCCAGCCGAAGAACAACTGCAGGAAGTTGTTGGCCATAACCAGCGACAACATCGAGAAAGTGAACAGCGAAATATACGAGAAGAAACGCTGATAGTACGGATTGTGATGATCGTAGTCTTCATCGTGGTCCATGTAACCGATGGTATAAATGTGTACCATCAGGGAAACGAACGTCACCACCAGCATCATAGTCGCAGACAGTTTGTCGATCATAAAACCGACCTCGAAACGGATTCCGTCAGACACCATCCAGGTGTACAGCGACGCGTTATACTCCGCTGCACCGCCGAAGACATACAGCCAGAAGACATAGAATGAAAGTGCTGCGGAAATCGCCACACCGGCGATGGTTGAATAATGGGCACCGGCACGTCCGACTTGACGTCCGAAAAGACCGGCGATTATCGAACCGATCAGAGGCGCAACCAAAATAATCGTTAAAATCGTATGCAACATCAAACAACTACCCCTTCAGTGATCCAAGATCATCGACATTGATGCTCTTACGATTACGGAACACAAGCACAATAATCGCCAGACCGATTGCTGCTTCGGCCGCGGCTACCGTCAAAATAAAGAATACAAAGATCTGTCCGGTCACATCATTAAGGTAATGCGAAAAAGCCACCAGATTGGTATTCACAGCCAACAGAAGCAATTCAATCGACATCAGCAGGACAATAATATTTTTACGGTTCAAGAAGATACCGGCCATGCTGATCATAAACAGCACAGCACCGAAAATTAAATAATCCGATAAAGCAATCACTTTTTATCCTCCTCTTCTCGCTCGGCGATCGGTTGCTCCTTAACCGCATCCATTTTTACCATGCGGAAGCGATCGGAAGCCAGGGTCTTCACCTGCTTATCGATATTCTGATACAGGACTTCGGTTGTCGGACGACGGCGCAAAGTCAGGGCTATCGCGGCAACGATCCCGACAAGCAGCAGAACCGCAGCCAGCACAAACGCATACACATGCACTGTATACAGCGGCACAGCGATTTCCTTAGTATTGCTATAGTCAGCCGGTTTCATGTCCGGTACACCGGTCACTTCCAAACCAAAGTGTTCGGGGCCAAGAACCATATACATCAAGGCAAAAATCGCCAAAGCGGCCATGGCACCCAACGGCAGATATTTGGCAAACCCTTCTTTCAAAACGGCCAGATTGATGTCAAGCATCATAACCACAAACAGGAACAGTACCATCACGGCACCGACATAGACCAGAATCAGAACCAGCCCAAGGAATTCCGCCTGAGCGGTAATCCAGACTCCTGCGGTAGAGATAAATGCCAAAACCAACCAAAGCGCCGCTTTGACCGGGTTTTTGACGGTAATCATCATTAATCCGGACACAGCCGCAATCGCAGCCAGCAGATAAAAAATGAATTGCTCGAATGTCATAAAACTGTCTCTTCTCGATTATCGATACTTTGCATCAGCGGCACGGTCGGCAGCAATCTGCTCCTCGTGTTTATCCCCGAACGCTAATAAATCTTCTTTAGTACGGATATGCGGGCCACGCTCCTGAAACTCGTATTCAAAAACACGGGTTTCAACAATCGCGTCCACTGGACAAGCTTCTTCACAAAAACCGCAATAAATACACTTGAACATATCAATATCGTATTGAGTGGTTCGACGGGTTCCGTCTTCACGCTCTTCCGATTCAATAGTGATTGCGTTTGCCGGACAAACTGCTTCACACAATTTACAGGCAATACAACGCTCTTCCCCGTTTTCATAACGACGCAAGGCGTGATGCCCACGGAAACGCGGTGACAAAGGGGTTTTTTCTTCCGGATAACGAACGGTAATTTTCTTTTTAAAGAGATATTTTCCTGTGACGGACAATCCCTTAAACAGTTCCGTTAACCCCCAGGTTTTAATTTGGTGTTTGATGGATCGAATCATGAAAACCTCTCATTAATTAAACCAGGGACCGATGCTGAAATATTTCATGGCACCCACCACAAAAACCCAGACAATCGTTAGCGGAATCAACACTTTCCATCCCAGGCGCATCAACTGATCGTAGCGGTAGCGCGGGAAGGTTGCACGCAACCATAGGAAAACAAACAATAAGAATGCGACCTTAATCGACAACCATGCCAGTTGCGGAACCCAGGCAAACAGACCCTCCAAAACAGGAATGCCTTCGAACGGTGACAACCATCCGCCCAGGAACATGATCGATGTCATAAAGGAAATCAGAATCATCATGGCATATTCCGCCAACATGAAGACCCCGAACGTCATCCCGGAATAGTCGACGTGGAAACCGGCAACGATTTCCGCTTCCCCTTCGATCACATCGAAAGGCGTCCGGTTGGTTTCCGCCAGACCGGAAATGAAATAGACGAAGAACATCGGCAGCAACGGCAGCAAATACCAGTTCCAAACACCGCCCTGCTGGCCGTTGACAATCTCGGTCAAATTCATTGAACCGGCGATCATCAATACAGTTACCAAAGCGAAGCCCATCGCAATCTCATAAGAGATTTTTTGCGCCGAACCACGTAAAGCGCCCAGAAAAGCGTATTTTGAGTTAGAAGCCCAACCGGCAACAACGGTTCCGTAAACCAGAATCGAAGACACCGCCAGAACGTACAGAATACCGGCGTTCAGATCCGTTACCACAACTCCTTCGGAAAAAGGGATCACCGCCCAGACGGCCACAGCTGGCGCAATTGCCAGAATCGGCGCCAAAATAAACAGATAGCGGTTTGATTGTGCAGGGAAAATCACCTCTTTGGTCATCAGTTTCAACGCATCGGCAATCGGCTGTAGCAAACCGACCGGTCCGACACGGTTCGGTCCCATGCGTACCTGCATATAACCAATGACTTTACGTTCTGCATACGTCAGCCAGGCAACGACCAGCATAATCGGCAGAATGACTGCTACGGCCTGCAGAACCAGAGTGATCAGAATCGCTAACCAATCATAAAGAAAGCTTGATAAAAAAGCTTGGATGGCATCAAACATCAATCTTATCCTCTACCCATAGTTTCAACGTCAGCATCCGGAGTTGCCTGCAATGAAGGCGCCCGACGAACGATCGCATCCACCTGATAAGGTGATACGAGCTTCACTTTTGCATCATTATTGGTCGTTGGTAAAGCAACTTCGATTTCAGAGAAGTTAATCTGAGAAGACGCGGCATCCAAAACATCCTGCAAAACTTCATTGCTGTGAACATAATCAAAGCCCGTTAAACCGAATAAGTTGCCCAGCACGCGTAGAATCTTCCACGCGGCCTTAGCGTCACCTTGGGGTTCAACCGCCATTTTAAAGGACTGCTTCAGACCATTGGCATTAACGAAGGTTCCCGCCGTTTCGGCGAAAGTCGCAACAGGAAGCAGTACATCCGCATACTCTCGTTGCGCTTCGCTGTCGTAAGCGGTCATATTGACAACAAACTTGGCAGCTTTCATCGTGGCCATAACTTTATCACCATCCGCAAAATCTGCTTCCGGTTCGATATTCAAGTTAATGAACGCATCCATTCCCTGCGCCATCTGCGCGGAATTTTTACCGTTTTTAGGCAGGAATTCTGTCAGATGAGCGCCAACTTCGTTAGCGGCGATCGGTAAAATACTCAACGTTGCGCCGCTTAACTGCGCAATGATATCGGCCAGACGCTGGATGATGGCATAATCCGGATGCAACTGACTGATTTGACCGACGAACACGCTCGCAGCTTTGGCCTTGATCAGAGACTGAGCAATTGCTGTCTGCGCTTCGTTCGCCGTAATATCGCTAACCAGATCGACCTTGCTGCCCTTGATCTCCGCAGCAGCTTTGGCGATTCCCGCCAATTCAAATACCATACCGGCATCCGATTGTGCATTCGCAACCTTATAGTTAAAGGCAAAAGACTGCGGGTTCACCGTAAAGACTTTGGCGCCGGCCATTGCCGCTTTTCGCAATCGCAGGTTCAGAATCGGTAATTCCTTACGCAAGTAACTGCCAACCAGCAGAACCGCATCCAACTTTTCTACCGATTCGATCGAATTCTGTAACAACGGTGTGTGGAAACCGTGCTGATCCAGACGGAAATCGATTTGACGATGACGATAATCGAGGTTTTCGATCCCCAACCCTCGAGCCGTTTTCTGTAACAGGTGTAACTCTTCAATCGTAGAATTCGCGGATGCAAGAACACCAACCTCGCCGGAATCGGCCAGGACGGATTTCACACCTTCAACTGCAAATTGCAGAGCGGTTTCCCAATCAACTGATTTCCATTGACCGTTTTGCTTGATCATCGGCTGGGTCAGACGCTCTTCGGAATTAATTCCTTCGTAGGCAAAGCGATCGCGATCTGATAACCAGACTTCATTAATCGCTTCATTTTCGTTTGGAACAATTCGTTTAATTTCGTTATTTTTGCTGTGCAGGATGATATTGGAACCGATACTGTCGTGCGCCGCGATGCCTTTATGAGACTTCAACTCCCATGCTCGCGCACTGTA
Source organism: Thiomicrorhabdus sp. (assembly GCF_963677875.1). Classification (NCBI taxonomy): domain Bacteria; kingdom Pseudomonadati; phylum Pseudomonadota; class Gammaproteobacteria; order Thiotrichales; family Piscirickettsiaceae; genus Thiomicrorhabdus; species Thiomicrorhabdus sp. Next base: position 167,698 of record NZ_OY782567.1, on the reverse strand, counting down.
ACGGAACGGTTTCGAGGTCAAAGCCCCAACCGGACACAAATCAATCATGTTTCCAGAAAGTTCCGAATCGATCGATTTTTCAATATAGGTACCGATCTCCATCCATTCACTGCGGCCAGTCGCTCCCAACTCCATCATTCCGGCAACTTCCTGACCGAAACGAACACAACGCGTACAATGAATGCAACGAGTCATATCGGTGTGAATCAAAGGCCCGACATATTTATCGCCAACAACACGTTTCGACTCAGAATAACGGGAAACATCATCACCGTAATCCATTGCCACATCCTGAAGCTCGCACTCACCACCCTGGTCGCAAATCGGACAATCCAAAGGATGGTTAATCAGCAGAAATTCCATCACGGATTTCTGCGCTGCAATGGCTTTTGGAGAATTGGTATGCACTTTCATACCGTCGGTAACTGGCGTTGCGCAAGCTGGAAGAGGTTTCCAGGCTCCTTCCACCTCAACCAGACACATGCGGCAGTTGGCGGCAATCGACAATTTCTTGTGGTAACAAAAACGGGGAATAGAAATCTGAGCGCTGTCGGCGACATCAATCAACATGTCGCCTTCTTTCGCTTCAATAACTTGTCCGTTTATCTCAACTTTTACCATAGTTCTTTAACCTAAATTTAATTTGGCATTTATTTCACAGGTTTGCGCAGATCGTTCTTAAGTCCGATCGTAAATGCTGCAACCGTGTTCAATATAATGGACGAACTCATGCTCGAAGTGTTCGACGGCACTGGTCAAAGCGATTGTTGCCGCATCTCCCAGACCGCAAATAACGTTGCCCACGATTTTGCCAGATACGTCTTTTAGAGCAGCGATGTCTTCCGGACGGCCTTTACCTTCAATAATGCGCGTCAGCATTCGGTAAATCCAGCCCGTTCCTTCGCGGCAAGGCGTACATTGACCGCAGGACTCGTCCCAGTAGAAATGACCCAAATTCTGCATCGCTTTAACAATGTCGGTACGATCATCCATAATAATGACCGAACCAGCGCCCAGAAAAGAACCGGCTTTGGCGATGGAATCGTAATCCATGTTCATTGCCAAAGCTTTTTCTGCTGGAAGAACCGCGGTGGAAGCCCCCCCCGGAATGACCGCTTTCAATTGACGACCTTTCCAGATTCCGCCTGCCAATTCAAGCAGATCTTTAAAAGGCGTCCCCATACGTACTTCAAAGTTGCCCGGGTTATTTACATGACCCGATACGGAGTAAAGTTTTGTCCCACCGGCGTTTTTGACGCCCAGGTCATTGAACCACTTGCCGCCCTTGGCCAAGATCATCGGAATGGAAGCAAGTGTTTCGGTGTTATTGATGGTTGTAGGTTTGCCGTACAAACCGTAACTGGCCGGGAACGGCGGCTTAAAGCGCGGCTGACCTTTCTTACCTTCGATCGATTCGATCAAAGCGGTCTCTTCACCACAAATATAAGCACCCGCTCCCAGATGAACATGCAGATCGAAGTCCCAGCCGCTGCCTAGAATGTCTTTCCCCAGAAAGCCGGCTTCGCGCGCCTGATTGATCGCATTTTTAAAAACTTGATAAGGTTCCCAAAATTCACCGCGAATATAATTGTAACCTTGAGAAGCACCGATGACATAACCGGCAATCGCCATGCCTTCAACCAGTGCATGCGGGTTATAACGGTGAATATCGCGGTCTTTGAAGGTACCAGGTTCACCTTCGTCCGAGTTACAGACAATATATTTCTGCCCCGGCGCTTCGCGGTTCATAAAACTCCATTTCAACCCGGTCGGGAAACCGGCGCCACCACGTCCGCGAATATTTGAATCCTTCACCTGTTCAATAATCTCGGCTGGTTCCAGCTCACCGGAAAGCACTTTTTTCCAAACTTCGTAACCCCCGTTGGCAACGTAAGTTTCAATGTCCCAAGAGTTCTCTAAATGGTTGAGACGAAAACAGTTTTCATTTTGATAAACCATGAATTTACTCCAACTCGTCCAGCAGTTTAAACAAGGACTCTTCGGTCAGGTTTTCGTGGTAATCCTTACCGATTTTACATAGTGGCGCGCCACCGCAGGCACCCAGACATTCGACTTTCTTAACCGAAAATTTACCGTCCGCACTTACCTCGCCGGTTTTAACGCCCAACTTGGCTTCAAGTTTTTCACGCAGTTCATCCCCGCCACGTAAATGGCAGGAAATCGAATTACACCAGTTGATCTGATATTTACCAACCGGCTGGTGGTTGTAATTTCCGTAAAAGGTCGCCACTTCATAAACCGCAATCGGCGGCATGCCAAGATATTCGGCGACCTCATCCATCAGTTCGGTCGTCAGATAATTATCGTGACATTCCTGCACAATGCGCAAAGCAGGCATGCAAGCAGATTGACGCTGATCTTCAGGGTATTCCGCAATCCAGCGGTCAATACGCTCCTTGACTTCACCTTGAATAAAATTTTCTGTTGATGAACTCATCGGTCAATCTCTCCAAATACAATATCTTGTGTACCGATGATCGATACAACATCGGCGATCATGTGCCCTTTTACCATTTCGTCCAGCGAAGCAAGGTGTGGGAATCCAGGCGCACGGACACGCATACGATACGGCTTGTTCGCTCCGTCGGAAACCATATAGATACCGAATTCGCCTTTAGGATGTTCGACAGCGGAATAGACTTCACTTTCCGGTACCGTATAGCCCTCGGTAAAGAGTTTGAAGTGGTGAATCAGGGCTTCCATATTTGACTTGGCATCTTCTCGTGAAGGCGGTGCAACCTTGTGATCATCACTCATCACAGACCCCGGATTAGCTTTCAGCCATTGCACACACTGCTTGATGATTTTATTGGATTCACGCATCTCAGCCACGCGAACCAGATAACGGTCATAACAGTCGCCTGTCACGCCAACCGGAATATCAAAATCCATTCTGTCATAGACTTCATACGGTTGCTTCTTACGTAAATCCCAAGCAATACCTGAACCACGCAGCATTGGACCGGTAAAGCCAAGCTGCAAAGCGCGTTCAGGAGAAACAATACCGATATCCACAGTACGCTGCTTCCAGATACGGTTGTCCGTCAACAGGGTTTCGTATTCGTCAACATAGCCCGGGAAACGTTCGGTAAATGCCTGGATAAAATCAAGCAGTGAACCTTCGCGGGTTTCGTTCAATTTATCCAGTTTTTTACCGGAATGCCATTTGGACTCTTCGTACTTGGCCATAGTATCGGGCAAATCACGGTAAACTCCGCCTGGCCGGTAATAAGTTGCGTGCATACGCGCGCCGGAGACGGCTTCGTAGCAGTCCATCAAATCTTCGCGCTCGCGGAATGCATATAAGAAAACGGTCATGGCGCCAATATCCAGCGCATGCGCACCCAACCACATCAAGTGATTGAGAATTCGGGTGATTTCATCAAACATCACGCGAATATATTGGGCACGCTCCGGCACTTCGACACCAAGCATTTTTTCAATCGCCATCACATAAGCATGCTCGTTGGACATCATGGAAACATAATCCAAACGGTCCATATAACCGATGGACTGGTTATAAGGTTTGTATTCGGCCAGTTTCTCCGTACCACGGTGTAAAAGTCCGATATGAGGATCGGATCGCACAACCGTCTCGCCGTCCAGCTCAAGAACCAGACGCAGTACACCGTGCGCAGATGGATGTTGGGGACCGAAATTAAGGGTATAGTTACGAATTTCAGGCATTTCAGCTTCCTAATTACACGGTTTTCTGAGAGGCTTTCTTACGAACAACTCTCGGCACATTAACCCGGTTCTCAATCGAAACCGGTTCGTAAACGACTCGTCCTTTCTCGGCGTCATAACGCATTTCGACATGTCCTGTCAAAGGAAAATCCTTACGCAGCGGATGGCCGACAAAACCATAATCTGTCAGAATTCGACGCAAATCCGGATGACCTTGGAAAATAATTCCGTACATGTCGAACGCCTCACGCTCGAACCAGTTTGCGCAATTCCAAATCGGCATAACACTGTCGACGATCGGCATCCCGGTATCCGACGGAAAAACCTTAACGCGAATACGGCGATTATGCTTGATCGAGAGCAGGTGATACACTACCGCAAAACGACGTGCCATCTGTTCATTCTCGGAAGCATCTTCCTCGGCAAAATCAAATACGCCCCGGCTGAAACCACTATTGACGGCGGTCATGGTTTCCCAGTTTGCCTGACCGTACCCCAGATAATCGACCCCGCAAAGATCAATCAATTCTTCAAAAGCCAGCTCGTCGCGGAGCTTGGGAAAAAGCGTCAAGCGCCTTTTCGGGAGAAAATTCAATCGTTAATTCATCCAAGGCGATTTCGGAGCTTAACAGATCCTCGCCAAACAATTGATTAACTTCCTGTTGTAAATCTAATACCGACTGTTTCATAGTTCTGACTGCTTTCCCGTCTCGATCTTAACGTGCGATGGTGTTAGTTCGCTTGATCTTGTTCTGTAACTGGACGATGCCGTATAAAAGCGCTTCCGCGGTCGGTGGACAGCCCGGAACATATACATCCACCGGAACGATCCGGTCGCATCCGCGAACAACTGAGTAGGAATAATGATAGTAACCGCCACCATTTGCGCATGATCCCATGGAAATAACCCAGCGCGGCTCGGCCATCTGATCGTAGACCTTGCGCAAAGCCGGTGCCATTTTATTTACCAAAGTCCCGGCAACCACCATGACATCCGATTGACGAGGACTCGGGCGAAAGATGATACCGAAGCGATCCAGGTCGTAACGTGAAGCACCGGCATGCATCATTTCTACAGCACAACAGGCCAGACCGAACGTCATTGGCCACAAAGAACCGGTACGAGCCCAGTTAATCAATTTGTCGGCAGAAGTGGTAATCACTCCTTCCTTCAAAACGCCTTCTACTCCCATTCCAGCGCTCCTTTTTTCCATTCGTAAATAAAACCGATCACCAGCAGAGACAAAAACGCTGCCATGGCAAGCAGGCCAAAGGTGCCTACTTCGTCAAGCACCACTGCCCACGGGAAGAGAAAAGCGATTTCCAAATCGAAAATAATGAACAAAATTGCCACCAGATAGAAACGCACGTCGAACTTCATACGGGCATCTTCAAACGCTTCAAAACCACACTCATAAGGCGAGTTCTTTTCAGCGTCGGGTTTTTGCGGTCCAAGAAGGTAACCGATGAGAATCGGTCCTGCACCGAACAGAATCCCCAGTACGATGAATACCAGGACAGGAAGGTAATTTTCTAGCATGGGTTTTTTGACCTCGTCTAGCACAAAAATAACCATTGCAACCGAGATTGCAACAGCCTTAAAAATGGTGCCGATGGCCGGAGTCGAACCGGCACGACTTGCGTCACCACCCCCTCAAGATGGCGTGTCTACCAATTTCACCACATCGGCATATATTAATTAATTCGGAACCACCGGCTCGTCATTACTCTCTTTCACCTGTTCGGTCGATACAGGTGTTTTAGTAACACTCTGATAACCCTTGGCCTGCTGACTTGCAATATAAGCCAGAGCCAAACTGGTGATAAAAAACAAGGTCGCCAGAGCGGCTGTAGTACGCGACAGAAACGTCGCCGAACCGCGGCTTCCGAATACCGATGTCGACGATCCGCCGCCACCGAAATTCGCACCTGCGTCCGCGCCTTTACCATGCTGTAAGAGAACCAGCACGATCAGCAGGAACGCGACGACCAAATGGATACTTAATACGATCCCAAACATTATTTACTCGCTGCTTTGCAAATTGCCATAAAATCGTCAGCGTTCAGAGATGCACCGCCAATCAAACCACCGTCGATATCCGGTTGTCCGAACAGTTCCGCTGCATTGTCAGGCTTAACGCTGCCACCATATTGAATAATTACTTTTTCTGCGATTGACGCATCCGCCTGTGCCAGTTTATTACGGATAAAGGCATGTACTTCCTGTGCCTGTTCAGGCGAAGCCGTAACACCGGTACCGATTGCCCATACAGGCTCGTATGCAATGACAATGCTATCAAATGCTGCAATCCCGGATTTTTCCAAAACGGCATCCAACTGACCTGCGATAACGGATTCCATCACGCCGGACTCGCGTTCCTGCAAGGTTTCGCCCACACACAAAATAGGCGTTACTCCGGCATCCAGAGCGACTTGTACCTTATTCGCCACCTGAGCATCAGTTTCACCGTAAATGGAGCGGCGCTCAGAATGGCCAAGAATGACATAGGAACAGTTCATATCTTTCAGCATTTCAACAGAAATTTCACCGGTATAGGCACCTTGAACGGGCTCTTCCGCCATATTCTGCGCACCGATTGCAATCGCACTCCCTTGCAGCTGAGACTGAACATAATCGATATAAAGTGCAGGCGGGCAAACGGCAATTTCCACACCCTTTACAGAGTCAACCTGAGCGCTCAATCCTTTCACAAGGATTGAGATCGACTCACGGGATCCGTGCATTTTCCAGTTCCCGGCAACAAAAGGCTTTCTCATTACTAATCTCCAACACAAAAGTTTTACAATGTTAGCGTTTTCTTAAGCTAAAAACAATCTTGCATTTTTATGAAAATTCTGAACGAACCACTTTCGACAAGCTGTCCGCAACCGCTTCAACACGGGATCTTTCTTCACCTTCGACCATCACTCTAATTAAAGGTTCCGTCCCGGACGCACGAATCAAAATGCGGATTGAATCACCATACTCAGCTTCAAACTGACGTACTTTTTCCTGCAGTGGCGCATTATCTGCTAAGTGACTTGCATCTTCAACAGAAACATTACGCAATACTTGAGGAAACAGGGTCACTTCTTGACACAAATCACGCAAAGGCATTTGCCGATAACGCATTGCAGCCAATACCTGCAAAGCGGCAATGATACCGTCACCGGTCGTTGTTTTGTTCAAACACAACACATGCCCGGATGGTTCCGCACCAAAAAGCCACCCGCGCGCCACCAGGTTTTCCATGACATAACGATCTCCAACTCTGGCACGCACAAATTCGATCCCGGCACGCTTAAAAGCCTTCTCAACCCCAAGATTGCTCATTACCGTACCGACCACTCCAGGCGTTTTCTTTTTCTGCTGAGTCGCAACGATATAGAGAATCAGATCACCGTCGACAATCTCCCCTTGAGAATCAACCATCATAACCCGGTCGCCATCACCGTCGAACGCTATCCCCAGGTCGGCGTTCTGCATTACCACCGCCTTTCGCAAAGCGTTAAGGTGCGTTGCTCCACAATCCTGATTGATATTCATTCCATCGGGCTGCACACCAATTGTGGACACTTCTGCGCCCAACTCACGGAAAACATGCGGAGCGATATGATAAGTCGCTCCCTGCGAGCAATCGACCACAATACTTAAACCGTCCAGCTTCAAAGGCGCCTTATAAGTGCTTTTGCAGAATTCGATATAACGACCGGCCGCATCATCAATCCGTTTCGCCTTGCCCAGCTTATCGGATGAAACCACGTCCATTTCTTCTTCAAGGGCCGCTTCAATCGCCAATTCCATCTCATCACTGATTTTCTTGCCTTCGGCCGTGAAAAATTTAATACCATTATCATAATGAGGATTATGCGAAGCACTGATGACAATACCCATATCGGCGTGCAACGTCTGAGTCAGGTAAGCTACCGCCGGGGTCGGCATCGGACCCAGCAAATACACATCAATGCCGGCAGCAATAAACCCCGCCTCCAGTGCCGATTCAAACATATAACCGGAAATTCGCGTATCCTTGCCGATCATAATACGTTTAGCACCTTGTCGCTTCAGGACTCGACCAGTTGCCCACCCCAGCTTTAAAATTTCATCGGGACGCAACATTCCCTGCCCCACACGGTTACGGATTCCATCCGTACCGAAATATTTTCTTTTCTGACTCATATCGCTCGATTCTTTTTTCTTTTATTGCAGTGCGCCGGACACTTTCAAGGCATCAACCGTCTCTTTAACATCATGCACTCTCAGTATCGCCGCTCCCTTGTTCGCCGCAACCACCGCCGCAGCAACACTGCCTGAAATTCGATCTTCAATGTTTGCATTACCGGTCAACTCGGCGATCATCCGTTTGCGCGACACCCCGACCAATAACGGATAACCGGATTCCGCAAACAGCTTCATCTCTTTAAACAGCCGACAATTATGCTCAAGTGTTTTTCCGAAACCAAACCCCTGATCAAGCACAATCTGCTCCTTGGCCACACCCGCATCCAGACAGACTTTCACTCTATGCAGGAGAAAATCATAAACTTCTCCAACAACATCTTGATAGGAAGGATCGTTCTGCATGGTCTTCGGAGCCCCAAGCATGTGCATCAGACAGACAGCAACCCCGCTCTCTGCCGCAACCTGAAGCGCTCCGTCGTCCCTCAGAGCATTAATATCGTTGATTAAATCCGCTCCAGCAGTGACTGCTTCCCGCATCACAGCACTTTTATAGGTATCGATCGAAATCACCGTATCAAAAGCCTCGCCGATCCATTCGATTGCCGGCACAATCCGGTTCAACTCCTCTTCCGTAGAAACTTCTTCGGCTCCGGGACGTGTCGATTCACCACCGACATCAATGAGGTCTGCACCACTTGCGATCATCTTTTCGACCTGACTCAAGACCGCATCGCGTCCCTGATAACGTCCGCCATCCGAAAACGAATCCGGTGTTACATTTAAAATCCCCATAATCAAAGGCTGGCCACTGCGGCGATATTTCTCTTCAATCGCCTTTCTTATCTGGAACATCGCACCTCCACCAAAAAAAACCCCGCATAAGCGGGGCTGTATTTTATCCGATTCGCACCGTCAGTGCATTTTCGGTTCACCGGAATTTCCATCGACGCCGTCTTTTGAATCATCCAGTGTCGTTTCGTGCGGTTCAAAAGGTTTTGATTTTTTCTCTTTCTGGTCATTACTGGACGAAGGAGTGATTTCATCATCAGGCTCAACCCAGTCTTTTGGCGCTCCGGGATCTTCACCGCGCATAATGCGATCAACCTGATCCTTATCGATGGTTTCGTATTTCATCAAGCACTCGGTCATAATTTCCAACTTGTCGTTGTTATCAATCAAAATCTGACGTGCCCGTTCATAATTTCGATCGATAATCGTCCGAATTTCTTCATCGATTTTTTTGGAAACTTCACCGGAAACATTCGCATTTCGGGAAGACCCCATAAAACCGCTGCGATCTTCCTCTTCATAGAGAAGCGGGCCTAGATTATCCGACAGACCCCACTTAGTCACCATGTTGCGGGCAATCGCGGTTGCTCGTTCAATGTCATTGCTGGCTCCGGTCGTGACCGCATCTTCACCATAAATCAATTCTTCAGCCAAGCGTCCACCGTAGAGACTGGACAACTGCGATTCCAGCTTGCGTTTGGAATAGCTGTAGCTATCTTCTTCCGGAAGATACATTGTCACCCCAAGCGCTCGTCCACGCGGCATGATCGACACTTTATAAACCGGATCATGTTCAGGAACCAGATAACCCACAATCGCATGTCCGGACTCGTGATAAGCGGTCATGCGACGCTCCTCTTCCTTCATCACCATCGATTTGCGTTCGACACCCATCAAAATTTTATCTTTGGCTTTTTCAAAGTGCTTCTGAGTGACCAACTTCTGGTTTTCGCGTGCAGCAAACAATGCGGCCTCATTCACCAGGTTAGCCAGATCCGCCCCGGAGAACCCTGGCGTACCGCGTGCGATATAAGACGGTTTAACATCCTCTGCCAAAGGCACTTTACGCATATGCACTTTCAAAATCTGCTCACGCCCGCGAATATCCGGCAAACCGACCGTAACCTGACGGTCAAAGCGCCCCGGACGCAACAACGCAGGGTCTAGAACATCGGCACGGTTGGTCGCAGCAATGACGATAATGCCTTCATTCCCTTCAAAACCATCCATCTCGACCAGCATCTGGTTCAGAGTCTGTTCGCGCTCGTCGTTACCGCCGCCCATGCCGCTACCACGACTGCGGCCAACCGCATCGATTTCATCGATAAAGATAATACAGGGAGCATGCGCCTTGGCCTGTTCGAACATATCGCGAACACGTGAAGCACCGACACCGACAAACATTTCGACAAAATCGGAACCGGAAATCGTAAAAAACGGCACTTTGGCTTCACCGGCAATCGCTTTCGCCAGCAGGGTTTTACCCGTTCCTGGCGGCCCAACCATCAACACACCGCGAGGAATACTCCCACCAAGATTCTGATACTTACTCGGATCTTTCAGGAAATCAACAATTTCCCCAACTTCTTGCTTGGCCTCATCCGCACCGGCAACATCGTCCAACGTCACCTTATTCTGGTCATCGGTCAGCATTCTTGCCTTGGATTTACCGAACGACATAGGCCCACCTTTGCCTCCCATGCCCCCACCGACAGAGCGCATAAAGAAAATCCACACCGCGATCAGCAACAACATCGGGAACCAGGAAATGAAAATCTGCATCAACAGACTTTGCTGCTCCGGAGGTTGCGCCTGAATTTTCACGTGATTATCCAACAGGTCTCCCATCAATCCCGGATCTCCCGGGTTGTAAGTCGTAAAGCTTTCGCCGTTGCCGTAAATGCCGCGAATTGTCGAACCTTCAATAAAGACCTTGCTGACCTGCCCTTGATGGACCTGCTCAATAAAATCCGAATAATCCAAACGCCCGGAATTTGCCTGCTTTTGACTGCTAAAATGGTTAAAGACCGTGGTAAGAATCATCACAACCACAGCCCAAACCAGTACATTTTTCAACATATCGTTTTTCATGGGTTAGCCTATCTTTTCATAACCGCTATTATTTGAATTGTACTCTTAAGTTACACAACCATAAAGCCATGACAGAGGGAGCTCAGCTTATTTCAAGCCTGAAAAATCCATCTCAACCTTAAGAAACTCTTAAAAAATTTAAGCGTGTAAAACTGCACACACTGTAACATAAAATTAACTTATAGGTAATTTAAAACCTTAATAGGATTGATTACTTTTTATTGCGCGCCAGAAGGTATATCTCTTTGCTTCGAGCGCGTGAAGCCTGAGGTTTACGCGTAATCACCTTCTGATACTTGCCCCTCAAATCAATCATCAGTTCGTTGTAACCTTCTCCTTGAAACACTTTCATCAGAAGATCGCCACCAGGCTTCAAAACCTGATCCGCCAGTTCAACACACAGCTCAACCAGATACATCGCTCGCGGGATATCAACGCCTTTATTGCCGCTCATGTTCGGCGCCATATCCGACATGACAACATCGACGGAACGACCGTCCAGAGCATCCAGGAGATTCTGATAGACCTCGTCTTCGCGAAAATCTCCCTGAATGAAAGTAACCCCTGCAAAAGGCTCAACCGGCAAAATATCCAAGGCAAACACTTCGCCTTGAGCGCCCAGTTTCTGGGTCGTCCACTGAGACCAACCTCCAGGGGCGGCTCCCAAATCGACAACACACATCCCCGGCTTGAATAATTTATCTTTTTCGTCAATTTCCTGGAGCTTATAGACTGCTCTGGAACGCCAGCCCTCTTGCTTGGCTTTCAATACATAATGATCGTCAAAATGCTCTTTCAACCAACCTGCGCTGGATTTGCTTCTCGCCATAACCGATTTCTAATACAATAGTGCCAAATTTTATAAATAATAACTCAAACTGGAAATTTCAATGAGTCAACCCGAAAAACTTTCCGCCAACCAGAAAAAATATCTGCGCAGCATCGCCCACAATATTAATCCGATGATCATTATCGGAGCCAATGGCGTCACAGACAGCTTAATGGCGGAATTAGAGAGTACACTTGCCCATCACGAGCTTCTAAAAATCAAAATGAGTGCGGCGGACCGCGAAGACCGGAATACCATTACCGACTACATCATTAAAGAAACCGGAGCCTTACTGGTCCAGTCGGTGGGGAAAACCTGTACTATTTACCGTCAAAAAGAGAAGACCGAACTGCCACTGCCCAAAAAATAGCAACCAAACTCTCTTCACCGGCTGCAGCATCGGAAATAGCTTGCGGCCGTTAATCGTTTATAACCGATCCAATCCTCTAGCCAAATCCTGCTTGATATCCTCTATCGATTCCAAACCAACCGAGATACGAATCAGATTATCCGTGACTCCAGCCTTTAAACGCTGGGCTTCTTCAACTCGATTGTGCGTCGTCGTTGCCGGATGCGTTATGATGGTTTTAACATCGCCAAGATTGGCGGTAATGGACAACATATGCGTATAATCGATGACCTTCCAGGCTTCTTCTTTGCCACCTTTGACTTTAAAACTGAGCAGACCGCCCCCGCCAAGCTGTTGCTGCCGTGCGACGGAATGCTGCGGATGCGACTCCAGCCACGGATAAAAAACCTGCTCGACATTCGGATGCGCATCAAGCCAGCGTGCCAGTTCAATTGCATTTTCACAATGCGCCTTGATACGCACCGGCAGGGTTTCCAATCCCTTCAAAAAAACCCAGGCATTGAATGGACTCATTGTCGGGCCGCAAGTTCTTAAAAACCCGCGGACTTCTTCCCCAACAAACTCTGCTGACCCAAGAACCGCGCCTCCAACAGCTCGTCCCTGTCCATCAAGAAACTTGGTTGCCGAGTGGATAACTACATCCGCCCCAAGGTGCAAAGGTCGCTGCAAAACAGGTGTGCAAAAACAGTTATCGACAACCAACAGGCATTCATGGCTTTTTGCCAGTTCACTCATGGCTCGCAGATCCGCCACTTCCGTCAAAGGATTGGAAGGCGTCTCAAGAAACAGGGCTTTGGTATTCGGGCGAATTGCCGCTTTCCACTCTGTAAGATCCGTTTGCGAAACAAAGCTTACCTCGACACCAAACTTGGAAAGGTATTTACTGAACAAAACTTTGGTGGTACCGAACACACTCTGCGAAGAAACAATGTGATCGCCCACTTGACACAGAGCCATAAAGGTCGACAAAATTGCCGACATTCCCGAAGCCGTCGCAACACAGGCTTCTGCGCCCTCCAACGCTGCCAGCCGGTCTTCAAAAGTGCGGACTGTCGGATTTGTGAAACGAGAATAGACGTTCCCTTCTTCGTGCCCGCCAAAGCGGGCAGCCGCCTGAGCCGCCGACTGGTAACAGAAACTCGAGGTCGGGAAAATCGCTTCGCTGTGTTCCTGTTCCGCAGTTTGCCGATAGCCGGCTCTCACCGCCAACGTTTGAATGTCAAAATCGTCAAAAGCATCCATTTGAGGATCGATTCTCCTACAAAATTAATTTCCGGACTGGTTATGAATCCCGACGGTTTCCTGTCCGGCAGCCTGTCGACTGGTTTGAGCGTCGTCGTTACGCTGCGTATCCAGAGAAGCCAGATATTCAGGAGTAATATCCCCTGTGGCATAGACGCCGCTGAAACACGAGGTATCGAACTGATTAACCGCCTCACTTCCTGCACTGACCGCATCGATCAGATCATCCAAATCCTGATAAATCAGCTTATCGGCTCCAATAACTTCTGCAACTTCGTCATCGGTACGGCCGCTGGCAACCAGCTCCGACGGCGACGGCATATCGATACCATAAACATAAGGATATTTCACCGGCGGCGCAGCGGAGGCAAAGTAAACTTTTTTGGCACCGGCTTCACGAGCCATTTTCACAATTTGCCCGGAAGTCGTTCCACGGACGATAGAATCGTCAACCAGCAACACATTCTTACCTTCAAATTCCAAATCAATCGGATTCAGTTTCTGGCGAACCGATTTCTTACGCAGCTGCTGCCCAGGCATAATGAAGGTACGACCGATATAACGGTTTTTGATGAACCCTTCACGGTAAGGTTTGCCCAAACGAGTTGCCAGTTCCAAAGCCGAAGTTCGACTGGTATCCGGAATCGGCATCACAACGTCGATATCATGCTCCGGCCATTCGCGCAGAATTTTGTCAGCCAGCTTCTCACCCATACGCAAACGCGACTTATAAACCGAGATATCGTCAATCATCGAATCAGGGCGAGCAAAATAGACAAACTCAAAAATACACGGTGAATATTGTGGATTTTCGGCACACTGCTCATAGAAAATCTCACCTTTTTCAGTGATAACCACCGCTTCACCCGGCGCCAAATCCTTGACCAGACTAAATCCAAGGCCATCCAACGCCACCGATTCGGAAGCCACCATGTAATCGGTTCCGGCCACCGTTTCACGCTTACCCACAACCGCCGGACGCAGACCGAACGGATCGCGGAAAGCCACAACCCCCAGACTGGAAATCATGCCAACCGCGGCATAACCACCGCGCACACGCTTATGTACATGACGAATGGCGTTAAAAACGTCTTCATGGTTAATCATCAATTTTTTCTGCTGCATCAGTTCATGCGCAAAAATGTTTAATAAAACCTCAGAGTCGGAATTGGTATTCAAATGGCGCAAGTCCTGGCGATAAAGCTCCTGTGCCAGCGTTTCTGCATTGGTCAAGTTGCCGTTATGCCCCATGGCAATACCGTACGGAGAGTTGACATAAAACGGCTGGGCTTCCGCGCTGGAGGACGAACCGGCTGTCGGGTAACGCACATGTCCTATCCCATGGTTCCATGAAGGTCTCGCATATGACGGGTACGGAACACGTCTTTAACCAATCCGTTGTCTTTACGCTGGTAGAAGCGCCCGTTTTCACAAGTTACGATCCCGGCCGCATCCTGACCACGATGCTGCAAAATCGTCAATGCATCATAAATTTCTTGGTTTACTAGGTTTTCACCAACCGAGACAATCCCGACAATACCGCACATGTCTTGTACACTCTCTTAGTTCATTTAGTTTTAAAACGCCTGCTTTGAGAAAACACACGCTCTACTTAAGTTGCACGATCATGGATTTGATACGCAACAGTTTATCCAGTTTACGCTGATCCTGTTCGGCTTTCAGCTTGCTGGAATAAGGCCCGCTCCGGAGAGAATAGACCTTGGATTTTTGAAAATATTTAATTGAGGCGCCATACCCCTGCTTCCGCAGTTTTTCCAATGCCGCCTGCGCATTTTTCTTTTCTTTATAAGACGCTAGCAACACCAGCCAGCCACCGTTTTCAGCTTTTTCCGCCTTTACGACGGCAAGGTCCTGCGCCGGCTTCTTAGCCACAACCGGATTCGCAGAGGTCTTCTCTTCTTTTCGAAGAGGCGGGACTTCCAAACGCGTTCGTTCGGCTTCTCGCTGCGCCAGCTCCTGTTCTTCAGTCAGTACCGGATAAAGCTCCTGTTCCGCGGATTGTCGGTGCGCAGAAGAAGTATTCGGCTCTCCCGGCTGGGCAATTTCACCTGACAGCAGAAACGGATGCTCCACCAACGGCCTGGTCGCCTGACTCTCTTCCAGCGGCATGCCTTTCGGATGGAAATTGACCGGATGGCTATACCATTCCGGAACGATCCAGATCAATAAAACCAACCAGATTGCCGCTCCGGTCAAACGATGCTTACTTATCGGATCCATAAAATCTACTCGGCGTTTTCCAAAGCCTCTTTCACTTGTGAAACAGTAAAAAACGATCCCCATACCAAAATCGGCATCTGAGCCTGACCTCTCCCCCAGAAAACGGCCTCCTTCATGGAATCGAATGAAAACAGCTTATTCGGATCTACACCTGCCCGGAGCAACAGCATCTGCAACTCGCTTAAAGACAAGGCTCTCGGCCCCGGAAGCTCCGCAATGGCCCAGCGATCAATGTACGGAGACAAGGCCTGCACCATCGGCAAGGAATCCTTATCATTCAGCACCGAGAACACCGCGATCCTCTTGGCTGCCATCTTTGCTTCCGTTTCCCTGCTCAGGTAATCGGCCAGAACCTGCGCAGACTGCGGGTTATGCGCAACATCAAACAACCAACTCTGTCCATCCAAATCGACAAGTTGTAAACGCCCCTCATGCTCGACATTTTTCAATCCATCGGCAATTGAGCGGGCATCACACACCAACCCTGATCGTTGCAGAATCGCCAACACACCGGACGCATTCTGTAACTGAAAGTCTCCTTTCAGTGACGGCAACGGCAAATCGGGCATGCCATCTTCCCCAAAACGGAAAGACCAACCATCCCGATTTTTTTGATAATTGAAATCCTTCCCCAGTTGATAAAACGGGATCTTCTGACTCCGCATATAATCTGCCAAACGATCTGGCGGACAAGGATCCGAACAAACGGCGGGGCGACCCTTTCTCGCAATACCGGCTTTTTCCAAAGCGATCAACGAACGATCATCGCCAAGCCAATCGACATGATCAACATCAATTGCCGTTATCAAAGCGGCATCAGCATCCACAATATTCACCGCATCCAGACGCCCGCCGAGGCCTACTTCAAGCACAGCTACGTCAACCTTCTCGTCCTTGAAGACCTTTAAAGCAGCCAACGTTGAAAACTCGAAATACGTCAATTTGGTCTGTTTTCTGTTGCGTTCTATCGCCTCGAATGCCTCAACAATAATCCGGTCGTCAACCATCGCGCCATTGATGCGGATGCGCTCGTTAAAAAAACGGATATGCGGTGACGTATAACTGCCGACTCGATAACCGGCAGCCTGCAGAACCGCCGTCAACATCGCGACGCTTGAGCCTTTGCCGTTAGTCCCGGCAACGCTGATCACTTTAGGTGCAGGAGGCAATAAAGCCATCTCTCCCGCAACCTGAGCGGCACGCTCAAGTCCGAGATCGATTTCCTGAGCATGCAGGTGCAATAACCAGTCAACCCATTCATTCAGAGACGATTGTCGGTCAGGAGGCAGCATCGGCAATTATCTAGCAACCTTCAACCAGCTTGACTCATCAGCATACTGCACATTGACGAAATTTCATCCCGCAGCTGATGACGGTGAACGATACGATCGATCGCGCCATGCTCCAGCAAAAATTCACTACGCTGAAACCCTTCCGGCAGTTTTTCGCGCACCGTCTGTTCGATAACACGCGGGCCGGCAAAACCGATTAAAGCTTTTGGTTCGGCGATATTCAGGTCGCCAAGCATTGCAAAACTGGCCGAAACACCTCCCATTGTCGGATCGGTCAAAACCGAAACGAATGGCAGTTTCTGCGCACGAAGACGCCCTAAAGCTGCGCTGGTTTTTGCCATCTGCATCAAAGAGAAAAGCGCTTCCTGCATACGCGCACCGCCGCTGGCCGAAAAACAGATAAACGGCGCTTGTCGCTCAATGGCTTCATTCACGGCACGTACGAATTTTTCACCGACGACCGATCCCATGGAACCACCCATGAACTTAAATTCAAAAGCGGCTACCACCACCGGAAGCTGATTGATAGTACCGGTCGCCGTAATCAAAGCATCTTTTTCTCCGGTGGCTTTTTGTGCCGCCGACAAACGATCCTTATACTTCTTGAGATCTCTGAATTTCAAGGCATCAACCGGAGAAATATTTTCGGCAAATTCATTGAAACTGCCCTCATCCAAAAATGTCGTCAAACGCTGGCGACCACCAAGACGCATATGGTGATCACATTTCGGACACACTTCCTGATTACGGGTAACCTCGGCACGATACAAAGTGCTTTCACACTTCGGACATTTGGTCCACAACCCTTCCGGAACGGATTTTTTACGCTCGGCGACCTGTTTAATACTTGGTAAAATTTTTTCAAACCAGTTCATAATTACTCCTGAGCGGTTAGCGCATCGGCACGATCAATCGCCGAGCGGAATTCGTTCATTTTCTCGCCGATTGCGAGATGTATATCGTAAAGACCTTTCGTCTCATTCGCTTCGATGAGACTCACCAGTGCCGAACCGACAATAACGGCATCGCCAAGTTTGGCCATTTCGAAAGCCGACTCCCCGTCCCGAATACCGAAACCGATACCAATCGGCATCTGCATTGTCCGGCGCAGAGCATCCATATGTTCGGTCACCGAAGCGACATCCAGCTGTTTCGATCCGGTCACGCCCTTCAGGGAAACATAATAGACAAACCCGCTGCCTTTTTCATTCACAGCCTGCAAACGCTTCGGCGGTGTCGTCGGGGAAACCAGAAATACTCTATCCAGACCGTGGCTATCCAAAGCGGGCAAATAACCTTGAGACTCTTCCGGCGGCATATCGACGGTCAGTACACCATCAACTCCAACCGAAGCCGCCGCATTGGAAAACGCCTCAAATCCCATGGCTTCGATCGGATTCAGATACCCCATCAGAATGATCGGCGTGGTTCCATCTTTCTCACGAAAGACGCGGACAAACTCCAAAACATCATCCAAACTGACATGATGCTCCAAAGCACGTTCCACCGCTTTTTGAATGACCGGTCCATCTGCCATCGGGTCCGAAAAAGGAACCCCCAACTCAATGGCATCCGCACCTTTCTCAACCAGCAAATGCATCAGATCAACGGTCGCATTCGGCTCAGGATCTCCAGCCGTTAAATACGGTATCAATGCGGTTTTCCCAGCCGCTTTCAAATCGGCAAGTTTCGTTTGTATTCTGCTCATACCCAACCTTAAAACTCAATCCCTTCAATCTGGGCGATGGTATTCATATCTTTGTCACCGCGCCCGGACAGATTAACAATAATGCTCTGCTCTTTGGACATGGTCGGCGCCAGCTTTGTCGCATAAGCAATTGCATGACTGGATTCCAGCGCGGGAATAATGCCTTCAAAGCGCGTCAGATCCCGAAACCCCTGCAAAGCTTCCTCATCGTCAATCGCAACGTAATTCACTCGCCCGATATCTTTTAACCATGAATGCTCCGGACCCACGCCCGGATAATCCAAGCCGGCGGAAATCGAATGCGTGCCTAAAATCTGACCATGCTCGTCTTGCATCAAATATGTACGGTTACCATGCAGCACACCCGGCTTACCTTTGCAAAGCGGAGCCGCATGTTCTCCGGTATCCAAACCATGGCCAGCCGGTTCAACACCATAGATTTGAACACTTTCGTCCGGCAGGAATTTATGGAACAGGCCAATGGCATTCGAACCGCCGCCAACACAGGCAATCAAGGCATCCGGCAACTTACCTTCTTTCTCCAGAATCTGTTCGCGCGCTTCGCACCCGATAACGGTTTGAAAATCACGAACCATTGCCGGGTACGGATGCGGGCCTGCGACCGTACCGATAATATAAAAGGTGTCGTCCACATTGGTCACCCAGTCGCGCATCGCTTCGTTCAAAGCATCTTTTAACGTTCTGGAACCGGATTCAACGGCAATCACCGTCGCACCCAGCATACGCATACGCGCTACGTTCGGAGCCTGACGAACGACATCATCGGCCCCCATATAAACCACACATTCCAAACCGAGCCGAGCAGCAACAGTCGCACTGGCCACTCCATGCTGACCGGCACCGGTCTCGGCAATAATCCGGGTCTTCCCTAAACGCTTGGCCAACAGCGCCTGCCCGATTGTATTGTTCACCTTATGAGCGCCGGTATGGTTCAAATCTTCGCGCTTCAAGTAAATTTTCGCACCGCCCAACTCTTCCGACCAGCGCTTGGCCAGATACAACGGAGTCGGCCGTCCGACATAATCCCGTAAATCCTGCGCCAGCTCATCCAAAAAATCCGGATCATTTTTAACGCTTTCGTATTCGTTATTCAGCTGCTCCAAAGCCGCCATCAGGGTTTCGGGCGCAAAGACTCCACCGTAAGACCCAAAATGTCCATGCTCATCGGGAAACTTAGAAAAATCTACTGTCATTCGACTCTACTCGTTGCATTCTTAATAAATTTCTGTATTTTCTCAGCGGATTTTTTGCCCTTGCACAGCTCGACCCCCCCGCTGACATCTACCGCCCAAGGGCTGACGATTCGGATGGCATCCGCAACATTCTCCGCGGTCAAACCTCCGGCCAAAATGATTGGAACCGGATGCGGGGGGCGGGCCCACTGCCAGTTGAAACTTTCCCCGGTTCCTCCCGGAACACCCGGCTTGTAAGTATCCAGAAGCAAACCACTTGCAGAAGCATAACGGCTCGCCAACTCAGCCAGCTCTGTCGTCTCCTGCATGGCAACCGCTTTAATATAAGGTCGGTCGAATGACTCGCAGAATTCAGCCGATTCATCACCATGAAATTGCAGAAGATCGATATCGACTTTCTGCAACACCCTGCGAACCAACTCCGCATCCGGGTCGACAAACAACGCCGTTTTAGTGACAAATGCTGGGATCGACGCGGCGATTTCTGCCGCAGCAGCCAGAGAGACATTCCGCGGACTGGGTGGAAAAAACACCAGACCAATTGCATCCGCCCCCGCATAGCAGGCCGCCAGAGCATCTTCAACATTCGTCAAACCGCAGATTTTAACACGGGTACGTGCAACAGGAGGAGCTGTTATTGCCATAAGATCTCGTTTAGAGGTTGTTGCGGAATCGCGAATTCCGGAGGGTAAAAAGCATTTACGAAATAAAGCCCGTCCGCCGGCGCTGTCGGGGCGGCCAAAGTTCGATCTCTGGCGGCCAGCAACTCTGAAACCCAATCAACGCTTGCCTGGTGTTTACCGATCTTAATCAGAGTTCCACTTATGTTACGCACCATGTGATGCAGAAAAGCGTTAGCCTGGATATCAATAAACACCATATCTCCACGACGACTGACAGCCACCTTCTGAATGTCGCGACGTGCATGACTTGCCTGACAGGCCGCCGCGCGAAAAGCGCTGAAATCCTGCTCTCCGATCAAAGCCTGAGCCGCCAGATTCATTCGCGATTCATCCAGTCGGTAAGGCTCCCACGTAACCCTTCCGGCCAGCACGGCACTGTGTACCGAACGATTAAAAATCACATAACGATATTGACGGGCATTTGCCGAAAAACGCGCATGAAACTCGTCGTCCATCTCTTTGGCCCAGATAACACGGATATCCGGCGGCAATTGGGTATTCGTCCCCTCAATCCATGCTTTGGCCGGTCTGTACGATTCGGTTTCAAAATGCACCACCTGACCGATCGCATGCACGCCAGTATCGGTTCGCCCGGCACAAAATAAAGACACTTCGTGAGCCGCTATTCGCCCCAGAGCATCTTCAAGATTGGCCTGAACCGAATCGCAATGCCCCTGACGCTGCCATCCACAGTAACGACTTCCCTGATATTCGACGCCCAAGGCAATGCGCATCGTTTACAGATGGTCTCTGATCAACAACTCGGCGATCTGCACCGTATTCGTTGCGGCCCCTTTGCGGACATTGTCGGCAACAACCCACATATTCAAGCCATTTTCACAAGAAATATCCTCACGAATACGACCAACATATACCGGATTGGTATCGGCTGCATCACTGACCGCCGTCGGATAGCCACCGTCAACCTGCTCGTCGATTAAAACCACCCCGTCAGCCTTTGCCATAATTTCTTTGGCCTCGGCAGCGGTGATTTTTCGAGCCGTTTCGATATGCACCGCTTCACTGTGTCCAAAGAAAACCGGAACCCGAACAGCTGTCGGATTGACAAGAATCGAGTCGTCACCCATGATCTTCTTGGTCTCCCACACCATCTTCATTTCTTCTTTGGTGTAGCCGTTATCCATAAAAACGTCAATTTGCGGAATACAGTTAAAAGCGATCTGTTTCGGATAGACGTTCGCTTCAACCGGTTTCATATTCAGCAGGTTTGCAGTCTGGGTTGCCAACTCTTCAATGGCTTCTTTACCGGAGCCCGAAACCGCCTGATAAGTCGCCACATTGATACGCTTAATCCCAACCGCATCATGGATCGGCTTCAAAGCCACCAGCATTTGAATCGTCGAACAATTCGGGTTGGCAATAATGCCACGGGTTTTGTAACCGGCAACCGCATCAGGATTCACCTCTGGGACAACCAGTGGAATATCGTCCTCATAACGGAACTGAGAAGTATTGTCCACAACGACACAACCGGCTTCCGCAGCTTTTGGCGCATAAACTTTTGAAATACTGGCTCCTGGAGAGAACAGACCGATCTGCGCTTTGGAAAAATCGAAAGTTTCCAAATCAAGCACTTCAACCCATTTGCCGTTAAATTCGATCTTTTTGCCGGCAGATCGGCTGGACGCCAGAGGATAAAGATTCCCGACCGGGAAATGACGCTCTTCCAGCACTTTTAAAATGGTTTCACCTACCGCGCCGGTAGCACCGACAACTGCGATATCGTATAACTTCGACATTCGACCCTATTCCTTGTTTAAATTTTGTCGTAAATAAAAAAATTCGTAAAGCACCTTTCATCTTTGAAATGAACGGCGCTTATGCCTCATGCTGGACTCTTTCGATATTGTTTAAAGTTTTCTGCAAACCATCATCGACCAACTGTCCGTGAATCAATTTTTGAAAGGTTTCCGGCAAGCCAAGAACCACACCGTCTTCAGTCAACTCATGGTTATGTCCGACAAATTTTCCGCCGCTCTCGATCGACAAATCGCCACACACCAGCTCCCCGACAAACTTTCCACCTTTCAGAATTTCCAGACTTTCACAGGCGACCTTTCCTTCCAA
The DNA here is from genome assembly GCF_963677875.1 of Thiomicrorhabdus sp. NCBI lineage: Bacteria > Pseudomonadati > Pseudomonadota > Gammaproteobacteria > Thiotrichales > Piscirickettsiaceae > Thiomicrorhabdus > Thiomicrorhabdus sp. Next base: position 145,260 of record NZ_OY782567.1, on the reverse strand, counting down.
AAGCCCGCTGACAACCAGGTTACGAGCTTTGACGAGCCCCGAAACCCGTCCACCATGCCCGATCGAAACATCGTGATCGCTGTCCAGAATCCCCTCAACAGTGCCATCCACATGCAAAGCACCGTCCTGATGAGTTAATTCACCTTTGATGACGCATTTTGCGGCGAGAATTGTTTTTCCACCAGTCGAATCTGATGATCGATTGCTTGACTTAAAGAACCCCATGGTACCTTTTTCACCTGCTCGAAAATGCTGTCGTAATTCGCCAACCCCCAGTCCTGAAAAGGCTCCGGATTTAAGCGCCGTTGCAAAAACCAAACTTCATAATGCAAATGCGGCCCCGTCGAACGCCCGGAGGAACCGACTGCACCGATCACCTGCCCTTTGCTCACGTAATCACCGACTTTCACCGCCATCGATTTTAAGTGTCCATAACGGGTTCGAAAACCGTTGGAGTGCGCAATCGAAATCAAATTTCCGTAGCCACTGCTTTTGTTATAAGCAGCATACTGAACCACACCATCCGCAGTCGCTAACACCGGCTCACCCATTTCAGCCTTGTAATCGATCCCGCCGTGCAACTGACGCACGCCGGTAATCGGGTGCTTGCGGTAACCATAGGGGCTAGTCAGCCCTTTATAATTTTTAACCGCCGCACCACTGGGAACCAGCTCTAACATCAGACGTTTGCCCAACGAATCCAACTGAACACGCTTCATTCGATCCTGATAATCAATCGAGTCGACCGCATTCCCTTTCAAACCGATCAAATCCTCAACACCTTGAAGCGTTTGATCAAGGAAAGCAAGCTGGTCACTTTTCTGCGACAGCTCCCGTTCAGTCAGCACTTTTTCTTTCAACAGATCTTCATAATCCGCCTGAGTTTTTGCCACACTGCTTTGCAAAGTTTCCAAGGCAATTTTATGATCTGCTTCAATCTGTCTGGCTTCAAACAACATCCAGTAAAGCGACACGCCGCCCACGATCCAAAAAACCAGCAGAACCGACACCCACAACCAAGCGAATTTCCGTATCGCCTGCTTAAACGAATAGTGTTTAGCGCCGTAAACGTCACTAATCGTAATCGTAAAGTGGTTTCTCATGCTCAAGCCAGGGCTCCGCAGTCAGCACTTACAGCGCTGTGACAACCGCATCACCCATTTCGCTGCAACTGACTTTCGTCATGCCTTCCGACCAGATATCTCCGGTTCGGTAGCCCTGATCCAACACCTTGCTGATTGCATTTTCAATTTTGACTGCAAGATCTTCACGCCCAAGAGAATAGCGCAACATCATTGCCGCCGACAAAATCGTCGCCAGCGGATTCGCAAGGTTCTGACCGGCAATATCCGGTGCCGAACCGTGGCTTGGTTCATACATTCCCTTGTTATTCGCATCCAGCGAAGCGGATGCCAGCATACCGATAGATCCGGTCAGCATAGAGGCCTCATCCGAGAGAATATCGCCGAACATATTGCCGGTCACCATCACATCGAACTGTTTCGGATTTAGAACCAGCTGCATTGCCGCATTATCGACATACATATGATTCACTTCGACTTCCGGATACTCTTTAGCGATTTCATCAACAATTTCACGCCACAATTCTGTCACTTCCAAAACATTGGCCTTGTCCACAGAAGTCAGTTTCTTGTTGCGTTTCATCGCCGCCTGAAAAGCCACATGCGTAATACGCTTAATTTCAGACTCGGAATAAACATAGGTGTTATAACCTTCACGCTCTCCGTTATCCAACACGCGTACCCCGCGTGGCTGACCGAAATAAATCCCCCCGGTCAGTTCACGGACAATCAAAATATCCAGCCCGGCCACCACTTCCGGTTTCAGCGTTGAGGCACTCGCCAACTGCGGGTACAAAAATGCCGGACGTAAATTCGCAAACAATTCCATTTCGGAACGCAAACGCAACAGCCCTTTTTCAGGGCGCACGGAAATATCCAAAGATTCCCATTTATAACCGCCTACAGCGCCTAAAAGAACGGCATCCGCCGCTTTGGCTTTTTCCATCGTTTCATCTGCAAGCGGCACACTATGGACATCGTAAGCAGCACCGCCCACCAGATCTTCTTCCATGGAAACATCCAAACCGTCGGTTTCCATCAATTTATTCAGAACTTTCACCGCTTCGGCAGTAATTTCAGGACCGATACCGTCCCCTGGAAGAATCAATACATTTTTTGTCATTTGGTTATTTCTCTTTTTTCATCACACAGCTTCAATAAAGAGCGCGGAGGTTAACATCAATATTCTCAAAAAAGCCTAATACCCTTTATCTCTCGGTCCGAAAAAGGCATTCCGGCAGTTCTTATGCAAACAACCAAGGCTTAGTCGCCTTACGGTTATTTTCATAAGCGGCAATTTCATCCTGATACTGCAGGGTCAAACCGATATCATCTAAACCATTCAACAGACAATGCCGGCGAAAACTATCGACATCAAACTCGATTACATCGCCGTTCGGTTTGACAATTTGCTGTGCATCCAGGTCGATTGTCAACTGATACCCTTCTTCGGCAAACACTTCGTTAAACAGATCGTCAACGGTTTTTTCATCCAGAATGATCGGCAAGATACCGTTTTTAAAACTGTTATTAAAGAAAATGTCCGCAAAGCTCGGCGAAATAATAACGTCGAAACCGTAATCTTTCAAAGCCCAAGGCGCATGTTCACGACTGGAACCACAACCGAAATTTTCCCGGGTCAGTAGAATTTTGGCCCCCAGATAACGCGGCTGATTAAGCACAAAATCCTTGCGCAGAGGACGTCCTGAATTATCTGCATCCGGTTGACCAACGTCTTCATAACGCCATTCGTCAAACAGATTCGGGCCGAAACCGGTACGCTTGATCGACTTCAAAAACTGTTTCGGAATAATCGCATCGGTATCCACATTTGCACGATCCAATGGCGCTACAATCGCCGTCAACTTCTCAAACTTATCCATTTATCTCTCCTAGTCGTTCAGGCAAAATCGCGAACATCGACAAAATGACCCGCAACGGCCGCAGCCGCAGCCATCTGCGGACTGACAAGATGGGTACGACCACCGGCACCCTGACGGCCTTCAAAGTTACGGTTCGAAGTAGAAGCACAATGCTTACCAGACGGCAAACGATCTGAATTCATTGCCAGGCACATTGAACACCCGGGATTGCGCCACTCGAAACCAGCCTCGATAAAGACTTTATCCAGCCCTTCTTGCTCGGCCTGCTGCTTCACCAGCCCGGAACCGGGCACGGCAATTGCCAGCTCAACTTTCTCGGAAACCTTTTTACCCTTCAATATTTCAGCAGCGGCACGCAAATCTTCAATGCGAGAATTGGTGCAAGAACCGATAAACACATACTCAACCGGAATATCTTTAATCGCCATACCCGCTTGCAAGCCCATGTATTTCAAAGCATTGCGAATTGAAGTCGCCTTGACCGAATCCGTCTCTTTTTCCGGATCAGGCACAATACCATCAACATCCAAAACCATCTCAGGAGACGTTCCCCAAGAAACCTGCGGCTGAATTTCCGAACCGTCGATTTCAACAATCTTGTCAAAAACCGCATCCGCATCCGAGTGCAAATCTTTCCATGCCTGCACAGCCTGATCCCATTGTTCGCCTTTCGGTGCAAAAGGACGTCCTTTGACGTACTCAACGGTCTTTTCATCAACACCAACCAGCCCGATGCGAGCACCACCTTCAATCGCCATATTACAAACCGTCATACGTCCTTCGACCGACATATCTTTAAAAACCTGACCGCCGAATTCGATCGCATAACCGGTCCCTCCAGCGGTTCCGATCTTGCCGATAATCGCCAAAACCACATCCTTCGGCGTCACGCCAGGCTTCAACTGACCATCAACCTTAATCAGCATGTTTTTCATTTTTTTCTGCAACAGACACTGAGTTGCCAAAACATGCTCCACCTCGGATGTGCCGATACCGTGTGCCAAAGCACCAAGTGCTCCATGTGTTGCCGTATGGGAATCGCCGCAAACAACGGTTGTTCCCGGCAAAGTCATGCCTTCTTCCGGCCCGACGACATGCACAATCCCTTGGCGAGGATCGCCCATCCCAAATTCGGTAATACCAAACTCGCGGGTATTCATGCCCAGAGTCTGAACCTGAATACGGGACACCGGATCGTCAATCGTCTCGGCGCCGCCCGTCAAAGCGGTGGTCGGCACATTATGGTCACAGGTCGCCAGGTTCGCATCTACACGCCACGGTTTGCGGTGAGCAAGTCGCAGTCCTTCAAACGCCTGTGGTGAAGTAACTTCATGCAACAGCTGACGATCGATATAAATCAATGCCGTACCATCTTCTTCCTGACGAACCACATGGTCGTCCCACAATTTATCGTATAAAGTTTTTCCTGCCATTTCCTACAACCTGCTGAAATACATTTTTTGAAAAATAGTCATAAATTATATCATTTAAGAAACGCTTCAAAATAGTAAAATACAATCATCAATATAGATAAAAACATTAAAGGACAGCGACATGAGCTATTCCGTCAAGGAAGTGTTCTACTCCTTGCAGGGCGAAGGCTTTCACAGCGGCCGACCCGCCATTTTCTGCCGACTGACGCAATGCAACCTATGGACCGGCCGCGAACAAGACCGTGCTAAAGCGATCTGCCAATTTTGTGATACCGACTTCATCGGAACCGATGGGCAAAACGGCGGAAAATTTTCCGACGCAACGGCTCTCTGCCAGCATCTCCTCAATTTCTGGCCGGATCGCAACATTCCCCCTTTTGTCATTTTAACCGGCGGCGAACCGTTGTTGCAGGTTGATCAAATTCTGATCGACACACTGCACGAATTCGGCTTTGAAATTGCCATTGAAACCAACGGAACCAAACAGGCGCCCGAGAACATCGATTGGATCTGCGTCAGCCCGAAAGCCAATGCCCCGCTCTTACTCGACCACGGAAACGAACTCAAGCTGGTCTACCCGCAAGCCGACCTCTTGCCGGAAAAAGTTGCCGACCTGAACTTCGACCACTTCTATCTGCAGCCGATGGATGATGCCGATTCGCAGATTCAGGCTGCTAACGTTCGCGCCAGCCTTGAATACTGTCTGGCGCACCCGCAATGGCAACTCAGCCTGCAAACCCACAAACTGCTTGGCATCGATTAATCCCTCTAAATGAAATACAGTCCGGTACAACATGACCTCCGATCCCATTGAATTAACAATTGAAAACCTGAGTCACGACGGTCGCGGTGTCGGCCACCATGAAGGCAAAACCTGTTTTGTTGAGGGCGCCGTCCCCGGTGATCAAGTCAGAATTGCCGTCATGCAAGATAACGGCCACTTCGCCGATTGCAGGCTTCTGGAAATTCTGCAAGCATCCGCAGACAGACAAACACCTTTCTGCCGGCATTACACCCAGTGCGGTGGTTGCCAATTGCAACACCTCAAAATCGACGCACAGCGAAAATGGAAATTTGCCAATATTCTCACCAGCTTGAAACAGGCTCTGAAGACCGACGATTTTGCAACAGCCGATCCACTGATCGGCCCGGACACAGCCTACAGACGCCGCGCCAGACTGTTCCTTGCCATTGACAAAAAAGAAAAACAGCCGCGTCTGGGTTTCAAAGAAAACGCCAGTAACCGCCTTGTTGACATAGAACAGTGCCCGGTACTGGAACCGTCGTTAAATCAAGCCTTGCAACAATATCGGAAAACTTTGCTTAAAAGCGCCTCCCGCGCCGAAAAACAACTGACGCTCGTCAAGGCGGACAACGGTGTTTTCGGCTTCGAAGAACGCGAAGACACCCCCTGGTACAGCATTGAGCCGCAACTGAAAATGTCGTTTGACCCACAGGGTTTCATTCAGGTGAATGCTGAAATCAATCGGCAAATGATTGCTCAGGCAATTGACTGGCTGGAACTGGAAGTGCAGCATCAGGTGCTGGATCTGTTTTGCGGTCAGGGAAACTTCACCTTGCCGGTTGCCAGGAGAGTCAAGGCAGTAATCGGGATTGAGGGCGACGAAAACTCAGTCGCGACGGGAAGACTTAATGCCGAAAACAACCGGATTGAGAACTGTCGCTTTGAAAAATTCGACCTTTTTCAAGATCCTTCCGGCCATGCCTGGTTTCGCAATCAGAAATACGACCGTATTCTGCTTGACCCGGGCCGACAGGGCGCGGCGGAAATTTGCAGACATCTCGGCAAACTCGAAGCGCGACGCATCGTCTATGTATCCTGCAACCCTTCAACCCTGATTCGCGATCTGCAAACGTTGCGGACCCAAGGTTACCAACTGCAAAAAGTCGGTTTTATGGACATGTTTCCGCATACCACTCATACCGAAGTCATGGCACTGCTGGATCGAAACCCCAAACAATCTCAAAGTCGCGCAAAACGCACGCAAGCCAAAAAACAGTTCCGTTTTTAAGCGGTGCAACGGGCTCGAAAACACCGCTCGCGCCCTTAAAGCTGCCAGAAACCAACGCCATTCATCCGGCGAAATTCTCAGATCCTCTGCTTGATATAAAATTCCGAACACATCGATAAATTTTCCTTACTTTTCAACAGGAATTGTTCGTGTTATAGTTTGTCTAACTATTTTTTTAGCCTAGTCTAAATTTATTAATCTAAATTTATTAAATTCTGCAACCCCGCACTACCATTCGGTAAAAACTGACTATGAAAACATTATTACGCTTCGCAGTACGCGCATTTTTAACTCTAAGCCTCGGCGTCTTCTCCTTCTCCGCTCAAGCCCAGCTCCAGATCGTGACAACAACCGGCATGATCGCCGACCTCACGCAAAATATCGGCGGAAAAAACGTTAAGGTCACAGCCCTGATGGGCAGTGGAGTCGACCCCCACTTATATAAAGCAACACAAGGCGACCTAAGACGTTTGAGCCGCGCCGATTTGATCCTGTATAACGGCTTGCATCTGGAAGGTAAAATGCAGGATATTTTCGAAAAACTAGCGCGGAAAAAAGCGGTTTTTGCCGTCAGTGACAAGATCGCCAAAGAACGTTTCATCCACCACGGCAACGTGCTCGACCCGCACATCTGGTTTGATGTGCAGCTCTGGATTGAAGCGGGCAAACGCATTACCGAAATTCTGTCGAATCAAGACCCTGAAAATGCCGCCCACTATCAGCAACGTTCCCAAGATTATCTGCAGCAACTGCAAAAATTGGATCACTGGGTTCAGGAGCAGATCAAGCAAATCCCTTCTCAGAAGCGCCTGCTCATCACGGCACACGACGCATTTAACTATTTCGGCCGGGCCTATGGCATCAAGGTAATGGGATTGCAGGGGATCAGCACTGCGGCAGAATTTGGTCTGCAGGATGTGAAACACCTTAAAGACATCATCGTCGCCAATCGAATTTCGGCGGTATTCGTCGAATCCAGCGTTTCGCCCAAATTTATTCAATCGCTGGTTGCCGGAGTCAAAGCCGAAGGGCACGAATTGAAAATCGGCGGCGAACTCTTCTCTGATGCCATGGGCGCAAGCAACACGCAAGAAGGTACTTATATCGGCATGGTCAAACACAATGTCAACACCATTGCAGGAGCCCTGAAACAATGAGTCCGACCCAAAGCGTTTTCCCCACTCACCCACCACTGAGCGTCAAACAGCTCAGTATGCGCTACCATCACAAACCAGTTCTCACCGACGTCACTTTCAGCATTCCGGAAGGCAAGACCATCGCCATTGTCGGCCCCAACGGAGCTGGAAAATCTTCTCTGCTGAAGGGCATTATGGGCTTGGAACCTATTATCGAAGGCGAAGTCAAATTCTTCGGCGAAGATTTGAGCCGAAAGCGCCTGTCGACCGCTTATGTCCCGCAAAGAGAAGAAATTGACTGGGACTTCCCGATCAATGTAATGGATGTGGTGCTGATGGGACGACATGGTCACCTCTCCCTCTGGAGCAGACCCGGCCGAACCGATCGGGAAATCGCCGAACAGGCTCTCAAGGATTTGAACATGTGGGAATTCCGCGACCGTCAGATCAGTCAGCTGTCCGGCGGACAGCAGCAAAGAGTTTTCCTTGCCAGATCTCTGGCTCAACAAGCCAATCTGTATTTGATGGACGAGCCTTTTGCCGGTGTCGATGTCGCAACCGAAAAAGCGATTATTGAACTGTTTTCCCAACTCAAAACCCGAGGCAAAACCATTGTCTGCGTCCACCACGACCTGAACACCGTCGGTGAATATTTCGACTGGATACTGTTCATCAACGCCCGGCTGGTTGCCGCCGGGCCGGTCGAAGAAGTCCTCACTCCGGAAAACCTTGCCAAAACTTACGGCGGACGTCTGTCGCTTTTAAATGACCTGACCGAGCAGCTCTACCGCTCGAAAATCAGTAAAATCCACGACGAGGGTGCCTGATTGTGGAAGTCTGGAACCTGACCCACTCCGTCAGCATGTGGGATAATTTCGCGGCTTTTTGGCGCTTCGAGGACATCAACGCCCTGTGGGTACTTGCCGGCAGTATGCTGTTAGGCATGAGTGCTTCGGTAATCGGCGCTTTTGCCTTTCTGCGCAAACGTTCTCTGATCGGTGACGCCTTGGCACATGCCGCGCTGCCCGGCGTGATGATGGCCTTTCTTCTGTTCCAATCACGCGATCCGGTGGTCATTTTTTTCGGCGCTCTGATGAGCAGTTTCGTCGGCTTTTTCATTATTGACTGGCTGCCGAAGCACACCAAAATCAAACCCGATGCCGCTTTAGCAATCACCCTCTCCTTTTTCTTTGCGCTGGGCTTGATGCTCCTGTCTTTCATTCAAGGCGCGGAACTGGAAAATAAAAGCGGTCTCGACAAAATACTTTTCGGACAAGCTGCAGCCATGACCGCCAGCGATATTCATCTGCTTGCCTACGTCTCGCTGTTCATTTTGCTTACCGTCGCACTGTTTTTTCAGAAATTTCGTCTCATTGCTTTTAACCGAGTCTATGCTCAGAGCATCGGAATGGCCGTCAAACGCTACGAGCTGTTGCTGGCACTTCTGATTGTGATGTCGGTTGTCGTCGGCCTTCAACTGGTTGGTGTTGTTCTGATGGCAGCGGTTTTACTGACTCCAATCGCCTCAACCCGTTACTGGAGCAATCAACTCACGCCGATGCTTTTTCTCGCCAGCGCCATCGGCGCCTTAAGCGCTCTGATCAGCACTCAGGTTTCTTATCTGGCTCCGGCAATGCCAACCGGCCCGTGGATGGTCGTATCCCTCTCATTATTGTTTGTCATTTCACTGTTTTTCGGTACTAGAAAAGGCTTGCTTAAACGCTGGCTGGAAACCCGGGCCCTAAGAAAACGCATCGCCGAAGAGAATATTCTGCGCACCTTCTACAAACTCTGTGAACGCCAACAGCAAGAGAGTTTCAGCATGGCGGATATTCAGAGCCTGCGCAATATGCCGGCTGCCCAGTTGTCCCGTACTCTCGAACAGATGCTGTATAAAAAACTGATTCGTGCGGTTGCCGGAGGTTACTGCCTGACCGAAAGCGGCCAGCAGCAGGCCAGTCAGCTGACTCGGCGACATCGCTTGTGGGAAAACTACCTGATGCAACAGGCTGAACTGAGTCCGAACATGGTTCACCAGCAAGCTGAACGCATGGAACACATCTTAACCGACGATGAAGAGGCGAAATTGCAGGCGGAACTGCACTCCAGCAGTTCCGATCCCCACGGACAACCAATTCCACAAACCAAAGGAGCGCAGAATGATTAACGATCTATGGATTCTCGCCACGGCATTTCTGGTCGCCGCTTCCTGTTCGATGGTTGGGGTTTTTCTGATTCTACGCCGTCAGGCATTGCTTGGTGATGCCATCAGTCATTCGGTACTGCTGGGCATTGTTCTCGCCTATCTGCTCTCCGGCTCCCGAGACCTGTTTGTCATGCTCACGGGGGCAGTCGTCATCGGCCTGATCACTGCCTGGTTAAGCGATACCCTTCATCGCTTCGGACGAATTCAGGCCGATGCCAGCATCGGCATTATCTTTACCCTGTTTTTTGCTCTCGGCGTCATTCTGATCTCGCTTTACGCCGGACAGATCGACCTTGATCAGGAGTGCGTTCTGTACGGTGAAATCGCTTTCGTGCCTTTTGACACCGTCTATTTCGGCGGTATGGAAAATGGCGTCGAGCTGGGGCCACGCGCCTTCTGGACAATTCTGGTCGTTTTTGCAATCGTGCTGATCAGCATTCTACTGACTTTCCAGCGCCTGCAAACCGTTTCTTTTCACCCCAGTCTGGCAGCTTCTCTGGGGATCAATATTCTGTTTTGGCACTATTTTCTGATGACGCTGGTTTCCATGACAACCGTCGCTTCGTTTGACGCCGTCGGCGCCATACTGGTGGTCGCTCTTCTGGTGATTCCGGCCAGCAGTGCTTACCTGCTTGCCAAGTCCTTGAAAGGCATGCTGTGGATCGCCTTTACCTATTCTCAGTTTGCCGTCGTGATCGGTTACGCCGTCGCTTACTGGCTCGACAGTTCCATTTCCGCTTCGATAGCGGTTGCCGCCGGTGTTTTACTGGCCGTCACCATCGTCGTGCAGCAAATCAGCAAATTGCGTCGACAAAGCAGTTTCGGGACACAATTGCCGACAGAAAAAACACCCTAAAATACCAGCAGATTTACCGGAAAGCCTCGCTCTTTCCGGCGAGGTAAACAACGATACCTTGCCATGAACGCCGCCGCCTATTCTTTAACAGAAATCCCCGGCTTCAATCGTTCACACTCGGTAATGCCTTCTTTATTTACTTAAACTGCTACCGCATCCATCCAAATCTCCGTGGACATCTGCACATAATTTTCAGGCATAGGGGCAAATTGGTGTCATCGGACTATTTTTTCAGCGCCAGCAGACAGGGAGTCACGATCAGGGTCAGTAAGGTGGAAAAAGTCAAGCCGCCGACAATTGCGCTGGAAAGTTGAACCCACCATTGCGAAGACGGGGCGCCAAAAGTGACATTCTGACCAAGGATATCTATATTCATCGCCAGCACCATCGGCATCAACCCTAAAATTGTGGTGGTTGTAGTCAAAAGAACCGGACGCATCCGCTGTGACAAAGTCAGCTGAATCGCTTCAATCTTCTCCATGCCTTCGTTGCGGTATTGGTTATAAGTATCAATCAAAACGATATTATTGTTCACCACGATACCCGCCAAAGCGATGATTCCGATCCCGACCATGACCACCCCGAAAGGGTTCTGGGTAATTAATAAACCAAGCAAGACGCCAGCGGTAGAGAAAATAATTGCCGTCAAAATCACACCCGCCTGATAAAAACTGTTGAATTGCGTTACCAGAATCACAACAATCAGAAAAATCGCGCCGAGAAACGCCTTGATCAAAAGTCAGCGGCTTCCTGCTGATCTTCGTCCTGCCCTTTAAAATCGACCTTAACCGCCGCTTGCAACGGCTTGTCAGCCAAAGACTGTTTCAACAGATTCAACTGCTGGTCGACCTGTAAATTCGGCAAGACATCTGCCTGGACACTCATAACTCTCTCGCCATTGACTCTCTCAATCAAAGACGTTTTCTGACGGGGATGAAATTCGGCAAAATTCGACAGTGGCACCGGACCATAAGCAGTCGGCACCTTCAGGTTCATCATCTGCTCCAGATTGCGTTCCGGCTCAGGAAAACGCAAACGAATATCCAACTCCTCTTCGGCATCGTCCGGCTGATAGGAAGCAATCTTAATCCCCGATGTCAGCATCTGTACCGTATTACCGAGGGTGGCGATATCCACCTGATAGCGTGCCGCCTGCTCGCGATCAACCTGCAGATGCCACTCGATCCCGGGAATCGGACGCGAGTCTTCCATGTCGATAAAACCGTCGATCTCCTGCATTCTTTGCCGTACTTCCTGCACGCCGGCTTTCAAAACCGAAAAATCCGCTGCCGATAATTCGATCTGTACCGGCTTGCCGGCGGACGGGCCATTATCCTGCTTACGAACCTGCACCTGAATACCCGGCATAAATGCCAGTTTTTGCCGGATATCCTGAATAACCTGATCAGCCGGAGGACGTCTCTGCCAGTCACGCAACTCCAACTGGAGAATCCCGATCAGATCCACCGGAACATTCTGCAACTGGCTGCTATCATTGTAAGTTTTCGCATACAGAGTCTTATAAATCGGCATATCGAGAATCGCCGTCTCGACCCTTTTAACCAGCGCATCCTTTTCATAGACCGAAAGATCCCCCCTCGCCTGAACCTGAACCTGAATAAAATCCGGCTCTACTTCCGGGAAAAACTCGACTCCCTTACCGAATTGAGCATAAGCGACATAGGCGGCGATCATCAACAAAGCGCTGACCAGTAAAACTCTTCGCGGATAGAACAACAGAGGCGTAATCAGCTTGATATAGCGCTGAGTCCAATAACCGTTACCCGCTTGACCCTCCCTTTCCGACTCAACTGTTTCAGGCACTCTTTCGGCTTTTCCGGTGACGACCGAACCGAGAACCGGGATAAAAATCAATGCCATAAACAGCGATGCCAAAAGCGTCAGAATCACGGTAATCGGCAAAAATTTCATAAATTCTCCAACCACACCCGGCCAGAAAATCAGTGGGAAGAAAACGCTGAGTGTCGTCGCGGTCGAAGCGATAATCGGCCATGCCATACGCTTTGATCCGAACAAATAGGCGGCTTCCGGCTCCATTCCTTCCGCCATTTTGCGCTGCGCCAACTCCACCGTGACAATCGCCCCGTCAACCAACATCCCCACTGACAGAATCAGGCTGAACAAAACAATAATGTTCAGGGTATACCCCATGGTCTCGAGTGCCAGAATTCCGGTTAAAAATGCTCCGGGAATCGCCAAACCGACCAAAATGGCCGGTTTGACGCCCAAAGCAGCGACCACCACCAGCATGACCAGAAAAATAGCGGTGATCACGTTATTTTCCAAGTCACCCAGCAGACTTTTGATACTCTCCGACTGATCCTGCATAAAGTGTACGCTGAGAGCCTCTGGCCAATTCTTTTGCTGCTCGGCAACCACCTGCTTGACTTCGTCGATGGTCGCAATAATATTAGCCCCGACGCGTTTGGTCACTTCCAGTACCAAAGCCGGTTCACCACCGACGCGGGCAAACCCGTCCGGATCTTTGTAAGTTCGGCGCACCTGTGCCAGATCTTTAAACGTGACCACCGTTCCTTGGTGGGTCTTGATCGGCAATTCCATAACATCCTGAATGTCTTCAATCACTCCCGGAACCTTGAATACCATGCGTCCCGAGCCGGTGTCCATTGCACCCGCAGGCACCAGTTGATTGTTACGGCTTAAAAACGACACTACTTCGTCGAAAGAGATACGGTAAGTTTCCAACGTCTCCGGCTGGATAATCACTTCCATCATCTCTTCACGGTCCCCGCCGATTTCCACCTCGAGTACACCGCTCAAAGATTCCAATTCATCCTTTAAATCTTGAGCCTGCCGCACCAGTTCCCTTTCGGGAATCGGCCCCGAAAGGGAAATGGAAATAACCGGAAAGAGAGCGACATTAATTTCGTTGACGGTTGGTTCAAGCGTTTCGGGTGGTAGATTCGCTTTGCCCAGGTCGACTTTTTCTCGAACATCAAGCAATGCCTGATCGATATCACCTCCGGCCGAAAATTCCAATAGAATCGAAGCATAATTCTCTGCGGCAACCGACGTCATTTCCTTCAAGCCGTCCAAAGACTGCAACTCCTTTTCCATCGGCTTGATCAGCAGCCGTTCGGCATCCTCCGGGGAAATTCCTTCATGGATCATGGAAACATAGAACATCGGAATTGGCACATCCGGAGAAGATTCTTTCGGTATGGAAAGATAGGCGGAAACACCTGCCAGAATCAGCATCACAAAAGTGAGCAAAACCACTCGGCTGCGTTTGAATGCGGCTTCTATCCAGTTCATCGGTTTAATTCCCAATCGCCTTAACGGTATGAACCTTTTGCCCGGTCTGAACAAACCCCTGCCCGGTGACAATCAGAAGCACCTCTTCAGGCAGACCGGTAACAAAGATACCGTCCTTCACCGCCTGAATCACATTTACCGGATAAAATTCGACCTCACTCTGCAGATTAACGGTTTTAACGCCCATAACGCCTTTGTCGTTAAGCGTTAACAGCGCCGACGAAATCAAATGCGCCTGAGCCTGCATTTTGGGAATTTCTGCCGTCACGCTGATGCCGCTGGGAATGTCTTTAGTCTCTTCCAAGAGAATCTCGACGCGAAACGTTTTGGTGTTTTCATCCGCTTTGGGCGAAATAAAGCGAATTTTTCCCGACAAGGTCTGGCCTGTCGCAAGACTGACCTTAGCCGGTGAATCTAACTTTAAATAAGGAAATTCAGTTTGCGATACCGCAACCGAAGCGACCATAGAATGGGTATCAATCAGCTCATACAGCTCATTGCCTTTAAAAATATAGTCGCCAAGTTCGACTTTCTGTTCGGAAATTACCCCGCTAAACGGCGCTCTAACTTTAAGCTGGTCGATCTCCTGACGAAGAATATTTTCTTCCGCCTTCGCCGCTTCGTAAGTAGCTAACAGTGCATCCAGACTGGTCTGGGCGCTGAAACCTTTCTTTTTCAAGTCTCGAGTTGCCTGGTATTTATTTTTCGTCTCCAACGTTTTGGCTTGCGCACGTTTCAATTTAACCGCTCGATCCTCGATACTCAATTTCAATAGCAGTTGCCCCTTCTCGACACGACTTCCTTCAAGATAGAGAATTTGTTGAACCTTTCCATAGGTTTCCGCTAATACTTGCGTTTCCCGGAAGGGTAAGAGATCGCCATGCGCTTTGATATAACCGGTCACCGTCCGGGCTTTCGATGGCTGTGCCTCCACGGTTACCACCGAAATTTTTTCCGGTTCCGTGTTTTCGCTACCATGATTATTCTGATAACCAAAAGCCATCCAAACAATCATTGTCAACAAAAGTGCAACCGATACGGTAAAAGAGTGTTTCATAGTAAGAATCCGCTACATAAACGCTTCCCCCAGAATAAGGAGTTCGCATGAGCTTCGCAAATCAAAAGCGCATAAAAAAACCCTCGCAGCGAAACTACGAGGGCATTTTTGTTCTGCATCAACTTTTCAGGGCGGGTTAATCAGCATCAACCGGTGTCGATTTTCGTCCGCTGATCGACACATGATAGTGCGGATCTTCAGAGACATTGACTTCAACCAGCTCTTTTGCATCCTGCAATAATGTCTGACACTCGGGGCTCAAATGTTTCAGCACCAGCTTTTTACCCAAAGCTTTATATTTCTTTGTCAAACTGTCGATCGCTTCAATCCCGGTATGATCGTAAACGCGCGAATACTTAAAGTCGATCTGCACGCAGTTCGGATCGTTTTTCGCATCGAAATTATCGACAAAATTCTTTGCCGAAGCGAAAAACAACGGCCCCTGAACGCGATAGGTTTTCACCGTTCGACCATTGATCTCTTCGATCGTCGAATCAAGAATAATTCTCTGCGCATGCTGCCAGGCGAATACCAGAGCAGCGACAACAATCCCGGCAATCACTGCAACCGCCAGATCAAAGATCACCGTCAAAGCGGTGACCAGAACCATTACAAATGCATCGGCTTTGGTCATGCCGCGCATAATGTTCCAGCTTGACCAGTTAAAGGTGGCAATGACCACGAAGAACATCAATCCAACCAGCGCACCGATCGGTACCATTTCAATTAACGGCGAGGCGATCAGCACGATAATCAGTAATCCCAACGCCGCTGAAATTCCGGATAACCGCCCGATTCCGCCGGATTTGACATTAATCATCGATTGCCCGATCAAAGCACAGCCGCCCATAGTACCAAAAGTACCGGCCGTGCAGTTGGCCGCGCCCAGAGCAATGCATTCCTTATTGGCGCGACCGCGTGTTTCGGTAATATCGTCAATCAGTGTCATCGTCAGCAGGGATTCAACCGTACCGATAATCGTCAGAATGACAGCATAAGGCAGCACAATCCACAGCGTCTGCAAAGACCAGAAGCCTTCCGGAAGAACACTCAACCAGCTCAATCCCTGAAAGCCGCCTTCGGCTCCATCACCATACACCAATGACTCCAAGGTACCGGAAACCGCGGCACGATCACCGACAGTCACCGCATTGATGTCCAGCAGAACCACTGCTACCGTGACCAGAACAATCGCCGCCAGCGCGGATGGCACCACCTTGGTCAAACGAGGCAGCAGATAGATAATCGCCATGGTTGCGGCGATGATGGCAATCATCGAATTCAGGCTGGCTCCGGTCAGCCAGTCACCGTCGGTATCTTTAAACTGGGTAAACTGAGCCAGCATAATAATCAGCGCCAGACCGTTCACAAACCCCAGCATTACCGAACTTGGCACCATCCGGATAAAACGCCCCCATTTCATTACCCCGATGATGATCTGAAAAGCCCCCATCATCACAACCGCCAGAAACAGATAAGCGGTGCCATGTTCCATAACCAGATGCATCATCACGACGGCCAACGAGCCGGCTGCAGCCGTAATCATCCCCGGACGACCACCGAAAACCGCAGTAATCATACCGACAATGATTGCCGCATAAAGTCCAACCAGCGGATGGACTCCAGCCACAAAAGCAAACGCGACCGCTTCGGGCACCAACGCCAGAGAAACGGTAATCCCCGACAAGGTATCGTTCTTATAGGTTCGCCAATCGAACGCCTGGCTGGATGAATTCATGCGGACTCCTTAATCTCAAAATCTAAAGTGGTGCAAATTCTAACAAAAAGCCGCTAGAATTACCGGACATTCAAAAACTTAGCAACAAACTTTCGACGGATGTCGAAACGAAAAAGCAGGCAAAGGACATTCAATGTGGATTGAACACATCGGCACCATCGGCATGGCAGCGGTCATCGTGCTGATCATTGCGCACTTCGCAGTACATTTTTACTTTAAAGTCAAAAAACGCAGACAGCATTCAAAACAAAGCAAACAATAAATTTGAAACGCAACATGAACGCAACATACAGATGCCGTCAAACCTCTGCCTTAAAAACAAAAACCCCGCAAACGACGAAGCCATTGCGGGGTTTAATCATATCGCCAAGACGTTGAAAGACGCCTGACAATTACTGACTGAGATTATTCGGTAAGATAAGAACAGCAGTAATCGGCGATGGTTTTGACTTTGATACCGAACTTGGAGTTCGCAGGAACTTCAAAACTTTCTCCGGCCGGGATCGCTTTCCACTCACTTTCCCCGGGTAGAAGCACTTCGACTTCACCAGCCATCATTTCCATCACTTCCGCCGATTCGGTACCGAACTCATATTCACCCGGCATCATAATGCCCAGCGTTTTATAAGAACCGTCGGCAAAAACCACTTTACGGCTGGTAACTTTCCCGTCGAAGTAGACGTTTGCTTCACGGACCAGAGTGACATTATTAAATTCAGACATGAAATTTCCTTTTTATCCTAAAAGATGCAATTTCAGAAAACGAAGCCCCCGATAGAAACCCGACAAACGCCCCGCAGGCATTTCACCTCGCAAGCATTTGAGAGCCGATTCGGCACTTCCTTAACGCATACCACAAGAATTCGCAAGAATTCAAATATGCCGCGTACTATACCGTTTTCGGCAGGCCAAAGGAAGAGAAATTCAATCGAAACCGGGCGCCCCCCTCTCCCGTGGAAGGCCAAACAAGCCGAGGAAGAAAGCGGGTTGAATTCTAAGTTTTCGGAAGATATTCGATCCAGGAGGCCTCGGAAAAATTCGGTACATCGTCATAGGCAAAAACCGCATAATATTTCTGCACCCCTTTCGAGCCGAAATTATCGTAGGTGTAATTATCCTGTCCGCCGTAAAGTTTCTGTCCGTCGTAAGGGTTGCACGGTACGTGAAACGGGTTTTTTACCACAATGACACCGCGCATTTCGCTGTCGCAGTTATCCCAATCCAGGCGAATCATCTCGTTTTCAAACGAATAACGCAGATTACTCACGCGTTCGGGCGCCTTGCGGCGTTTCTTGATGTAGTTGATCACCAGCCGCGGACGGAAAGTGCGTTTGCAGTCAATCCAGGTCACGCTTTGATTATTGATAATCGTTTTCTCCGCAGAACTGGAAATAACAAACAGTAATTTTTCCCCGGCACGAATCGCATCAACCATTTCTCCGATCGCATAACGGTCGAAAATAAAGCGCTGCTTTGGATGAGACTTAATATCATCGACGCTGACATCGTAACCAATCCGCTCGACGACTTCCATCGACTTAAGGTCTCCGTAATCGCACAGTTCACAGTTTTTTTTCATCATTTCCACATGGAAACGCTGCACCGATCGGCTGTTAACACTATCGGCCTCCAGCTGCAGATAAGCACTGGAAATGATCGTGGTATCAATATCGGGAACCTGAGTCAGATCGAATTCAATACAGCCGAAATTGCGATAGCCCGCTGCATCGAAACCAACCGTAAGCGAGTGGTTTTCGACAGTTTCCTTGGAAATCGTGTATTCCGCCTGCGAAGCCAATTCGATTTTGGCGTCGTCGAGCGTATAGCTCACTTCGAGCCGCGGCCTGAAATGCAATCCACCGCTAAAAGGCCCGTATCCGGTATCCCATTGCATCAACTGCGAGGCCCGATCCAGCGGCATGCTGTCCGGCCCCTGCATCCGAAACAGAACCTTGCGGCGTTTCAGGGCTTTTTCCAGCAGATCGCGCTCCTGTCTGGCAAAGTGATAAGTACGCCAGACGCCCTGCGACAATTTATGCGAATCCGTCGGTGCGCCGACATACCCCAAAACTTTGCCACTTTGAATATCATCGAAACTGCTTAAATCGTCTACGGTGCGCTCGTCGAGAATCCCGCCCCGCCATTCCCCGAAACGCTCGACCTGAACCGGCACTCGATTCATTGGATAGAAGGAAATTTTTGCACTGTGAATCAGCGCATTTTCCGGAATGGTCGCCAGCGAATAGGACGCTACTCCGTAACAGATTCCCTTGGCTTCGGAAATACCGACAAACAGGGAATTGACGCCGAAATGCTCGCGGTTTTTAAGCGTTTTCTCCCCAACGTAACCGATCTCGTTTCTCAGAGGAAACAATTCCTTGGCAAACATATTGATCAAGGGTTCGGTTTTCACCCCCAGCACCGGCGCAAACGGTGATTTAATGCGGCGCTCTTTGTTGACCGCACGAATGAAATAGTAATAACGTGTTGCCGGTTCGATATGCCGGTCGACATATTTATGATCTTTAGTCATGCCGATTCGGTTAGAACTCTGGCAGTAGCCCTTAAGATGTTCCGAGCGGTAAATTTCGAAAAATACCTCCTCGTCCGGGTAAGACCATTCCAAGCCGACCTCACGTTCATCCACCCGGAAGGCAATCAGATTTTCCACTCTCGGAAGCCGATCGCCCTTAACATAATTGGGCACTTCCGAAAGTGCGAACATCAAAGCCGGAATATTTTCGTGAATATTCTCAGTCATAATATCCACATAGTCGGAGATATTGCGCGACCCGACTTCAACCGTCAGAGCGAGCGCACCCAGAGAATAGTAGAACTCGCGCCCCGATCCACTGATCAAACGCGTCGGCGGTTTTCCCATATGCACGCCGTACTCGCGCCCGGATACCTTGCGGATCTCTTCTGCCATGTTGGCCGACAGCACATTCAAGTCGGTGGCGTCTACAGCATCTTCGTGAATGAAATTATGCGCCGGAAAAAAGACATTCCCCTGAGAGTGGTAATCCAAAGCAATGGTAATATTCGGATGCGACTCAACGAACGCTTTCAGCGCCTGAGTTTCCGGCTCGCTGAACGGTGCCGGGCCGGAGTAAACATTGGAAGTGGTTTCTTTCGTCGCCCAAAAACCGATCGAAAAATTCCGGTTAAGATCCACTCCGAAACTGCCGTCGGCATTCTGACGACGGTTCTTGCGCCAGAAAGCAAAATGGTTGCGCGAATATTCGAAACCGTCCGGGTTGGCGCACGGAATCACATAAAACGCCGCTCTCTCCAACAGATTAATCAGCTGTGGATCGTAATCGATGTGGTCGATCACATGCCGGGCAAAGGCAATCGCCAGCTCAATACCGATCCATTCTCTGGCATGCAGTGTTCCGGTATAAAACAGTGCCGGTTTCTCATCGGCACGCTGGACATCGCAACTGATGGTAACCGCAATAATATCCCGTTCTTCCCAAGTCTTTCCGATACTTT
The DNA here is from genome assembly GCF_963677875.1 of Thiomicrorhabdus sp. NCBI lineage: Bacteria > Pseudomonadati > Pseudomonadota > Gammaproteobacteria > Thiotrichales > Piscirickettsiaceae > Thiomicrorhabdus > Thiomicrorhabdus sp. The sequence continues at coordinate 125,044 of NZ_OY782567.1, read as the reverse complement.
CCACCTTGAAAATATGCGGCATTTGTTTCTCGGCCTGCTTGAAAAAATCGACACACTCCTGATATGAACTGTACTGCTGTCTCATTGGTTCCCTTTTTCTATCGCTGCCAGCTTTCTTTGACCGGCAAGCAAACGTTTTTGACTGACAAAATCACGCAAAATTCAGTTGCCGAAACCGACGGCCTGAATCTCTCTATCGAAGTCGACTCAATTAAAATAGACACGCCACTGCTTCAACTGCGTCTGATCAATCAGATCATACTGTTCAAGCGCATCGAAACAGTCCACTTCGTTGGCATCGATCAACTCCTTGATCTTGACGGCAATCGTCTCATCCATGCTGTACAGCGTCATTAACTGCGTCAGCGTCACCGTTTTAAAATCGAACGTTGCCACCTCTTCAAGTTCGCTCGTCCTCTCGTCTCTGCTTTTGACGATTTCCGGCAAAGCATCTTCCGCAACCGGCGGGGCAATCGGTTCCGGCACATCATCCGGATGAGAACTTTCCGTCAGTTCCATGTCAAATTCCCCCTTGTCCGCCAACCAGTAGGCACCGTCGACAGACGGCGTGTAAGCAGAAAAATAGAGATGTCGCAGAGTACGCAAAACGCAGGAATCCATTTTTCCCAACTCTTCCCATGACCACAATGGCACATGCGGCATGCGGAAACGGCCATCGCTTAAATCCCACATAAGATACTGTCCGATCCAGTCGCGAATATATGGAAATGCGGCAAATGCCGTTGCACATTCCAGAATGTACGGCTGACCGGTTTTGGCATCGATGGCAATATCACAGGCCCAGTATTCCGCTTTGGCCGCTTTTGAAGCCTTAACGGCAAGTTCCAATGCACTCATCGGCACATTGGCATAATCCATCGAGCCGCCCTGAGAAGTATTGGTGATCCACTCACCCTGCCCGGAATAACGCCAGAAAGCACACACCGGTTTATGACCGATCAGCATTACACGAATGTCTCCGGAATCTTGTAGTTCAATCGCTTCCTGAACATACATCGGCAGGTATTTTTTTGCTCAAACAGAGCCTTCGCTTCCTGGTAACTGTCGACTTTATGAACATAGTAACCACCATAATTCGACGGGCCATAGGAACGTTTGACGATTTTCGGATACTCCGTGCTTTGCAAAAATGCATCGCCTTCGGTGCGGTCATAAAAAATCGCCGTATCGGGCGCGCTCAGTTCATGCTTTCGGCAGAAAAGCGTGACATTCTCTTTGGATTTATTGGCAAACTGGGTTTCGATCGAGGGAATAAAGCGTACCTGAGGTAACTCTGCCGCGATTTCTTTAAAAGTTTCGTAAGCGGTCGCCGGGATATTGCCCACCAGCACATCGATCTGTTTACGTTTCACCTCAGCGATAAAACGCGCTTTATCATTACCCCAGTGATATACCACGGTTTCGATTTTATCCGGCCAACCTTTGAAGTTGCTCTTATCGAAAAAACGCAGCACGTAATCCAGATACAGCAGGCCGACTTTCGGTAATTCTTCTTGCTCTTTCATCATGTTTTCCCTTTCGATTTTCGATCGATCATCTCAACGATCAGATCGATTTTTTTATCATTGAAATCCAGGCCCATAACTTCCTGATCTGGCGTGGCAAATGCGGGAATACCGTTTACTTCCAGGACGGTATAGGTTTCTTTATCCAGGTCATACAGAATATCGACTCCGGCAATGTCCATCCCCATTGCCTTGGATGCACGAATCGCCAGTTCCACAACTTCATCATTCGGTTCGCGCAAAATAACGTGACCGCCGGCTGTTACATTGGTTCGCCAGTCGCGCCCGCTGGCTTTGCGGCCGTAACAACCGACAAATTGTCCGTCGACAATATCGATCCGATAATCCGAAAAGTCATAATGAATGAAACGCTCCACGTAAATATTGCGCAGATGCATCTGATGGACAAACGGCAACAGCATGTCAAAATGCTCGCGGCTATCCAGCAAGGCCATCCCGGCCCCGCCCCAACCGTCTACCGGCTTGAAAACCATTTTCCGCCAGCGTTCGATTCGCTCGTAAATATGTTCGAGGTCGCTCTCCCGATGACAGATGAAAAAGTCCGTTGTCGCAATACCCCGACTGTGCAGGCGCATATTCGTCCGCAGCTTGTCCTCAGACAATTTAAAAGCCTCAAAGCTGTTTACCGTCGTCGTAAAGTCGCTGAGAATTTCGTACATGTAAACCTGACCGCCCGTCTGTTCCCCCGCGTTGTAGGAGAAAAAAAGGTCCAGCTCAAGCATATTTGTGCCCTTGCACATCATCGCGCCGTTGTGAACCTCTGCAAAACGCAGATCAAGCCCGGTCACACAATCAATGCCGCGCTCCCGAAGTTTCTCAACCATTTTCTGTTCAATTACATCCCCGCCACCGTTCTGATACATCCAGATACCGACTGTTCTGTTCATACGTCATTTCCTCAAAACTGAATTCCTACTGAAAATCGCCGTGCCGGATAAAATGCTCGAATAACTCCGTACTTAAAGCGATCCGCTCTAAAAAACTGGCCTTGCTTGCCCGTTCGTTAACGGTATGATCACCATCTCCGAAAGGGCCCAAACCATCCAGAGTCAGGACACCGGCACTGCTCAGAATATTGGCATCGCTGACTCCACCGCGTGCCTCATAAGGCAAGCGCATTCCGGTAATTTGTTCAATCGCTTCAATCCAGCGCATGCTCTCTGCCGACGACTGCATCACATCCCGTTGAATGCCGCCGCCTAAAACAGATACGGTTCCCGGAACATAAGAGGTTTCGACAATCTGCCGGATTGCTTCCAGAACCCGATCCCGCTCCGGTTGGGTCTTATAGCGCAGTTCAAACAGCAGATGCGCATGCGGTGAAATGGTGTTCGCGCCAATGCCACCCTCCAGCTTGCCGACATTGACCGTTGTTCCCTTTTCAAGATCAGTGAGCAAGACCAGAGCCTGAAGCTTGTAAGCCGCTTCAAGGTTGGCGTCAATTCCTTCTGCATAGTGATTTCCGGCATGTTTGGCAACGCCGCTAATATCAATAGTAAAAGTTCCGACACCTTTGCGAGCTGTGACCACTTCCCCATTGGAACCGGCTGCTTCGTAGACAAGACAATAATCGTAAACCTGTGCCAGTTCGGCGCTCAGAGACTTGGAATCGTCACTGCCGGTTTCTTCATCGCTCACCAGCAGAACATCAATATTGCGGATAGCGATCCCCTTTTCCTGCAAATTTCTCAAAGCTTGCAGAAAAACGATATTGCCGCCTTTCATATCACAGACACCAGGCCCGTAAATCCATTGTTCGTCACTGTGAAAGCCATCGAATTTTTCAGGCGGAAAAACGGTATCCAGATGTCCCAGCAACAGCAGTTTCGCACCTTTGCTCTTTGCGGAACGATAGTAGCGATGATCACCAATCGACTCACGCTGAAAGCGTTTGACCTCAAATCCGAGCGACGCCAGCCACTCATCAAAACAATTCCCCACCCGGTCGACACCAGCCTTGTTTTTGGTGTAGGAATTAATAAGAACGATCTTTTCCAGATCCTGCAGATAATCCATGCATAAGCCTCTTTTCAAAGAGCAAAAATTTCGCTGACCGAGTGAATAAAACCCATTCGGCAATCCTAATGAGTGCATGGAAAAAAAGATGTGACATTTTTTTAAATTTATCACTGCAAAACGATGACAATATTTCAGAGCAGTAAGAAAGCGAAATCCGTTAACCGGAGAAAAGGGACAAAAATCGAAACAGCGTAAAATGCGCTTAAAAACAAAGCGAAAAAATCAGCTTGCGCATCTATTTCGCAACCGGGAAATTTGTGGCTAACAATTGATGAAAAGCAAGAAAGAAAAAAGCAATGTAAACGGAAAGAGAGTGAAGAATGAAAATTCGAAATGAAAAAACCTGATGATCGGGAGATCTCCCCCGATCCCGCACCGAACTCAGTTACGAATGTGATCTTCGCCGATAAATTCGATTTGATACCCGTCCGGGTCTTCAACAAAGGCAATAATGGTGCTTCCGGCGTTCATCGGGCCGGCTTCGCGCAAAATCTTGCCGCCCATTTCCTTAACGGCATCCGCCGCTTTATAAACATCCGGTACTTCAATGGCAATATGCCCATAAGCATTGCCCAGATCGTATTTATCCACGCCCCAGTTGTAAGTCAGCTCCAGAACGGTGTTTTCGTCTTCGTTGCCATAACCGAGAAACGCCAGGGTAAACTCGCCCTTTGGATAATCCTTTTGGCGCAACAGTTTCATACCCAGAACTTCGCTATAAAATTGAATCGATTTTTCCAAGTTGCCAACACGCAACATCGTGTGTAACAGCCTCATAATGCCTCCCGATAATCGTCTTTAAAGAATCTATTTTATCCAACGCCATGCAATTGCCAAAGCGACAGCAGCAATCATAACACTTAATCCGTAACTCAGGGTTGCACCACCTGCAGCCCAGGTATAACCGGCAATCAACATTCCAAGGGCACCCCCCAATCCATGACTGGCTGCGGCGAAAATTGCCTGACCGCGACCGTGTTGCGAACCGGTGAAATAAGCATCGGTCAAGTGAATTGCCGCGGCGTGGAACAGGCCAAAACTGGCTGCATGCAGCGTTTGCGCCAGCAGCATCAAAAGCAAACTATCTGCAAAATAGCCGGTCAGAATCCAACGCAACACCGTCAAAGCAATACTGACTAAAATCAAAAAACGTAACGGGTAATGGTGAAACAGGCGAGACATCCAGAAGAAAATGCCGATTTCTGCCAAGACGCCTAAAGCCCACAACCAGGCGATCGTCGTATTCTCATAGCCAAGCGCATCCATCTGGATGGTGTAGAAAGCATAATAAACACCGTGCGAAAGCTGCACCAGAAAACTCACCAGCAGTAATGCAATCACTTCCGGGCGCCTTAAGGTTTCTTTAAATCCCCGTAAGCTTCCCTCTTCAATCTGAACCCGGCGGTCTTTCACCAGATAAGCACTCGCCCAGACGACAAACAACATACCAAACAGACTGATCGGCAAAGTCTGCACTCCGAAATACTCGATCTGCCATCCCAGTAACAGCACCGCAGCGATAAAACCGATCGAGCCCCACAAGCGAATTTTGCCGTAAAGGTGACGTTCCTCGCCGAGGCAGCGGAAAGTATAAGATTCGAACTGAGGCAGAGAGGCATGCCAGAAGAAGCTGTAAATCAGAATGGTAAGAAACAGTCCCCAGTAGTCTTTGAACAGGAAAAAACCGAGCGCGCTGACCAGCGTCAAAGCGGTGGCAATCCGTACCCATAGAATTGAACGCCCGCTACGATCCGCCAGCCAGCCCCAGACATTCGGCGCAATAACCTTGGTAAACATCAAGACCGCCAGCAGCTGGCCAATCTGCACCGGCGAAAAACTCAGGGATTGCAGATAGAGGCCCAGATACGGCACAGTGGTGCCGAGGACGCTGAAATAGAAAAAATAGTGAATCGACAACCGGGTATAAGCGGACTGATAACTACACTCGTGCATTCCCGGCTGACTCCCTAATCTAAGACAAGTACCTGACTACGAACCGTAGCCTTCCTTACCCGCGACTGGCCAAATCCATTATCGGCGCAACAACATCACCGTTTTGCGCCCGGTTGCGCATGAAGTGATCCAGCAAGACAATTGCCATCTGCGCTTCGGCAATCGGTGTAGCGCGAATGCCCACACACGGATCGTGACGCCCTTTGGTAACCATTTCAATCTCTTCGCCGGAAGTATTGATCGAGCGCCCCGGAGTCATAATGCTGGAAGTCGGCTTTAGAGCAATATGCGCCACGATCTCCTGACCGGTGGAAATCCCGCCCAGAATACCGCCGGCATGGTTAGACAGGAACCCTTCGGAAGTCATCTCATCGCGATGCTCGGTTCCCAACTGACCGGCAACCGCAAAACCGTCGCCGATTTCCACGCCTTTCACCGCATTAATGCTCATTAAAGCGTGTGCCAGATCGGCATCCAAACGATCGAAAATCGGCTCACCAAGGCCGACCGGGACATTTTTGGCAATCACGCTAATTTTGGCGCCAACGGAATTTTTCTGCTTCAACAGGTCATCCATATACTCGCGGATTTCCTCGCATTTTTGCTCATCCGGGCAGAAATAGATATTGTCGTTATCAAACGGCCAGGTGACATTTTCCACCTTAATCGGCCCCAGTTGCGACAAATAGCCTTTGATCTCAACGCCCAAACGTTCTTTCAGGTATTTTTTGGCAATGGCTCCGGCAGCCACCCGCATGGCTGTTTCACGTGCGGAAGAACGCCCGCCACCGCGATAGTCGCGAAAACCGTATTTTTGAGTGTAGGTATAGTCGGCATGCGCCGGACGGAAGGTCTCGGCAACTTTCGAATAATCTTTGGAACGCTGATCCTTATTATGAATGATCATACCGATCGGCGTACCGGTGGTTTTGCCCTCGAAAACACCGGATAGAATCTGCACCTCGTCGTCTTCACGACGGGCGGTCGAATGCTTGGAAGTCCCCGGTTTGCGGCGGTCCAGTTCCTGCTGAATATCAGCTTCGCATAATTCCAGCCCCGGAGGACAGCCATCAACGATACAGCCAAGCGCCAAGCCGTGACTCTCGCCAAAAGTGGTGACTCGAAAATTCTGTCCTAACGTATTACCTGACATAATAGCCTACTCAAACTTGGTTATAATCGGCGTATTCTACTAAAAAAGCGCCTTTAATGGCCAATTTCCATAGCTGTCCCCCGTTAAAAAGAGAGCCGACGATGTGCAAAATTCCAGCCCATGCATTTGTTCAGACATATCAAGTCCAAGCCGAAGACCTCGATTTTCTCGGACATGTAAACAACAAAGTCTATCTGCACTGGATGGAACAAATTGCCTGGCAGCATAGTCTGGCGGTCGGAATCGAGCATGCACTGCAAAAGAAATTGAACCGGATTATGGCGGTTTACGAACACCACATGCATTATCTTGGCGGCTGCTATCTGGATGATGAGCTTTTGATTGCTACCTGGCTCGGCGAACAGATCGGGTGCTGCAAGCGCGAACGCTTCTATCAGATCCTGCGTGCCCGTGATGAAAAGTTAGTGTTCAAAGCCCGCAGCGTTTATGTCTGTATCGAGCTGGATCGCCATCGACCGCGTCCGATTCCTCAAGAATTTACCCGCCCTTACGAAGAACGAAATTAATAGAATTCATATGGTAAAGACGACGTTTCACCTTGAAGCCAGGAACGAACCGGCAAACGGGCGTTCAGTTCCTGACGAGGCCGGGCGTTGTCCTGCTGCAACGCCTGCAGGCGGGCGATCTGTTCAACCGATGCTTGAAGCGGCTGTTTAAAAACAACCCAGCTAACGCCTTCACTGCAAGGCGGCGTCGTCATGGAACCGTTATAACGATAGTATTCGGTCACCCCCGGCAACCAATCAAGCGGTTTGATCAAACCCGCCGGCAGATTTTGCAACAAGGTGGCATCTTTCTTTTCCAGCAGACTGATCACGGCATCCAGATTGGCGTTGTAGTCACCGACCGCAACCAGAACGGCCGCTGCCAGAAAACGTGCGGAATCACTTTGATGCCAGAACTGCAGCTCCAGCGGATAAATCTTCCCCTGCAAACTGTGTTCGCTCGGGGTATGCAAGGCAATTTTCTGCAGGGCAAAATGCTGATTGCCAAGACTCATCACGGCGCCCGGCGCGGTTTCCAGAACAATCCCGCGACGACCTTTCTCCAACTGCATATTCAAGGGCGGGTAATGAAGATTTAGAGGCGGCAAATTTTGACTGCCGATTGCCGCTTCCGCCCGCAAATCGATCGGCGATTGGTTTTTGCCTTGAGAGCAAAGTCCGAATGCCTCGCTGAGGTGACCCCAGTTTGCCGGACCAGATGCCCCCGCATAAGACCAGCGATCCTGCGCGGACGGAATTGCTTTCACACTTTTCACCACACGCGGTTTGGAAACCTTTTTCGGTTGTTTCGGCACATTCAAACGCTTAACTTCAAGCGCCGGAACCGACGTTCCCGGGCTTTCCGACGCCGTAGCGCCGCCCGTTGCATTTCCAGGCAACGCACCGTTCTCCCCCTGTTTCAAACGCTCGATTTCTGCCTGCAGATCGACCAAAGGCTGGCCGAGATCATCCGCGGAAACCGACTGAGACGGCAGAAAAACCGCAGTTAAGAACATAAAAACAGACAAGCTTCGAAGCGACATAACAGAATTCCATACAACCCGTAGATTTTCAATTACGGATTGGCAAGCAAAACATCTGCCAATTCATTTCGCCAAATTCCAGACATTCCCCTCAATCGATCGCCGCAACCGGAGCAAGCCGCTCGTCCAGCAAACTTTGGAACAGTTCCAGCTCGGATTTGTGAATGGCAAAAACCCCCTCTCCACCATGTTCGAATTCAAACCAGTAAAAAGGTAATTCCGGATAAGCCTGCTCCAGATAGAATTGCGAAACTCCGACTTCCACAATCAGAACACCTTCGTCTTTCAGATACTCAGGCGCTTCGGCAAGGATACGACGAACCAGATCCAGCCCATCCGCCCCCGCTTCCAGACCGAGTTTCGGTTCTTGCTGAAATTCCGGCGGCAAAGCCTGCATTTCGATTTCATCGACATAAGGAGGATTAGAAACAATCAAATCATATTGTTTGCCTTGCAGAGCGCCGAACAGATCCGATCGGATCGGATGGGCAAATTCCTGTAAACCATACAACTCAACATTTTGCTGCGCCACCTGCAAAGCCGCTTCGGAAATGTCCACCAGATCAACTTCTGCGTTTGGGAATGCTTGAAGGGAAGCAATACCGATACAACCACTGCCGGTACACAAATCCAGCACATTGGTCACTTCCTCGTGACGAACCCAGGGCTCGTACTTTTGCGCGATCAGCTCGGCAATTGGCGACCTGGGCACCAAAGTCGCCTCATTGACAATAAATCTCAAACCGGAAAACCACGCTTCTCCGGTTAGATAAGCCGCCGGTTTCCGGGTTTCAATGCGTCGTCGGAACAATTCGCTGACCTGCTGCTTTTCATACGCCGTTAAACGTGACTGCCAATAGTGTTCCGGAACATTCCACGGTAACTGCAACACGAAAAATACCAGCACCTTCGCTTCGTCAAACGCATTATCGGTTCCGTGCCCGAAATAGAGAGATTCGCGCTTGAAAAGCGTTCCACCCCAACGCACGAAATCGGTCACAGTTTCCAGACCGTCATACTGGTAATTGATATTGGTCATATTCTGATGATTCCTGTTTGCAAAAGACCTGAAAAGGTTGAACTAAGCCTGCGGCTTTTGGGCATGTTTCGGGCGAAACGCCTTAATAAAGCTTTCATCGGTTTCCAAATAAGGTCCCTCAATCAAGTCGACGCAGTAAGGCACTGCCGGAAACACCGCTTCCAAACATTCACCGATTGCCGAAGGTTTTCCCGGCAGGTTGATGATCAGGCAGGAACCGCGAGTACCGGCAATCTGTCTTGACAGAATCGCCGTCGGCACGTATTGCAAAGAAACGGCACGCATCTGCTCGGCAAAGCCATCAAGAATTTTATCACACACCTTTTCGGTTGCTTCCGGGGTCACATCGCGCCTGGCGGGCCCGGTTCCGCCGGTAGTCAGAATCAAACAGCAACCTTCGTCCTCAACCAGTTCAATCAATGTACTTTCGATCAAATCCTGCTCATCGGCGATCAAACGCGCCGCCGGTTGCCACTGGCTGGTCAAGGCGTTGCCAATCCATTCCTGCATCGCCGGTCCGCCCAAATCCTCATAGTCTCCTCGGCTTGCACGGTCGGACACGGTGACAAAACCGATTTTTATTTGCTTTTTATCCATCTGCTACTCTTGAATCCCTGTTTTCGAGTCCACATATAATACCGTATTCTCGAATGCCGAACGCTAAAACTAAAGAATCTGCGAATCCGACAGACAACCTCATACAGGGTGCGCAAATACCGGAATTACCGATTTGCTCAGGCTTCGACTCGCAACCATTACGGGCCTTAACATGACTGATAAACTCGATTTCAACGAACCTCAATCTATAACGGAAGACGAAGATTCCCATCCAATCGACGAACCTGCTACCGAGATAGCGGAAGACATGGATTTTGAAGCCATCGAGATAGACGATGCGCGCCTTTCCGAGCTGGAAAAATTCTCGCAAGCCGTTCTTGAGGGCGAACATATCGGGCCGGAAGAATCGGAAACCGCCGGCGTTCCTGCAAAACCCGAGCTGACCCTGCCTCGGGAAGTGTTTCTCTTGCCTGTCAAAGAGCGGCCATTCTTTCCCGGACAGCAATTACCGATTCTGCTTAACCGTTCCAGCTGGAACAGCACCTTTGCCGCCATCCAAGCGAAACAGTGCAAATACATCGGTCTGATTTACGTCAACAGCGAAGAACACGACAAAGCCAAACCGGAAGATTTCAGCCGGGTCGGAACGCTGGTCAAGATCAGCGACTCCAAGGTCAAGGACGAATACATTCAACTGATCGCCGAGGGAATCAGACGCTTCGAAATCGAACACTGGGTTTCACCGCAAGCACCTTACCGGGCACAAATCACTTTTCCTCCGGATCGATCCAAGGGCGCAGAAAAAGTGATTAAAGCCTATGGCTTGGCAATCATGAATGCCTTCAGAGAACTCCTGCCGCTTAATCCTCTGTACAGCGAAGAGCTGCGATTCTTCCTTAATCGCTACAGCGCCAGCGAGCCCTCGCATCTGGCCGACTTCGCCGCCGGCCTGACTACGGCCGACAGCGCCAAACTGCAGGATATTCTCGAAACCTTCGATCTCGCACAACGCATGGAAAAAGTTTTAGCGCTGTTCAAACACGAAATCGAAGTCACCAAACTGCAATTCAACATCCGTGAACGGGTCGAAGAAAATCTGACCGAACATCAGCGGGAATTCTTTCTGCGCCAGCAGATGCATGAGATTCAAAAGGAACTGGGCATCACCAAGGATGATCAGACCTTGGATCGAGATCGCTTTGAAGAGCGGATTGAGCAGCTTGCTTTAAGCGAAGAAGCCCATAAAAAAGCGGACGAAGAACTGCAGAAACTCTCCAGCCTCGATCCGCAATCTCCGGAATACAATGTGGCCCGCAACTGGCTGGAATGGCTCACCCAACTGCCTTGGGGCCAGCACAGCGAGGATAACCTCGACCTCAACCGTGCCCGCGGCATTCTCGACAAAGGCCACGACGGTCTCGATGATGTCAAAAACCGCATTCTGGAATTTCTGGCCGTTGGCGCACTTAAGGGTGAAGTCTCCGGTTCGATCATCTGTCTGGTCGGACCGCCGGGGGTGGGGAAAACCTCAATCGGCCGTTCAATTGCCGATGCACTGGATCGCAAATTTTACCGTTTCTCGGTTGGAGGGATGCGCGATGAAGCCGAAATCAAAGGGCACAGACGAACCTATATCGGAGCCATGCCTGGCAAATTCATTCAGGCATTGAAAGATTGCGAAACCTCCAACCCGGTGATTATGCTCGACGAAGTCGATAAAATCGGCGCCTCCTATCAAGGCGATCCGGCATCTGCCTTGCTGGAAGTACTGGATCCGGAACAGAACAGCGAATTCATGGATCATTTCATGGATGTGCGCTTTGATTTGTCCAAAGCACTGTTCATCTGTACCGCCAATACGCTGGACAGTATTCCCGGCCCGCTTCTCGACCGTATGGAAGTGATCCGCCTGTCCGGCTACATTACCGAAGAGAAAGTCTTGATTGCCAAACATCATCTGTGGCCGTCACTTCTCAAAGAGTCCGGTCTGGATAAGCACAAGGTACAGATCACCACGCCTGCCATCCGCCATGTCATTGAAGGCTATGCCCGTGAATCCGGAGTACGGAACCTGAAAAAACAACTGGCAAAACTGGTCAGAAAACTGGCATTGCGCTTTGTCACCAAAGGCGAAGACCAGGCCAGAATCCACGTCAGTGAACTTGAAGAAATGCTTGGTAAACCGCGCTTCACTCCGGAAAAGATGAATCAACAGACCGGAACCGTAACCGGCTTGGCGTGGACGTCAATGGGCGGCGCGACCTTGAGTATCGAAGCTGGACGGATTCACACCCTGAATCGAGGCTTCAAGCTTTCCGGACAATTGGGCGAAGTCATGCAGGAGTCGGCCGGTATCGCCTACAGCTTTATCAGCTCCAACCTGCAAAAATACAAAGCCGACCCGGAATTCTTCGACAAGGCCTTCGTTCACCTGCACGTTCCAGATGGCGCCACTCCGAAGGACGGACCAAGCGCCGGGATTACTATGGCCACCGCTCTGCTCTCTCTGGCACGTAACGAACCGATCAAATCACCGCTGGCGATGACCGGCGAATTAAGTCTGACCGGTTTGGTTCTGCCGGTTGGCGGAATTCGCGAAAAGGTCATCGCCGCTAAACGTATCGGAATCCGCGAACTGATTCTTCCCGAAGACAACCGCAAGGATTATCAAGAATTACCGGATTACCTGCAGGCTGACCTGACGGTACATTTTGCGAAACATTTCGACGATGTCGCCAGATTGACCTTCAATATCCGTTCGAAATCGCTGGCTCTCAAAACGTATCTGGCCAATAAAGCCGCCGATGAGGAACGAGAAGCCCAGCTTGGCGACACCCATCACTGACTGACAAGCGGCGGAGTTTTACGGACACCGCCAAAGTCATAACCTTGGAATAAAACCATATAAAACCTTATAAGACCGTAAAAAACAAAAAAGGGCTCTATTCGAGCCCTTTTCGATAATCTCTCCACGTTTCTGCAGCAGAAAAATGACTGCAAACACAGAAAAGCAATCGACTTAAAACAAATCGTCGATTATTCGACCTGTGCTTTTGCTTCGATCATATCCTGCATATAGTAGCGTTTCTTACCGCACAGACGATTGAATTCCGTCGTTTTGGCGTTTTGCCCGTCCAGCAAAGACTGAAAACGTTCTCGCGCCTGCTGATAAGTTTTGAAATCGGCCTGGTAATTTTGAACCGTTTGATTATATGCCTTAACCTTTTGATTATAGGCTTCAACCTCGGCATTCATGTAACTTTCCGGCTTGGGAGTCGCCTTGAGCGCTTGCTTCTGCTCGTTCAAACGCTGCTCTTTTCCTTTGATTTTTGCGGTCAAATCTTCCAATAACGCTTTTTCTTTCAAAATCGACGCACCGTCTTCTTTCACGTCTTTTTGCAATTGCAGACAATGCTTCAACTCTTCAAAAGTAAAAATATCTGCACTATTGATTTTTTGTCCATGCGACTCATCGATGGCTCCGCCTCCAAAACCGCCCTGTGCAAAACCCGCCGTCGTCACGGCCAAACAGACGCTTCCAACCATAAACGCTAACGTATTCGCCTTTCTTCTCATATTTTCCCCTTGTTTCATTCTGAATCAGTCTTCGCGACCTGGCATATTTTATTGATGCAGCAATTCTGCTCCGGTTTTCAGTTCATTATGCACAGAAAAAGGCAAAGCTGAACCGGCAATTCCAATGATCCTGGTTTTCGTTTCGCTTCTTTGCTTGCAAACCTTTGCCACTAAAACAGAGGAACTCACAAAAACAGCTCCGTAAAAAAATAAAGAATTATTCTCATTTTCACTTATTGATGTAGGAATGAGAATACTTATAATTTAACTTATTCTTATTCAGGGCATTACGGGCATTACGAAATGGGCTTAAAAACCAGAGGCATGGTTGCAGGTTTGCTGTTCGCCGCTTTCTTTTCACCGGAAACCAAAGCGCAAATGCAAATGGACGAACTCGTCCACGCCTATCAACAACCGGTGGAAAACTGGCCAAAGGCAATACAAAGCTCGAATGAGAAACCACAGGAACCGACATCAATCAATCCACTAAAAGCCGCGTTAAAACAGGCCTACCCTCCGAATAAACAGAAAATCGAACTGGGAAAACAACTCTTCTTCGACCCGAGATTATCCCGATCCAACCAGATTGCCTGCGCCTCCTGCCACGATCCGCAGCAAGGATGGGCGGATGGTAAACGGTTTGCCTTCGGTCACAACCGCCAACAGGGTTCCCGTAACAGCATGACTGTACTGAATACTGCTTTTTCCGAGCGCTTTTTCTGGGATGGGCGTGCGGCCAGCCTTGAACAGCAGGCTCTCATGCCAATTCAGGATCCGAAAGAAATGCATGCCAAGCTTGATGCAACCTTACGCAAATTAAACCGGATCAATCACTATAAGCAGGCTTTCACTAAACTCTACGCCCCCGGGAAAACCGACTATCAGATTCAAGCAGAGCATCTCGGCGACGCCTTGGCCAGTTTCGAACGGACTTTACTTTCCAAAACAACCCGTTTCGACCGTTTTGTCGAAGGCGACTTTTCACAGCTGAACAAAAATGAAATTCACGGTCTGCACCTATTTCGAACCAAAGCACGCTGCATTCAATGCCATCAAGGTCCGCTCTTTACCGACAACCGTTTTCACAACACAGGCCTGAGCTACTTCGGACGCAAATATCAGGACTTGGGACTTTTCGAAGCAACCGGAAAAAAAGAAGACCTTGGGAAATTCAAAACCCCCAGTTTACGAGAGATCAAACACACCGGCCCCTATATGCATAACGGCCTGTTCCCGACCCTGTCCGGCGTTTTAAGAATGTATAACGGCGGCATTACCTATGGCAACAAGCTTAAACCGGGTGAACCGGCTCTCTCGCCGTTGATTCAGCCACTGCATTTAACCGAACAAGAGCTGCAGGACCTGGAAGCGTTTTTATTAACACTCTCTTCCAGAACCAGCCGCTATGTCGCGCCACCGGAATTACCCGCTCAACTCGATCAAACCATTACGCAAATCGATGTTGAGTAATAGCAGATTCCGGTAACGACGACTTAACAAATTGAAACCGGCGTTTTGACACTCGGCTTAAAAAGTCAGGCCTGTAAATTAAGAGACGGTCTGGATTTATCACCCGGTGCAAACCGGTTGATTGAAAAAATGTTTTGCACGCTTCTGGAGAAACTGCACGACTTTGACAATCAGTATTATTTACAAATGAAATGAATTATCACTTTTATTAAAATATCGATCAAATTAATCATATTCTTATCCAATTTTAACTTGTGAGCGTGCTATGAAACTCAAACCCCTTCACTTTAAAATGCTGATCGCAGCAGGAATTACTTCGTCACTTTTAACGGGCTGCGGAGGCGGAGGCGGTTCTTCAAGTTCCGGAGGAAGCAATACCCCATCTACATTAACCCTGAGCGGCCAGGTGATTGATCCTGAAGTGGAAGGTGCCGTTACTCAACTGTGTGAAACATCCAGCCCGACAAACTGTCTGACTTTGACCGATGTAACCAATGCTGCGGGCGGCTTTGCATTTACACTTGACTCGTCAACCAATTGGAGTGATTACAGCATTGTTGCCAAAGGCGGGGTCGACGTGCAGACAGGCGAAAGTTTTCAAGGGTTACGCTTTATTGCTCCCCTCTCCCTTTATTCCGCAACAAGCGGCATCAAAGTTACCCCAATAACGACCCTGATTGCGGAAAACATGTTTGATGGGGACAGCTTAGAACAAGCAAAGGCTAAAGTGGTTGCCCAGCTGAATATCGAAGAAGATGAAATTGATGATTCTCCGCTGGAAAATACCAAAATCATGCAGCGTTCCTTATTGCTGTCCAAAATCGCAATGAACCGCTCTGACGGTTTTACGACCATGGATGATGCCGCATCCCTGCAAACGCTGATTGATGAAATCACCGATGCAGATCTTAAAGCCCGCCTCAACATACTGTCACAAACATTGGATAAGGCAAATTCAGCTCAAAGCAGCGTAAACCTATTTACGATCATGCAACGCTTGCTCGAAAGCGATTTAGTCGAAACCGATATAAACAGTGAGCACTATCTTGACCTTTCTGACGCAACCGTTATGTCTAATTTGACAACCTTGGCTGTTGCAATGGCGGATTTTTTTGCGAATGAAGGAATTTCACAAGTCATCGGCGAACAGGTCAGTCGATTATTGCTTGAAGTCATTACCGCTGACAATGAGGCCGCTGAGAACGACAAAATCGACTTTACTGCAACGAATTTTTCCGCTCCGACCTTGGAAGCAAACGGTATTGATTATGCCGCCATTACCAAAGCCGACTATCTTAATCACACGATTGCGTTGGCAGAGGCTTTAGACGGTTCCAGCGATGCCAAACGTGAATACTACTACCAATCGACCGCTTCACAGATCGCCCAGGCAGAACAGGTTTTACAAGATGTTACCGATGGTTCAACCCTCGATGCAGTGTATTACGATTTAGCTTATGGATTTATTGAAAATGATCAACCGCAATTAGCGCTGGATATTGCCAGCCGTAAAATTTTTGAGCCATACTCCGAAGCCCTGGTGATTGCCTCTGCGGTTAACAAGCAAGCGCAATTAGGGCTGACAAATGAAACCTCCAAGGCTTTGGTGGATAAGGCTCTCGAATTATATAAAGGCTTTGCCGAAACGAAAGGTTTAAATAATTTAAGCGCAACGAATCTAACTGAATTGCGCAGAATTTTAAATGCCTATACGGCCTTGGATTCCGAAGAGGGCGTGGCTGCCTACAATGCTTATCTAAATGAAATTTTAGAAACCTTTGGTATGGATGCGACACCTTATTTCAACTTGATTATTGGCCTAACTCAAGCAGCAGAAAATTTGATTGCTGAAGGCAATATCGAACTGGCAGAAGCCACTCTTGAAACTGCGACTGGCTATGCGGATATAACGCCGCCAAACGATTATGTTAAACGACCTGATAACCCTGAGCGTTGGCACTACAGGTTGCGTGTTAACAGCTATGCATCGATTGCCGATGTGTACGCACTGATTGATACCGCAGAAGCAAAAGCGAAAAGCTTGGAGTTGTTTAATAAAGCTCACGCGCTACGTTTAGATGATTCTGTCGATGCGCCAGGCGTTAATAACCCGAACTTCATTGCTTTGACGCAAAACGGTGAATCCTGTGATACCTATGATACTTCTAAAAAAGCGGATTCCGATGCCGATGGTCTAGTGAGTACTTACCTGAATGCTAATCCAACGAAAGAAGAATTGGAAACCTATATTGCGACCATCTGTAGTACAAGTTACCAAGCAAATGCTTGGAACATTGTAGCAACAGCCACGGCATTTGATGATGTTGATGCCGCAATCGCCTTGATTGACGAGAAGATTGATGAAACGGTTTTTTCATCCAGCCTGTCAGCCAATAAAATTAAGTTCTTAACGCTTAACGGTGTCAATATGGGCACGCCTTATATGGCATTAAGCTTAATTCAAGCCGGACAAAATGCCGCTGCGATTAAAGCTTTAAATCGTGCAGAAGAGATTTTGGTTGCCGCGATTGCAAACGGTGAAGAGAGCTCTGATGCTAAGCGAGCCTATAACTATGTACAAAAAGGTTACAGTAACTTAGGTCTGTTGTATCGAATGGCGGGTGATACTGCTAAGTCGGATGAAATGTATGACATGGCTGAAAAAATTACGGCGCAAGATGCCAGTGTGCACGAAAATGCTTTATTCCCCGACCCATACTATACCAGCTATGCATACGCTTATTTAGCACGCAGTTATGGTTTTGCCGGTTTAGGGGATAAAGCCCTAACGGCGGCGCAAAATGCACTTACTGAACTTAATAAGATTACTACTGTTTCGCAAAAGGTCTCTCTCCTAGGTTTAGTTGACGTGGCTTTGGACCCATATAAAAAATACCACCTGGCCGATCCTGCTTTTGTTGCGAAACTGGTTGAAATTGAAGATGCTATTTATGACTTTGCGACTGGCGCTGAAGCTTTAGATCCAGATTCTGAACAGGAAGATCTGCTAAAACGTTTAAGCGTATTGGACGACATAGTGCTGCAATATCGTGATTTAACGCAAATTGAAAAAGCCGAGACTGCGATTAACAAAATGATTGAATATGCCAATGCTTTGGCCTTGAAAGCAGATCAAATTACAGCTTATCAGGCGGTAGTTGAGGCTTATGCAGTGATTAATGATACCGATGCCGCTTACGCTTTTGCCAAAGCCAATATTGACACTCGCGTAGATTTCTTGGAATCGATTGAAAAACTGGCCTATGCAATTCGTACTTTCGATGCCTTTGCAGGTTGTGAAGTGGCAACTATTGATAATGATAGAGATGGTTTACCAGACTTCTATAGCAAAGGCGCCAGCGAAGAAGCGATTGCACAATGCGGTTTGACAATGGATGACGACAGCGACAATGACGGCATTCCTGACTCAGAAGATTTGACACCATTTTATGCTTCTGAAACAAGCAATTAAAGCAAGCGGCTAAGTTAACGAAAAGTGCTTTGCACAATTAAAAACAGCTGTCTCATAAAGCATGGGATGGCTGTTTTTGTATGAGGACATCCATTTCATGCAAAAATCAACGCAAACAAAAACCTTAAGCCTAATTGGCTTCTCTTTCGCGCTGGGATGCCAACCAACCCTCCTGCACGCGGAGGATCAGTTGGAAACAATTTACGTTTTTGGAGAAGAAAAAGGGATCAAAAATGAAGATTTCAAATCGATATCCGGACAAGCGGAAATCTCCGAATCAGAACTGAAGGTCATGCCTTCGACGAATGGCGACATGAATGAGGTGTTACGAATCCTGCCGGGCGTTGAGTTGACAGATCCGGCAAGAACATCCAGCCAAGCAGGAGAAATCAAACCCGGCACTCTGTCCATTAATGGAGCCAAGGGTTATGAAAACAACTTTTTGGTTGATGGACTTTCCAACAACTCCTTACTTGACCCTGGTGAGACGAATGCTAATACACATTCGGATGTTGAAGGTCACCCCCAAGAGGTGTTTATCAATACCGATATCTTACGCAGTTTAGATGTTTATACCTCCAATATTCCTGCCCGTTACGGTCAGTTTGCAGGAGGCGTCATTGATGCTAAAACCATTCGTGCCAATCCGGGGCAGACATTCGGGAAATTAACCTTGCGCCATACTTCTGATCAGTTAACCGAATTTCATCTTGGTGACAGATTATCAGATCAGGAGACATTTGAGGATAATGACAACGTAAACTCATTCCAACCGGAATTTCAAAAACTTAATCTGGATTTACTGCTACATCAACCCATCAATGACAACAGCGCGTTTTATATCAATTTGGCGCGTAAATATTCCAAAATTCCGTTTTATCATTTAGGTAAGCCGGCAACAGAAGAACGAACCAGTTACAACGCTATGATTAAGGCCAGTCATTTCTTCAGCAATGACCATATTCTGGATATCAGCTTAATGCACTCTCCCTATGAGGCGAAAAAGTTTATTAAAAATTATAAGGATAGTGAATACTTCGTAGAAGGCGGAGGCACAAAACTCAATGCGGAATTGGAAAGCCATATTGAAATCGGTGAAGTACAGACACGTTTCTCGATTAGTGAAAGTCATAATTCTCGACGCTCGTCGCTGCAAGATCTCTACAACTGGCAGCTTTCCAATAATGCAGACTGGGGAAAATACTATTCCACGGATTCCTATGGTCAGGGTCATTCCTATCAAGGAGGTTTGGGGAATTTGAATAAACAGCAGGTCAGCTATTTATTAAAATCGGATGTGAATGTAAAAAAAGGACTATGGGCTCCTGAAAATCATCTGATCTCTTTTGGTTATGACTATAAGCATATTGATGCTCAAAAAGAGCGCCTGAATGATAATTCCATCTATCTTTCAAACAATGTAGGGGTGACAAATTTACGTTGCCAAGGAGCCGAAGTCTGTATTGAGGGAGATCAGTTTGCCAGTGAAAAATTGACAAGATACGCCTCCAAGCGCTCGGCCTCAACAGATAATCTCGGAGCCTATATTGAGGATGCGTTTAAAATCGACCGTTTCTTATTACGCTTGGGCGCACGATACGATTACAACACTTTCCTTCACAATCACGATGTAGCCTACCGAACTTTTGCAAAATACGATTTATTTAAAAATAAAAAACATTTTATTTCTACCGGGCTCAATCGCTACTATTCCAATAGTTTTTTAACTTATCAGTTAAAACAGGCAGGCATAAGCTATGGAACAGCCTATCGCGGCTTGGAACAAACCTATATTGACGGACAGAAAGTCAGCGTTCCGGATGAATGGACTGAGTCTGCAACAACTAATACCTACGTGTACCAGCACAGTAACCTGAAAACCCCCTACCAAGATGAGTTGAGTGTCGGAATTCAAAGCCTGCAGACTTTCGGAAACCTGGGCTTGGAATTCGTCTCACGTCAGGGACGAAATGCCTTTACCCGTCACAAATCTGCCAAACTAGACGACGGACTTTACCACTACACTTTAAAAAATGGAGGAAAAAGCGACTATGCCAATTTACGCTTTACCTGGCAAAAACAAGTCGGGGTTCATTTATTTCGATTTAACCTGACTAAGGTACTTAAAGATAAGAGCAACTATGTCAGCTACAACGAGAACGATGACGATGACGAAGGCGTAAGCCAATCGGAAATTGTTTATCAAGGCAAATTAATGAATCAGTCGGATTTTAACCTTGATAACGGACAACCAATTAATGCCAAACTGTTTTACGGCTACACCCCCACTAAAGGCATCAACCTTGGTGTTTACGTCAACTTTATACAAGGCACCCGTAAATTCGAAGATACCGGATATGATGCGATTATCGGCATAAAAGAAGACGAAAACTCTGGCGAGTTCGAACTTGCCAACATATACGACTACTTTGACTACAAAGACCTCATTCAAGTCGATGTGAATATCGGCTACGTTCACAATACATCCATTGGCGATTTCCATTACCAAGTGGATATTCATAACCTTTTTGATCAGGTGAATACCGTAGCAAAAAAAGATGACGAATACCTCCTGGGACGCCAGTTTTGGCTAGGGGTTACTTATCTATGGTAGACTCGAAAAACGACATTCGGCACCGACAGCCGTAAACGGGAAGAAGACTCTTATGAATGCTCTCTTCCGACAACACCGGGCTTGCCAAATTAATCCGCTTCTTAATGACCGGCAATTTTGCTTCGGTGTCAGCTATGACGCCAAATCTACCATATGGAAATACCGGATAGTGCCTCTAACGGACAGCCACACATCATTGAAATACTAAATAATTCAAATTCAAAACCTAGGAAACAACACATGCTTCGAATCATGTTTTTCTGTACCGTTCTCTTCGCCCACAATGTCTGGGCAAGCGCCGAAAACAGCGCAGTCAAAGTCTTCGTGACCAAAAGTCAGCCGGATTACCAGCTTCCGTGGCAGACTAAGAAAATCAGTCGCTCCTCCGGGTCCGGCGTTTTTGTCCGCCTTCAGGATGAAAACTACATTCTGACTTCAGCACATGTGATCGGACACGCCACCTTTATCGAAGTTCGAAAAGGCAACAGCATCCAAAAATACCCGGCAAAAGTGAAATGGGTTTCCAATGAAACCGATCTTGCTCTGCTACAACTTCAAAATTCGGATTTCTTTAAAAATATCAATCCATTGGAACTCGGAACTCTGCCAAAAATGGGAGATCAGGTTACCGCATTGGGATACCCGATGGGCGGCGATGAACTTTCCACGACCCAAGGTGTCGTCTCGCGCATTGAACACCGCCATTACAGCTACTCAAAAAAATCGTTTCTGACCATTCAGATCGACACGCCGATTAACCCAGGCAACAGTGGTGGCCCTATTATTAATCAGCAAGGAGAAATCGTTGGCCTTGCCATGCAGACGATTACCAAAGCAAATAACATCAGCTACCTGGTTCCGTCCCGAATCATTCAGCATTTTTTTGACGATATCCTGGATGGTAAATACGATGGTATGCCTTATGGAAACTTCACCTTCTCACTGCTGGAAAATCCTGAACTTCGAGCATATTTCCGCTTCCCCGCAAATGAATCCGGAATCCTGGTCGAGCGCGTTTCGCTGGACGGGATTCCACTACGCGAAAACGACCTTCTGACACGAATCAACGGCAAAAAAATCGAAAATGACGGCACGGTATTTCTTCCGGAAGGCAAACTGTCTTTTAAAGAATTGATCCATCAAAAACAGGTGGGAGAAACCATTACTGCCACTGTTTTCAGAGATGGACTATCGCAAAAAGTCAGCTGGAAACTGCAGGCTGAACACAGCAATCTGCCAACCTACTATTCCCAAAAACCGCGCTTTCATCTATTCGGCGGGCTGATTCTGGTGCCACTGAGTCAAAATGTCTTGAGCGCTCTGGTTCAAAGTAATTCACGCACCGGCATTATGACGGCGGCATCTCTGAAAGAGTACGCAAAACTCCACCCGCAAAGAGAGGAAATTGTCGTATTACAGAGAATCCTGCCGAATAACCAGAACGCCGGTTACAGCGCCAGCTATGCCATCATCGAAAGCTTCAACGACGAGCCAGTCGCCAATTTTGATGAATTGGTAGAGAAACTTCGAACCACTCCGAAAAAATGGATCAAACTGAAAACACACAATGATCAGACCTTGGTTCTTAACAAACCGCTTGCTCTGGAGGGAGATAAAACCATCAAAGAACAATACGGCATTTAATACCCACTTCCCTTCGACCGCGCCGGGTTTGAACTGGAACCCGGCAAGCATTTTGCCTCCCTGCTTTCCTCAGAAATTCGCCCGTCTTTTTTCCTCATATTATTTTTTTATAATAAAAAATATTAGCTTTTTATGATATTAATCTTGATTATATGGTCAAAAAAATAAATAATAAAGATTCTCATTACTACTCTTAATTAAAAGACGATTACCAAGATGAAAACCTCACTTCAACAACGACGAATTCCTTTAGCGATTGCAGGGGTCCTAACAGCCTTCCCTGCCCTTTTGCATGCAGAAACCAGCGAGCTTGAACCGATTCAGGTCATCACCGCAACCCAAACCGCAAAAGAACTCAAAGACATTCCGGTATCGGTTGAAGTCATCGACGAACATCAAATCCAGCAAATGGCAGCCGTCACTTTGCAGGATGCTTTGCAATACAGCGGCGTCTTTTTTAACCCAGCCCGCGGTCGGCACAGTAACAGCAATGGCCAATTTACCATTCGCGGCGTCTCTGCAAAAGGCACTCTTCTATTGCTGAACGGGCGTCGAATCGGTACCGAATTCACCAAAGCCTACGACGCCATGCGGATTCCCGCCGCCTCCATCGAACGAATTGAAATTATCAAAGGCCCCATGGGCGCATTGTATGGATCAGACGCGCTGGGCGGGGTCATAAATATCATCACCAAACAACCTATGGATGAAACCGAAACCACCCTGACACTCAGTCACGGAGCCAATGCAGACGGTGATGGACAGCGCAGCCTGTTTGAAATCGATATCCGAGGAACCAAAGGAAAAACCGGCTTCAGTGCCTGGATCAGCGCGCTCAAAACCGGGGAATACTCGGAAAATGAAAGCGCACAAATTCGAGTTCCGAAAGGCAGTGTCGCCAACACAAAATCCAAACCCAGCCAATCCGATTTGCGCATTGACCCCAACAGCTTAAAGGCATGCGGGAACGGCAGTAGCTGCTCGGCGAATTTCAGTCAGTCGATTGCCGACTTGATCAATGATCAATACGAACAAGATGTTTATTATCGCGATCCAAGTGAAGTCGTTAATCTCGGTATTGACTTAACCCATGAAGTGAACAGTCAACTGGATCTGAAGCTGAATTTGGGCTTTATGCAGGAAAATCGTGATCTTCAAGGCATTTCTCAAGTTTACGCCTCAAATTACACCAGCGCGCAAAGCGGTGACTTTTTGAAATTCTTTAATATTCCTTATGCCGAGCGCCTTGATAACCAGCGTTATGAGTTCGGCGTCGGAGCCAACTGGCATCCAAGCCAGCAATTTGAAATCGATTGGCAGTCCAGCCTTTCCCACTACGAAAAAGAGGATCAGATTACCAGCTTGCTCTGGAAGGAACTGGGTTACGCTTCGAGTGAAGACTCCGCCAGCCTCAGCGGAGATGGTACCGTAAAACAGTACCAGCACTCTCTGAAATCATCCTGGCAGATTCGGGACGACAGCCGTCTGGTAGCTGGAGCGGAATATCTGGAAGACAGTCGTGAAGCCGCCTTTTTTGAGGCCAGCGGCAAGATGACAACTAAAACCCAAGACAGTTCAGCTTTGTATGCACAGCACGAATGGCAGCTTAATCCGCGACTCAATTTAGTTTACGGAGCGCGCTACGACGATACCTCTGCGGCAGGTGATGCCACCAGCGCTCATCTGGGCGGAGTCTACCACTTTTCTCCGCTCTTCAATCTGAGAATGCGCTACGCACAAGGTTTCCGAGCCCCCGATAGCCAGGAAAACTACATCAACCGTTATAACCCGCAGGGCAAACGCTTCGTCGGCGCTCAGGTTATCGATGCTTCCATCGGTAAAAGCGCATTTGATCTGGATGCCGAACGCAGTGAAAACTTCGAAATCGGTTTAAACGGTCAAACCAGACATCTGCGCTACGATGCTGCGCTCTTCTACACCGAAATCGATAACAGTATCGTCCGTTACCAAACGGCAAACTATCTCTCATTCCGCAATGCCAGTCTGGTAACCCTGAAAGGAATTGATCTCAGCACCCATGCTCACATCACCCGCAACCTGGAATGGGACTGGAATCTGAATCTGCTTGACAGTCACAACCGGGACAGCGGACAAAAGCTTGATTACACACCGGATTTCCGCACCTCTGTCGCTTTAAGCTATCAAGCAACCCCGAACCTGAAAACCAGCATTGCGGCTCAGTACGTCAGCGAACAGAACTACAGCGTGACCGAAAACGGTCAAACCGTCACCTATCAGGCAAACGGCTACACTCCGGTGAACCTCAAAGTCAATTACGCTCTCGGAGATATGGATCTTTTCATGGGTATCGAGAACCTGTTCGAAACCCGAATCGATAATGCGCTCGGAAGTGATATCGGTCGTTATTACTACGCCGGTATTCGCTGGTTTATCCAGTAATTTACAAGCAGACACCGTACCTCATAACAAACATAGGAACCATAAGATGAAACCACACTTTATTTTGATTGCCCTTATTACCCTGCTCCCTTTCACCGCACAGGCTGATGGCCACAAACACGAACCGGGCCTCGCCAATTATGCCCTGCTTCTGGGGAAAAACCTGCCGCATCTAATGAAGCCGGTGATGCAAAACCAACAGCAGTTGAATCTGACTCCGGAACAGAAGCAGCAACTCAAACAACTACGCGAACAGATGGCGCCGAAGATTCACAGCGGCCTTGAACAAGCAAAGAAAATCGAACAGCAGATTTCCTCAGCCATTCTCGTCGAACGTAAAAATGTACCTGAACTGGACTCTCAGCTGGAAAAACTCCAAACACAAAAATGGCAGAACACCCAGAACCTGATTAAAGCCATCGGACAAATTCAAACCATTTTAAACGAGCAGCAATATGCTCAACTGATGCAAATACTGAAAAAAAACCGAGAAGCTAAAAAATAATTGCTGCAACTCAGCGAACGTGGGATAAGGAACGGACTGCGACTTTATCCCATCAGCATTTCGACCTTAAAACATCCCGCCAACATCGAACAATCGACACCATTCAGATCACTACGATCACCAGCGCACAAACGTTTTATTATCAGAACAGCATGAAAAAGAAAAAATGATTAAGGGAGAGATCCAATCCCGAAAAAGAAATGGTCGGAGTGACAGGATTTGAACCTGCGACCACCACACCCCCAGTGTGGTGCGCTACCAAACTGCGCTACACCCCGATAAGAACAGAGAAAGGAATTATAGGCTCTTTGGACAACAAATCAACCGCTTCTTAGCGGTTATTCATCAAATGACAGTCAAAGAACTTTAAAACGGCATTTCAGAAGCGTGCCTGAATGTGTTCTCTAAAGGCTTGAATATCGACTTTCAGTTGCTGCATTCTAGCTAAACAGCTGTCTTCTTGAAGATCGCCCGATGCCAGTTTCGCACTGACATCTTGCTTGGACAGCTTGGCTTTTGCTCCCGGAATGGTGAAGCCTTGTTCGTGCAGAAGGCTTTTAATTTCCAACACCAAGCGCACATCGCTTTGCTGATAATAACGACGTCCGCGGCGTTTACCTGGTTCCAACTGAGGAAACACTTGTTCCCAATAGCGCAGAACATGCGATTTGACAGCGCATAACTCTGCAACTTCCCCGATCGTAAAATATTTTTTATCAGGAATTTCAGTCTTCAATAGCTCAAGCTGGGACGATTTAGAACTTGTCATAGTTATCTATTTGCGCACGAAGTTTTTGTCCGGGTTTAAATGTTACCACTCTTCGAGCCGAGATAGGAACATCTTCCCCGGTTCTTGGATTACGTCCAGGACGAGAAGCCTTGTCCCGTAATTCGAAGTTTCCGAAACCGGACAATTTAATCTGCTCGCCGGAAATCAAAACTTCACTGATTTCATCGTAGAACTGTTCGACCAGTTCCTTGGATTCACGCTTGTTAAACCCGAATGTATCCGATAATTGTTGAGCAATATCTGCCTTTGTCAAAGTCATATCGCCTTCCTGATTTTATTTATATTGTTGTATTTTAACAGTTTTTTACTTGAACCAGCAGTAAAAAACCTTGCATTTTTCACCGCCAGCAAAATGTGCCGATCAGCGCAGTACAGCGTTGACTTTCTGCTTGGCGGACTCAAGCACCTGCGCAATCAACTGATCGACTTCATCATCTTGCAGTGTGCGATCCTGATGTTGAACCTTCAATGTCAAAGCAACACTTTTCTGATTTTCTGCAAGCCCTTGACCGCGATAGATATCGAAAATATCCACCGAGCGCAGAATATCGGATTCCACCATTACAGCATCCAGAAGAGACTGAACCGACAGCTCGTTTTCGACGACAAAGGCCAAATCACGTTGAACTTCCGGGAATTTGGAAATTGCCTGCGCACATGGAACTTCCATGGTCATCAAGGCATCCTGACGGACTTGAAACAAGAACACATTGCCGTTCACACCCATGGTTTTTACCCACTGCGGATGCAATTGACCGATGATCCCAACCTCTTTTCCATTTTTGACCAGACTGGCCGACTTCCCTGGATGCAATGCGGGGTGCGAACAAGGTTCGAAACGGATTTTACCGATCTGATGACTCATACGTAACAAAGTCTCGACATCCCCTTTAACATCAAAGAAATCAACATTACGTTCAACTTCGTCCCAACCGGAAGCCGCAACCTTCCCGACAACAGCACCACCGATCATCGGCACCTGAGTGGCTCCGGTCGAATCCTGGTCGTTTTTGTAGAACACCAGACCGCTTTCGAACAAACGCACACGTGGTTGCTGGCGGTTCTGATTGTAAGCCACACTTTGCAGCAGCCCCGGGAACAACGTAGTACGCATGGCTTTCATATCATCGGAGATCGGATTCTGAACCAAGACATAAGGCAGATCCGGTGCCAGACATTTTTGTTTATTTTCTTCAACAAAACTATAGGTCACAACTTCGTTATAACCGCGCTGAACCAGCGCAGTTTTTAATGCCAGCAACTCTTGCTCTGACTCCGGCAATTCATTCAATGTCATTGGCGCGTGCAACGGCGTTTCCGGCAGATTGTTGTAACCGTAAACGCGTCCGACTTCTTCAACCAGATCCATTTCGATCGCCATATCAAAACGATAGCTTGGTGCCTGCATGCTCCAACCGGTTGCATTCTCTTCGACACCGAAACCAAGGCGTTGGAAAATATCATTCACTTGCTGAGAAGCGACTTCAACACCCAAGCGTTTATCCAAAGTCTCCTGACGCAAAGTAATGAGCGCCGCTTTAGGAAGATTTACTTCGCTGACAACGGCGTTAATGTTACTGACCTCTCCACCGGCAATTTCGGTGAACAAAGCCAAAGCACGGTTCAGTGCGCGTTCAGGCAAGTGCGGATCAACCCCACGCTCGAAACGCATTGAAGAGTCGGTATGCAAACCATATTTGCGCGCTTTACCGGTAATCGCCAAACGATTGAAATGCGCACATTCAAAGAAAATCGCCGTCGTATCATCGGTTACCGAAGTGGATAATCCCCCCATAATGCCCGCCAGAGCAATGGCACCGGAATTATCCGCTATGACCAGAGTATCATCATCCAGAACAACTTCTTTCTCGTCCAGAGTGGTTAGTTTCTCACCGGCATTGGATTTCCGAACCTGCACGGCACCTTGCAGCTTGTGCAAATCGAAAGCGTGCATCGGCTGCCCCATTTCCAGCAGCACATAGTTGGTAATATCCACTACCAGACTGAGCGGTCTCAATCCGGAACGCTCCAAACGCTGCTTCATCCATAAAGGTGTTTGCACCTGAGTATTGAAACCGGTAACCGTGCATCCTATGTATTTGGGACACGCTTCAGCATCGGAAACTTCAATCGCTACCTGGCAATCAGCTGTTCCCGCCATTTCCCGCTCGGAAAAAGGCGTTTTCAACTCGGCACCGCTGATTGCGTGAACATCACGAGCAATCCCCATCACACTAAAACAATCAGTACGGTTCGGAGTCAAATCGACATCGATCGAGAAATCGTTTAAATCCAGGTATTCGCGTAAATCCATTCCTATCGGCGCGTCATCCGGAAGAACATGCAAACCGTCCACACCATCGTCCGGTAAACCGATTTCGCTGGCACCGCACAACATGCCATTCGAAGGCACACCACGCAATTTGGCTTTCTTGATTTTAAAATCACCCGGCAAAACCGCACCAACCTTGGCACAACAGGCTTTCATGCCAGCAACGACATTTTTCGCTCCGCATACAATCTGTACCGGCTCGACATCGCCGACATCCACCTGAGTGACGTTTAACTTATCCGCATCCGGATGCTTCTCAACCGATAAAACATGCCCAACCACCACATTGGTGAAGGCTCCTGCAACCGGCTCCACGTCGTCAACTTCCAGTCCGGCCAGACTCAATTCTTCAGATAACTGTTCGGTATTCCAGTCAGGATTTGTCCACTCACGCAACCAATTTTCACTAAATTTCATAATGTCTTCTCAAAAGCTTTTAATCGGATTTATACAGTCTTATTTAAACTGCTGCAGGAAACGCAAATCGTTTTCGAAAAATTGGCGCAAATCCTTGACGTTGTAACGCAGCATCGCCAAACGTTCCACGCCCAGACCAAAAGCCAAGCCGGTATATTCGTCAGGATCAATACCGACGTTTCTCAAGACGTTCGGATGCACCATGCCGCAACCCAATACTTCGATCCAACGCCCGTCACCGAACAGATCGGTTGCAATATCCACTTCCGCAGACGGTTCAGTAAACGGAAAATAAGACGGACGGAAACGCGTTTTTAAATTCTCGTCTTCAAAAAACTCTTTCATAAATTCGATCAACAAAGCGCGCAGTTGTGCAAAGCTGGCGTTCTTCTCAACAATCAGACCTTCTACCTGATGGAACATCGGTGTATGCGTCTGATCGGAATCACAACGGTAAACACGCCCAGGGGCGATAATACGCAACGGCGGCTGTTTGTTTTCCATGGTACGAATCTGCACCCCGGAAGTATGAGTACGCAAGACGGTCTTTTCATTGATATAAAAGGTATCGTGCATTGCGCGTGCCGGATGGGTTTCCGGAATATTCAGCGCTTCGAAATTGTGCCAGTCATCTTCGATTTCCGGACCGGTTTCAACATCGAACCCCGCTTTGGAAAACAGCGTTTCTATGCGATTCAAAGTACGGGTAACCGGATGCAAGCTGCCCAGATCGACACCGCGGCCCGGCAGAGTGACATCAACCGTTTCTTCGGCCAGTTTTTGCATCAACTTGGCATTATCCAGTTCACGCTTTTTGTCATTCAAAAGGCCTTGCACGGCTTGTTTGGCTTCATTGATTACCTGCCCGGCTTTCGGACGTTCTTCCGGGCTGAGTTTGCCCAAAGTTTTCATTACTTCGGTCAAGGCTCCTTTCTTACCCAGGTACTGCACACGAATGTCATCAAGCCCGGCCAGATCGGCAACCGAACGGATCGCTTCTTCTGCTTCGGAGATAAGAGTTTGTAACTGTTCTCGCATTATGAAAATGTCCTAAAACAAATGTTCTTAAACGGATTAAATGAATAGAGTTAATAGGATGCTTTCAGGGAAAGGCCAAAATCCGATTAACGCTATTCACTTTTGCCGCAATCGATCTTGCGGAAAGAGGAAAAAAATAGGGGACCCAAAGTCCCCTATCCTTTAACTAGGCAAACCTAGTGACGATACTTAAGCAAGTGCCGCTTTTGCTTTTTCAGCAATGGCCGCAAATGCTGCTGCATCATGTACTGCAATGTCAGCAAGTACTTTACGGTCAACTTCGATTCCCGCTTTGCTTACACCGTTGATAAAACGGCTGTAAGTCATGCCGTTCATACGAGCCGCAGCGTTGATACGCGCGATCCATAGACGACGGAATTGACGTTTACGCTGACGACGGTCACGGTACGCATATTGCCCCGCTTTGATCACCGCTTGACGAGCAACGCGGAAAATCTTGCTGCGGGCACCGTAGTAACCTTTCGCCTGTTTCAGTACTTTATTGTGACGACGACGTGCGATCACGCCTCTTTTAACTCTTGCCATCTTTTACATCTCCCCTGATTAAGCGTAAGGCAACATGCGGCGAACCATTGCCACATCGTGATCGTGAATCATGCTTCCAGAACGAAGCTGACGTTTACGCTTAGTCGATTTCTTAGTCAAGATATGACGAAGGTGAGACTGTTTGCATTTAAAGCGGCCAGAGCCGGTTTTTTTGAAGCGCTTTGCAGCACTACTGTTTGTTTTCATCTTTGGCATTGAATGAAACTCCGCATTTAAGTGATACTCATCGGTCGCCCTTCAGCCACTTCGAGTCACTTGATTTTTACAATGGCCGCCCAACTAAAAAGGACGGCCTTCCGGGAAACAACCAACAGCACTGAGGGAGCTGCACCGGAAGCCGGTTGACAATCAACCAGCCCCAGCTGTTGTATAAAGCAAGCTGCTCGGCTTACTTTTTCTTGGTTGGAGCAACCATCATCTGCATTTGACGACCTTCCATCTTCGGCATCTGTTCAACAGTACCGATTTCCTGAATGTCATCGCGCACGCGCTCCAACACTTTCAATCCCAGTTCCTTATGGGTAATCTCACGACCACGGAACCAGATGGTTACCTTGACGCGATCCCCTTTTTCCAGGAATTTTATCAGGTTGCGTAGTTTGACCTGATAATCTCCCTCCTCAGTTCCTGGGCGAAACTTAACTTCTTTTACCTGGACTTGCTTCTGCTTTTTCTTCGCTTCATGCTGCTTTTTCTGCTGTTGATACAGAAACTTGCCGTAGTCCATGATTTTGCAAACCGGAGGATTTGCTGTGGCCGCAATTTCAACTAAATCCAGACCCGCTTCGGTAGCGGCTTCCAGAGCTTCCTGAATTGGAACGACACCGGCTTGTTCGCCTTCGGCGTCAATCAAACGAACTTCACGCGCAGTGATGGCTCTGTTTATTCTATCTTTAGGTGCTTCAGGTTGTTGTGGTCTTCCACGACCTCTTCTAATTGCGATAGCAATATCCTCCGTTTATTACAATATAAATACAGCGACCGTTACTCAACGACACGTCCAAGGTTGGCGATATCGTTATTGAGCAGATCCAGCAGTTCATCGAAATCGAAAGAACCCAGATTCTGTCCACCTCTGGCACGAACGTTAACGGTGCCTTCAGCCATTTCTTGATCACCTACCACTAAGATATAAGGTACGCGCTGCATGGTGTGTTCGCGAATTTTAAACCCAACCTTCTCATTTCTCAAGTCCGATTCGGCTCTAAACCCATGTTTTTTCAATTTTTTAGTTAATTCGGCAACATATTCGTTATGCACTTCCGATATTGATGCCGTTACCATTTGAACCGGCGCCAGCCAAGTTGGGAATTTTCCTTCGTAATGCTCGACCAGGATACCGACGAAACGCTCCAAAGATCCCAGGATAGCACGGTGAATCATCACCGGATGCTTCTTCTCATTATCCGAATCGACGTAAACCGCATTCAAACGTTCAGCCTGAGTCATCGAGAAATCCAGCTGAATGGTTCCGCACTGCCAGACACGTCCGATACAGTCTTTTAACTGGAATTCGATCTTCGGACCGTAGAAAGCCCCTTCACCCGGTTGTAGTGCATATTCAAGACCGGCATCCTGCAAAGTTGCTTCCAAGGCTTCTTCCGCCAAATCCCATACTTCGTCGGAACCGACGCGCATTTCAGGGCGGGTCGAGAATTTCACCGCGATATTTTCAAAACCGAAATCCGCATAGGTTTCATAAACCAGGTCGATACACCCCTGCACTTCCTGCTTAATCTGATCCGGTGTACAGAAGATATGCGCATCATCCTGTGTGAAAGAGCGCACACGCATCAGACCGTGAAGCGTTCCGGACGGCTCGTTACGGTGAACGGTACCGAACTCGGCGATACGAACCGGCAAGTCGCGGTAAGAGTGCAAATGCTGGTTAAACACCTGAATATGCCCTGGGCAGTTCATCGGCTTAACAGCGTAATCGCGGTTATCGGTCTCGGTGGTGAACATATTGTCTTTGAACTTGTCCCAGTGACCGGATTTTTCCCACAGAGAACGATCCATAATAAATGGCGTGCGAATCTCTTCATAATCGTTGGCAACCAGCTGACCACGCATATACTCCTCCACTACGCGGTACAAGGTGGTTCCTTTCGGATGCCAGAACGCCATCCCCGGAGCGATTTCATCAACATGGAACAAATCCAGCACCTTACCTAATTTACGATGGTCACGCTTTTCGGCCTCTTCCATCATTTTCAGGTAAGCTTTCAAATCGTCTTTATTGGCGAAAGCAACACCGTAAATCCGTTGAAGCATTTTGTTATCGGAACTGCCGCGCCAGTAAGCTCCAGCCACATGAGTGAGCTTGAATGCCTTGGTAAATGACATATTCGGCACGTGCGGTCCGACACACATATCCACATACTCTTCGTGGAAGTAGAAACCGAATTGAGTTTCATCCGGAAGGTCACGAATCAATTCCAGCTTATAATCTTCACCGCGGGATTCGAAAGTCGCAACCGCTTCATCGCGCGGCAACATCTTTTTAATGACCGGATACTTGGTTTTCGCCAGTTCCTGCATACGCTTTTCGATTTTTTTCAGATCTTCCGGCGTAATTTTGTAATCCATATCGATGTCATAGTAGAAACCGTTATCGATGACCGGCCCGATCGCCATCTTGACGTCAGGATAAAGCTGCTTCAATGCGTGCCCCAAAAGGTGCGCGCAAGAGTGACGCATAATATGCACACCGTCTTCATCTTTCATCGTGACGATTTCAAGCGTAGCGTCATCCGTGATTAAATCACTGGCATCTTTCAATTGTCCGTTGACGCGCCCGGCGACCGTTGCTTTCGCCAGTCCTGCGCCAATGGATTCTGCAACCTGCATAACAGATACAGGCTGCTCAAACTGCTTGGTAGAACCGTCCGGTAAAGTGATGATTGGCATGAGAAACAACTCTTCTATTCATGGATTAAAATCAAGCCAAGCATTTTAACATCTTCTAATAGATCTAAGCTAGGGTTTGATAAAGCAAAACGATAATTTTTCTCAAAAATAGAGTAGAATAGGCAAAAATTTCAATTATCAAAAAAACATAATCGTGCCTAGGGGCGGCCGCAAGGCCTGAGATTTCCGTAAGGATAGACCCTTGAACCTGATCCGGATCATACCGGCGTAGGAAAAGGCAGCGACGTTGTCAATGGAATTGCATTCCATTTTTCTGCGTCGCGCTCCCAGGCGATGACTATGCTAAGGAGCGCAACCCATGAATTTTCGCTTAAGTCGATTAAATCTTGCCCTGGCCGGTTTGATGGCCTTTCCTTTTTTCTCTGCCCATGCCGACGAACAACTTGCACCGGTGACCGTCAGCGCCGACCTCCGCCAGACAAAACTGCAGGACATTCCGGCCAGCGTTGACGTCAAAAACGAAGCACACATCAAAGATCAGGGAGCCGACCACTTTGACGACATCCTGCTTAAGACGCCCAATGTCAACCTTTCAGGGCAAAGCTCTCACGCACGTCACCTCCAGATCCGCGGGATCGGCGAACGCGATGAATACACCGGCGCACCGAATTCCAGCGTCGGCTTCGCCATTGACGACATCGATTTCAGCGGCATAGGCGCCGCCGGAAACCTGTTTGACGTCAAACAGATCGAAGTTTTAAGAGGCCCGCAAAATACTCGTTACGGCCAAAGCGCTATCGCCGGCCTGATCAATATCGAAAGCAACGAGCCCACACCTTACGAAGAAGGAATGTTTGAAGCAACCATTGGTCAAGACAATCTTAAAGAGCTGGGGATTGTCACCAGCGGGCCTTTGGGCAAAGGCGAAGCCGCACCATTATATCGCTTGTCAATTTTCAAGCAGCAACAGGATGGTTTCCGCCACAACAGCACCTTAAACAGAGACGACACCAACAATCAAAACGACCTGAACCTCCGCGGCAAACTTCGCCTGTTCCCAAATCCGGAGACAACGGTCGATATCACCTTGCTCCACGCCGATTTAAACGACGGTTATGATGCCTGGTCGCGTGATAACACCTTTACCACGAAATCCGATCGCCCCGGTAAAGATACTCAACTTTCCAACGCCGGCTCAGTAAAAGCCACCTGGACCGGAAACCGTAACTTTGTCCTGACCAGTAAAACCGGTCTTACCAACAGCGATATGCTCTACAGCTACGACACGGACTGGCAAGCCGACGTGGTTAATGAAGACTCTTATTACGCCAACCAAAAACACCGAAGAACCCTTTACCAAGAGTTACGCTGGACCTCAACCGACCGTTCAAAACTGTTCTCCAATTCCACCGACTGGCTTGCCGGACTGTACCTGTCACATCTGAATGAAAGCAATGAGCGCAATGAATTTTACACCTACCCGTCCTCTTCGGTAGCCTATAACACCGACGCTGACAGTGACTTCACCCATAACAAACTGGCACTCTACACTCAGTTGAATCAAGCAGTTACCGATAAAACGACGCTACAATATTCGGTACGCATCGAGCGCAACCAGCAGTCCTTTGACTTGTCCACACATCAGTACGGCGACGACACCAATTTTGGTGGCGCACCCTATGATTACACCCTGAACGACAACTTCGATCCGGATGAGACCTTGTGGGGCGCATCCATTCACTACATCCATAAGTACAATGCGCGCCACACCGCTTTCGCAGGCATTACCCGCGGCTACAAAGCCGGCGGATTCAACGCGGGCTTAAGCGGCACCAGCAATGTCACCTACGATGCCGAAACTCTATACAATTACGAAATCGGTTTAAAATCCAATTATCGGGAATATGGTTTGCAAACCTCCACGACGATTTTCTACATGGATCGCACCAACCCTCAATTCGACGGTTACAGCTACGAACCGGGCGGTTATGAATGGGTCTTCTTTACCGAAAACCTGGACAGTGCTAAAAACTACGGTATAGAAACGGAGTTTGATTGGCAACTGAACCGCAAATGGAACCTCTACGGCTCTCTAGGGTTACTGAAAACCGAAATCAGCGGCACGCCGATTAACAGCAACTTCACCATCAAGGATCGCGAACAGGCGCATGCCCCGAACTATCAAGCAAATTTAGGCGGAAAATACAGAAGTCCGAACGGTTTCTATCTGCAAGCGGATATTACCGCTCTAGACGCATTCTACTTCGACAATTCGCATAATATAAAATCCAAGCCGTATCATATCGTCGATGCGCGTCTTGGTTATGAAGCCCAGAATTACGAAATTTACCTCTGGGGGAAAAACCTGGCTGACGAGCGCTATGCAACTCGCGGCTTCTACTTCGACATCGACGCAGACGGCACCGAAGACAAGTTCGTCCGCTTGGGCGACCCACGTCAATATGGCGTCACTTACCGTTTGTACTTCTGATTCAACACGCAGAGCGCCGGGCAGATTTTCGTTTTTTTGGCCGGCGATCAATCCGCTTTCACAAGGAGTCCGATATGAAAATTTCCGTCGACATCAGCCTTTATCCGCTCAACGAATCCTATCGCCAACCGGTTCTGGATTTTATCGGGCGTCTGGAAACGCACCCAGATCTGTTGATCTCGCGTAACAGCATGAGCACCACCATTTACGGCGACTACACTTTGATCATGCCGATCTTGAACACGGAAATGCATACGACTTTGCAAGCCCTCCCGGAAAGCGTTTTTGTCATTAAGCTTTCCGGCGGTTGCCACTAAATCTTTACGGAGCCATCCATATGCCGAAAACACAAGGCTACGAATCGCACGCCGATACCTATGATCAATGGTTTGATGAAAATCCCGAAACCTACCAGGCGGAAATCAACGCAATCAAGCAACTCCTGCCACAAGGAAAAGGGATTGAGATTGGCGCCGGCAGCGGCCGCTTCACACAACCGCTCAATATCGACACAGGCATCGAACCGGCCAAAGCCATGCGGGACAGAGCCAAACAGGAACGAGGCCTCGACCTGACGGAAGGCGTAGCCGAATCCCTGCCGATTGCAGACCGGCAGTATGATTTCGCTGCCTTTATCACTTCAACCTGTTTTCTGGACGATCCAGAACAAGCTTATCTGGAAGCCGCACGAGTCATCAAAACCGACGGCTCGATAATCATCGCCTTCCTTGAACGCAATTCGGAACTCGGCCAGGTCTACGAAAAACACAAGCACGAAAGCCCCTTCTACTGCGACGCCACCTTCTACAGCTACAATGAGATCGAATGCCTGCTGAAACGGGCTGGATTTTTCATTAGCGCCAGCGTACAAACGGTCTTACCGGAAAGCGCCGCAAACGAATCAACCGCCATTCTGCGCGGGCACGACCAAGGAACTTTTGTCGTGGTTCGTGCAGAGAAGATCCAATAACAACCAGGAGAAAATCGTGAAAGTATCCGTCGATATCAGCATGTACCCTCTAAAGGAAGAATACTGCCAACCGATCCTCGATTTTATCGAAGCGATGGAAAGGGCAGAAAAGGTCGCGGTTCAACGTAACAGCATGAGCACGCATATTTACGGTGAATTCGCAGACGTGATGAATGCAATGAACATCGAAATCGAAAAAGTGCTGCAGGAAATTCCACAAACCGTCTTCGTCATCAAACTGATCGGCACCGACCGGGAAAAGGCCAATATCCGTGCCTGCTGATTTCCAGCTCGGCCAGATTTTCGATCTGCTTGCCAGCCAGTCGCCTTGGGAATGGACCGCCGCCCTGCTCGGCATCGCTTATGTCATTCTGGCAGCCAGAAACTCCCTTTGGTGCTGGCCAGCCGCTTTCATCAGCACAGCAATCTACAGCGTCCTGTTCTGGGAAGGTAAACTGGGTATGCAAGCCTTCTTGAATCTCTACTACTTAGGCATGGCGGTCTACGGTTACTCTGCCTGGAGCAAAACCGGGCCACAAGAGACCAGCCTGCCGATCAGCCGGCTATCCGGCCGGAAACATCTTCTGTTCGTCTCATCAGGCATCGTCTTCACTTTCATTATCGGCTTTTGGATGGACAAACAGACGGAAAATCCGTTTCCCTATCTGGACGCCGGAGTCATGATTTTCTCCCTGATGACAACCGTCCTGACCGCCAGAAGAGTGCTGGAATCCTGGAGTTACTGGCTGATAATCGACAGCGCGGCCATCCTTCTATACGGCTTAAGCGGATTCTATGTCACTATCCTGATGTTCATGGTGTATCTGATTGTTGCAACCTATGGGCAATTACACTGGCTCAAACTCTTCCGAGAACAAAACCTGTCGGCCAATCCCGCCTAAACACCCAGGATTTCCGCACCTCTGCCATCATTCAAAATAAGTCGATCTGCTCATCCACTCCAGCAGATCGACCTTGCCGAGAATTTCCATTTGATACAACATCAAACGATACAGGTCGCGCCAGGGCCCGATGACCGGTACTCTATCGCCACAGACCGATTTTAAAACATCCAACTCGGATTCCGACCATACCAATTCAAACAAAACCCAAGCCAGCTCTTCCGGCGCCCAAACCCAGGCATCCAGATCGACCAGTGTCACTTCTTCCGCACAGACCAGAAACTGATCCCAACGCCAATCAATCATTATCGGCACCAGTCGCCCCGGTTCCGCTGCAACACCCGCCATCCGCCTGCGCACTTTCGACCAAACCTGCCTTTCCGACTCACTCTGAAGAGAGGATTCCAAGCGTTTGATCAGAAAGGAAATCCATCCTTCAACAGAAATTTCAGGTTGCAACAGATCACCAATTGCCGTTGCATGAAATGCTTGGTCATTCAAATACAGGTTTTCGATCGAGGAAATCATGGTGTTTAGCATCCTGCCGGATGGGATTTCCGTTTCACTGCCACACACTCGACCCGGCAGATATTGACACAACACCCAACCGCCAACCGGCGCCTCGGCACCGCAATCAAGCACTTTCGGAACCTTGAGACCGCAAAGCCTTTCGACAAGAGGATACAAACGTTGATAGTTTCGAACCGAATCCGGAAAAGAAACACCGAAAAAAAGCTGCATTCTCTGCCAAAAAAGCGACTGTTCTGCGGAAGCATGGCTTGCAAATTTTAAGAAGCTTTTTTCCCCGCTCTTCCCTTCCAGAAGCCACAAATGATGACTGCTGTCATCAAACAATGACTTCACCGGTCTGGCAAATGGATAGGACTTCAAATGGTTCTTTAAAACAGGAAAAGGCAACGATTCCGGATTCGAGAACGACTCAATCACTGTACGAACCTCTCGCGGATTTGCCTGCCGAAATCCAGCTCAGA
Organism: Thiomicrorhabdus sp.; assembly: GCF_963677875.1. Taxonomy (NCBI): domain Bacteria; kingdom Pseudomonadati; phylum Pseudomonadota; class Gammaproteobacteria; order Thiotrichales; family Piscirickettsiaceae; genus Thiomicrorhabdus; species Thiomicrorhabdus sp. The sequence continues at coordinate 86,154 of NZ_OY782567.1, read as the reverse complement.
CCATTGCGTCAAGATGTAATTTGCTTTCATTTATAGAATAAAATTCGCTATAATCTTGCGGTTAAATTTTAATCGGGTTGCCTGCTGGTCCCTTTTTCTCAAAAGATTCTTAGCGAAGAACTTGCGGACGGCAAACGATCAGAAAGGCCCCTTAAAAAGGGTCTTCTAGTATAACCCCTTCCGGTTACCGCAACCACAATCCATTAATCAGGCATGACTTCATGGCCGAAAAGGATCATTTTATGAATTTAGATCAAGCGCGTTTCTTCATGGTAGAGCAACAAATTCGTCCATGGGATGTTCTCGACCCGATTATTCTAGATCTCTTAATGAATACTCCTCGCCACGAGTTCGTCAGCGAAAGCCAGATTCCCCTGGCCTACAGTGACATCGAACTTCCGATCGGACATGACGAAACGATGATGTCCCCTAAAGTCGAAGGACGATTGCTACAGGCCCTGGATATCGAACCACAGGACCGCATCCTGGAAATTGGAACCGGCAGCGGCTACATGACAGCTTTACTGGCCAGTCTGGGAGAAAGCGTTACCACGGTAGAACTGCACTCCGACTTACAGGCAACAGCTAAATCCCGCCTTGAAAAATTCGGCAACATCGAATTTCACATCGGCGACGGCAGTCAAAACTGGGATGACGAACAACAATACGATGTTATTTTATTAACTGGCTCGGTCAGCTCGATCCCGGAAGCCTATAAACAGAAATTGACTCAAGGTGGACGTATGGCTGCGATTTGCGGACAATCTCCGGCAATGACGGCACAAGTCATCACCCGAATTGCCGATCACGAATGGGCAACCGAAACGCTTTTCGAAACAGAACTGAAAGCGCTCACTCATGCCGAAAGCAAAGAAATCTTCGAATTCTAAAGCTTTTCACTCTCCCATTTGCATCTCCGTAGCGGCCAAATTCGCCGCTGCGCTCAAAACCTTTATCCCTGCTTTTCATATTGGTTTTCCCTCAATCAATTTCCCTTGCTCTTAAATAAATTGATTTGAATTATGAATCCGTTCGAAACTCTCTCAATACTTGCCTTTCCCCTTGAAGCCTAATTTAAGTTTTTCTATTCTTCTTACGTACTCCGTATCATTACGATACGCACAACCTTAAATTTTTTTATATACCCATTAATAAAATTTTTTAGTTGTTCAACTCCGTAACTTCAACCGTAAAATACCCGGAAACTTAACCTAAATTTAAGTTTCAGCTCTAGTTAACTTTATTAATTCAAGGGATAATCATATGGACTTGATAAGCCTATATCCAACCTGGTACGAACCCACCGTCGGGTCCGGCTGGGTGGTTGCCCTCATCGCAACCTTCCACGTACTGGCGTCTCACACTTCCGTCGGGGCCGCCTTACTTTTCGCCTATCTCTCGCACAAGGCCTATCGAGAAGATCGTGACGATCTTCTCGATTTCATCAAAAAGTACGGCCTCTTCCTGCTGGTCTTCACCTATGTCGCCGGTTCCATCACCGGACCCGGTATCTGGTATTCCACTACCGTCGCCAGCCCGAACGGAATCGGTGCCCTGATCCACTCCTTCGTCTGGAAGTGGGCAACCGAATGGGTCTTCTTCGTCATCGAGGTCGTCGGTGTCTATATGATTGTCTATCTGGTCGGCAAGGTCGATAAACGCACTCACATGAAGATCGCCGTGATCTTCGGTCTGGCGTCTTGGGCGACCATGCTGATCATCGTCGGGATTCTGTCTTTCATGATGCTGCCTGGGAAAGAACAGTGGTTTGCCGAAGGGGGTTACCTGAACGGTTTCTACGGTACCAATACCTTTATCCAACTGGGTATGCGCACCGCCTTCATGTTCACCATCACCGCCGTGGTTGGTGGGATTGTCATCGCCGGGATCAAAGACCCTGCCTTCAAAAAAGAGATGGCTCGTAAACTGGGTTGGTTGGGGATCATTTCCACCATCGTCGGTGCTTTGTTGTTCCAGTGGTATCTGCAGTCCGTTCCGGCTCAGGCATTGCTGGTCATGGAAAACCGTCTGCCGGATTACTTCATTCCGAGCATTGTCGCAGTATTGGCCGGTACCCTCGCCTACTTCGTAATCACCATGATTCGTCCGCAGACGTTGGTACAAGGTTTTGCCGGTGCCATGGCGGTAATCATTCTGGTGGCCGGTCTGTGGCCGGAAGAGACCGCGCGTGAATCCATGCGTAAACCTTGGGTTGCCGGACAATATGTCTATTCGAATCAGGTCATTGGTCGTGACGTCCCTGGTATGGACATCAAGTCTCAGTTGCCGATCATCGAGAAGGTCGGGATTCTAAAAGCACATCCATTTACTCCTGAACACCTTCGTGAAGTGAATGAGGGCAATAAGATTCAGGCGGGTGAATTCATTGCAATGACTTACTGCTCGAACTGCCACTCTCCAAGTGAGACCGGTATCCGTCCTCTGCACCGATACTTCCCTGAAGGCGTCTCTCAGGAACGGGTGGCCAAGTATGTTAAAGGGGTTTTGACTACCGGCAACATCGCTTATATGCCAAAAATGCCAATGACCGATTCCGAGGTGGATGCCTTGGCGGCTTACTTGGTTCTTAACAACAATGGCGGCCAAGCCGCAGTGACCGCAGCAATCGATTCGGAAATCGCACAACGTGATCGCGCGTTGGCTGAGAAGCACGCGTCCGATAAGGTTGCCGCTCTTGATTTTGCACAGGAGGTCAAATAATGGATGCGTCACAAGTAGCTCAAGTTACGGAAATGATGTACGCCCTGCGTAACCCTGCAGGGATTCCGACCTTCCCGATCATCTTCATCGGGTTGGGTGTACTGACATTCGCTTTGCATATTCTGTTCGTTCAGTTGATGCTGGGGACTTCGGCGATCACCCTTTACGGTGCCTTTAAGGAAAATGCTTACTGGCGTCGTCTGGGTGCGGCCATGTTGGAAATCGCCAAGGTCTCGGTCTCTGTGGCCGTGGTGATCGGGGTGGCGCCTTTGCTGTTCGTTCAGGTTATTTACGATCCACACTGGTATACCTCAAACGTCTTGTCTGCGGACTGGGTCATTGCGTTTATCGTCATCTTGATTCTGGCGTACTGGGCAATGTATTACTTCTACTTCCGCAACCTGAAAAATGCTGATAAGACTGCGGTGCCCAGCTCGCGTTGGTCGATGTTAATCAGCTTGGCTCTGATGTTGGTCGTAGGGTTTATCATGCACAGCTTGACCTCGCAGATCCTGCATCCTGAGTTGTGGAAAGAGTGGTATATGCAAAACGGCAAGCTGGATTACAGCGGTGATCAGTTGCATGCGTTCAATATCTGGCGTTATGCCTTCTTCATCAGCATGTCGATTCCGGTGACCGGTGCGATGCTGGTGACTTACCGTCGCTTTAAGTCGGTACGTGAAGATGCCGACCACGATTACCTGAACTGGGCGGCCGAAGTCGGTAAAAAATGGATCAAAGTCGGTTCGGTCATTGCAACTGTACTGTATGTGATGTGGATGGTGACTCTGCCGGAAACCGCCGGTAACTTCGCAACCTCAATCTGGGGCATCCTGGGTGGTGTGGCCGTCTTCGCTTTTGCGCTATGGGCTCAGTTGCGTCTGCGTGGCGAGGCTCGGTTCTGCAGCTATATGGCTTTGCCTATGGCGTTGGTGATCGGTCTGGTGGTAGCCATCTCTCGCGAAATCCTGCGCTATGACATCCTGAACGGCTTCTTCCATTATGACTTCTTCGATTACAAGATCGTCATGGACTGGTACTCCACCGGCTTGTTCTTCCTGACCTTTGCGATTGTCGGCGGGGTGGTCTTGAGTTACTTCCTGACCATTGCATGGAAATCCGGTCAGACCGTTGGCGTCTACACCCCGGGAGCTGGAGTCAATAAGCTCGGTACCCTTTCCATCTGGATCGTTATCCTGTGGATCATCCAGTTCTTCGCCGTCGGCTTCTATGTTTGGGCACAGTAAGGAGGCTGTCATGAAACACACAATCAAACTAAAAACTTTATTTGCCGCTTGCGGCTTAATGGCAGCGGCGACAGTTCAGGCTGAACCTTTGATGGCCAGTGGTCAGGCAATGGCTTGGCAGTGCGCGCCTTGCCACGGAACCAACGGCCAGGAATTCAAGGAAGCCATGCCGCCGTTGGCCGGAATGCCGGCCCAACAATTCATCGACGCTATGGTGGCTTATCGCGAAGGGACACGTTCCGCGGTCATTATGGATCGCGTCGCTCGCGGGTTCACCGACGATGAAATTAAAGCGATGGCGATCTGGTTCGAGAAGCAACCGGTTAAACAATGGGATAAAACCAGCTTAACGGAATCGCTGGAAGCGCAAGCTTCGGCAACCGCGACAGGAGGTCAGAAATGAGCCAACAAGAAAATAAAATTTTCGACAGCAAAGTCACACGTCGCGACCTGATCAAGATCTTCGGAGCTTCTGCGGTCGCAGCAACCGGTTTGTTCGGTGCGAGTGAAAAAGCTTACGCCAAATCGGCTGCTCACGTTGTCATTCTCGGTGGTGGTGTTGGTGGTTCGACATTTGCCAAATATCTGCGTTTTGCCGATTCCGATGTCAAGATCACCATCATTGAGCAGTATCCGGAATACATCACCTGCCCTCGCAGTAATGATGTTATCGTCGGCTACCATACGCTGGATGAGTTGACTTTCAACCTGGATACCGTGAAATCCAAATACAACGTGAATGTCATTATCGATAAAGTAACCGATGCAGATTTCGACAAGAAAACCGTTACAACCGCCAAAGGGCAAACGGTTTCTTACGACAAACTGGTCGTTTCTCCGGGTATTGACTTTAAATTCGAAGATTACGAAGGCATGAGCAAAGAGATTGCCGAAACCAAAATCTTCCACGGTTATAAAGCCGGCCCGCAAACTCTGGCGCTAAGAAAACAGCTACTGGCGGTTCCGCAAGGCGGGACTGCGATTATCGCTCCACCGAAGAATCCGTTCCGTTGTCCTCCTGGACCTTATGAACGTGCTTCTTTCTTCGCGGAATACTTCCAGAAGCATAATCCGACTGCCAAGGTGATTGTTCTCGATCCGAAAGATCACTTCACCAAAGATGTTCCGTTCAAAAAAGCTTGGGAACGTCTATACGGATATAAAACCGACAATGCTCTGATCGAGTGGGTTTCCGGTTCCGAAGGTGGCGGTGTCATGGGTGTGGATGCCGAGAATATGACCGTTGAAACCATGGCGGGTACCTTCAAGGCTGACATGATCAACCTGATTCCAAACCAGCGTGCCGGGAAACTGGCGCAAAAATTGGGATTGGCCGATGCGTCGGGATGGTGCCCGATTGATCGTAACTCTTTCGAATCAACCATTCAAAAAGAAGTCTACGTTCTAGGTGACAGTACCATCGCGGATGCGATGCCGAAGTCCGGTTACGCAGCTAACTCACAGGCAAAAGTCTGTGCCCGTGCAGTTGCCGATACCCTAAAAGACCGTCCTCTTGGCAAAGCGATCTACTCCAACGTCTGTTACAGCCTGGCTGGCGAAAACTACGGGGTCTCCATCGCTGCGATTTATGAAGTGCGCGACGGGTTGATCCAGCCAAAAGGCAAATCTGCCGGCGTTTCGCCAATCACCGATAAACCTGCGCAACCGATTCTGGAAGCGGTTTATCAGAAGAACTGGCAACGTGAATTTGTCAAAGACGTATTCTCTTAATAAGTGGTGGAGGACAAAACAATGTTAAAAAGAACCCTATTAGCCGCCGCTTTAATCGGATTTGCCGGAGCGGCAATCGCTGGCGGCCACGGTGAGAAACCGCATGCGAATCCTTGGAGTAACTTCTCTCTGGATAATACGTTGAAGTCCATGCCGGAAGGTGATGCGACTCGCGGTCAAAGTTTGCATTCTCAAATGATGTGTAATGCCTGTCACGGTGAAAACGGAGAATCTCCTTCCCGTAACTATGCATCCATCAACGGTCAACCGGCCGAATACACTGTCAAGATGATGTTGGATTATCGTGACGGTCGTCGCTGGGAAGATTACAAGCAAGCCAACATCATGGTGAAACTGGCTCAAGCGTTGGATGATCAGCAAATTGCCGATTTGGCTGCATTTTATGCTCAAAGCTCAACCCAGCCTTGGGCATACGCCAAGCCGGTTGAACAGGAGATGCACAACAAAGTGGATCGTCTGGCTCGAAAAGGTGATTTCGGTCGCATGATCACACCATGTGCTTCCTGCCATGGAGCGAAAGGTGAAGGTAATGAAATTGCACCTGCGATTGCCGGACAGGTTCCGGAATACTTCGTCCGTACGATGAAAGCGTATCAGAATGGTTCGCGTCATAATGACGTCAACGAAGGAATGTCGCAGTTCACTCACGATCTGACCGATGCAGAAATCGAAGCTCTGGCTGAATACTATGCATCCTTAAACCAACAATAAGGAGATTAGCATGAATGGTATGAAAGCAATTTTCTGGGGATTTGTTCTCACCTTCGTCACCACCTTTTTAATGTGGTTGATGAGTTTGATCACCGTTGTCTGATTTCACACAACCTTTCCTGAGCAAAAAGCCGCACTTCAGTGCGGCTTTTTTATTTTCCGAGGCTTTGATTAATGCTATATTTAAAACTCTTTCGAGGCCTACCGACATCCGATTCATAATCCGGCCTGAAATTTCCGGCCCCCTTTTCTCTGATTCAGATGAAAAATATCCGGGCCTGGCGTTTGCTAAATCCGTTCGACGGCTTTTGACTTTGCAGCAGAGGTCCTCAAACTGCAAACCAGAAAACCTTCGACGTCCATTGCGATGCATTAATATCTGCTAGACAATCTGCTAAAACTTATGAAACACGCCCAACTGCAAATTCAATACGGCCAAGCATCCGAAGCGGGCCGCAAACCCGTCAATCAGGATTTCCACGGACTGTGTATTCCACAAGATTATCTGCTGGAATCAAAAGGCATCGCTATCGGCCTGGCGGACGGCGTCAGCAGCAGCGAAGTCAGTCAAGTCGCCAGCGAAACCGCAGTAAGCAACTTCCTTGAAGATTATTACAGTACGCCGGAATCCTGGCCGGTGAAAAAATCCGCCGTCAGAGTGCTTAACGCCATTAACTCGTGGCTCTACGCGCAAACCCGTAAAAGCCAAAGCCGCCGCAATTTCAATAAAGGCTATGTAACCACCTTCAGCGCCGTAATATTAAAATCGCATAGCGCACACCTGCTCCATTGCGGTGACAGCCGTATCTATCGGCTGGCAGACAACCGCCTCGTCCAACTGACGGAAGATCACCGAACCTGGATCTCCGAAGAGCAAAGCTATTTAAACCGCGCCATGGGAATCAAAGATTTTCTGAATCTGGATTATCAGGAAATTACAACCAACCCCGGAGACATCTTTATTCTCGCGACCGACGGCATCTACGAATGGGTTGATCAGGCAACCATTATGCAACTGACGCAAGAAAGTACCGACAATCTCGACCAGGCTGCGCAGAAAATTCTTCAAGCAGCCTATGACGCCGGCAGCAACGATAACTTAAGCATTCAAATTATCAGAATCACCCAACTGCCTGAATTTCAGTTACATGAAATCAAACACCAGCTGGATCAACTGCCCTTCTCGCGTCCTCTGGAAGTCAAAGAAGAATTCGACGGTTATCTGATTCTCAGAGAACTTTCGGCCAATACCCGCAGTTATGTGTATCTTGCGCAGGATATCCAGAGCGAAAGAAAAGTGATCTTGAAACTTCCCGCTCTGGAACAGCAACACGATCTCGACTACCTCGAGCGTTTTTTAATGGAAGAGTGGATCGCCAGACGATTAAATCATCCGCATCTGCTGAAATCCTTCCCTCCGGAACGTAAACGCCACTACCTCTATACGGTCAGTGAATTTATCGAAGGGCAAACACTGCACCAATGGATGAAAGATCATAAACAAGCCGATCTTCAAACCATGCGCAGCATCATTGGCCAGATCATTCAAGGACTTTACGCCCTGCACCGGATGGAAATTCTGCATCGCGACCTGCGCCCGCACAATATTATGATCGATCACCACGGAACCGTGACGCTGATCGATTTCGGCTCGGTGAAAATTCCCGGTGTCGCCGAGCTTAGAGACCCCAAGAGAAAAGAAAAAAATATCGGCACGGCACTATACAGTTCGACGGAATTCTTTCTCGGCAACACTGGCGATAAACGCTCCGATCAATTTTCATTAGCCGTCATCGCTTATGAACTGTTAAGCGGCAAACTCCCTTACGGCACCGAGATTGCCAAGGCGAATACTCGTGCCGCGCAGCTGAAACTGCAATACCGCAGCCTTAGTTCCGAAAATCCGGAAATACCGATATGGATCGATGAAGCCATCAAAAAAGCCCTCAACCCAAATCCTCAGCGACGTTATGAAGAACTCTCCGAATTCTTCGCCGATCTGAACCATCCAAATGCAAAATTCACCAGCCGCCACCAACCGCCGCTTATCGAAAGCCACCCCCTGCTCTTCTGGAAAGGACTTTCTTTATTCTTATTTCTGACGCTTCTGATCGTAATTATCACAAAATAGAATTTTCAGAAAAAACCGTTTGAATCACTGGTATACACAAAGTGGCTGTTGCAAACATTAAAGCATGTTTTTCAGCACGCTCTTCACATAACCGTTAGAGATCCCTTTGACAGGGGAACCCGTGTTGTAAATGGATAAGGCCGATAAAATATGCCCACTTCTCAAATGCGCTTCGAGCAGAATCAATGATGCCATAACCGCACTACGACACCCGTCCAGAGCATCCTCGATGTCAAATCCCATTTTATTCAGGTAACCACCTTCTTCAAAATGTTGAGAGTTTATCTGCAACAGACCAACATCAAAATTCATTCCACTCCTTTGCAAACCGGAAATCAGCAGGAGCGCTTGTTTCTTTGACTCAGGCTGAGAACGAAGACGACTATTTGAATTCAAGCCAATCGCAAAAGGATTCATTTCTGACTCCACTTTTGCTTGAGCTATTAACAACCGTTGATAATCTAATAATGCACATTTTTCTATATGCCCGAGAAACACCTCCTTTCGCACATCATTTGCCTCTGACGCCAACACACAGGAAGGTCCAATAAAGCAAATTGACAATATAATTACCGCATACCGATACGTCACCCAATTCATCAATAATCAACCTCTCTCAACACCCGCGTCAAAAACAACAATAACAAACTATTTCAAACACTTATAAATAATTTAAAAAAGTTAATAATTTTGCAGGACCAATATCGCAAGAGCTCCTAAAATCAAAAAAGGCCCAAAAGCAAACTGCCTGCTCTGTGCGCCCTGTACTGCCATCTGCAAAATGCCCCAAAAAATACCGGTCAAAGCGGCAATCAATAAAATCGGCGATAGCGCCTGCCAGCCGAACCAGGCACCCAAGGCGGCAAATAGCTTAAAGTCACCATAGCCCATCCCCTCCTTGCCGGTTGCCAGCTTAAAGCCCCAAAACACCAGCCATAGCGACAGATAACCCGCAGCGGCACCAATCGCAGCTGATTTAATATCCACAAATCCCCAAATAGCATTCACCGTCAGGCCTAACGCCAGCAATGGCAAACTCAGGCTGTCCAGAATCAATTGATGTTCGATATCGATAACAAAAATCAACACCAGAAACCACATCAGTAGTACATACAGCAGAGCCTTTTCGGTAAAACCAAACAACACAAACGGCAATAAGGTCATAAGACCGGTAAACAGCTCAATCCAAAAATAGCGGCTTGGTACGCGAGTGCCGCAATTGGCACAACGCCCACGATAAAACAGCCAACTAAATAGCGGGATTAACTGTTTTGGGGTCAAGTCGGTTTTACAGCTCGGGCATTGCGAACGCGACCAGCTCATGGCTTTAATCTGAGCCAAAAGTCCCATGCCGACCATACGCGGCATACGCCAGGTCACCATAGTGAAAAAGCTGCCGAACAGTAAACCGATAACTGCAATAAAGCTATAGAGTAACCAGTCAGGATAGATAGCTAACAGATTAGACACTTACCGCTTTCCTTCTACTCATTACGAAAAATACCAACACCGTCATCAGCAGTAACAGCTGTGCGATAAGCGTTTCCAGATTGGCATTAAGCCCAATCCAGCTAAGGCTGTAATCTACAGGCAGCAGCGTCTTGTCCAGTACCCCGCCCATCTGCAACTCCATAATGCCCTTGCCGATAAAGCTAAAACTCATGAACAACAGGAAGACCGCCGTAAACACAAAGAAGCCTTTCATCGGAAAACGGTAGCTAAGGTTTTTCATCACCCAGTAGACCACCAGCAAAGACAGCAGGGCTGCCGCGATACCAGCTAAAACCGGTTCATAAGCATTGGCGGCATCTGCCAAAAGTGCTTGATAGAAAAAGATCGTCTCGACCCCTTCACGAAACACCGCCAGAAAACTCACTCCTGCCATTGCCAGCACCCCACCTGTTCCGAGAGCCTGTTCTGACTGTGAAAACAAAGACTGCTTCCAATCCATATTGCGTTTTTGGTACAACCAGCCGGAAACATACAGCATCATTAAGGCGGCGAAGATCATGACACCGCCCTCAAAATTTTCACGATAGGCTCCTGAAACCGAAATCAGTTTCATCATTCCCCACGCCAGCAGCACACTTGCTACAACCGCTAAAACTGCTCCCAACCAGATTGACGGTACGCGGTCAGCATTGCCGGAACGTTTCAGATACATCACCAGAGCCGTAATCACCAATAGCGCCTCAACGCCTTCGCGCAACAAAATGACAAACGATTGTAGAAACTGACTGGTCCAGGTAAAACTGCGGTTTTCATAAAGTTTCTCGGCCGTCGCCAGATTCTGCTTTAAAGACGCTAAAGGCATTTGCAATTTCACCTTAGGCTCGCCCTTCATTGCCAAGCCGATTAAGTCTCCAAAATCCGATTCGATTTTGACCACCAGATTCTGATCCAACAGTCCAATATCCAACTCCATGCCGGAAGCTTCAAAAACATCAAAATACAGACGTGAATAGGCATTACCAGTTTGCACACCGTTTTGCGGGTCATAGGCGGCATATAACTTATCCGCCTCTTCGGTAAGCAACTGCGTCACTTCATCCACAGAACCAAAATCCGCCGCCTGCGCAGGCGTAGCCATCAACAGCACACAGCTAAACAACACACCACTGACAATCTTCATCCAGTGCAACCACAAACCCTGTTTCATTTAATTAAACCTCTTAAAATCTATACCTTAGGATCTGTTGACAATTCAGAATTAGGCACTGCTCTCGCCATTTTTGCATCCAGCAAGGCAGAAAAAACGCTAAATAGTCATTCTATTTAAGTGCATTTCTAACACCGCTGGTGTGAAAATGGCGTGAGTCCTCCGGATTGCGCTTAAAATTTCATCACTCGGTGTTGCTCATCGTTTAATTAGAGTGACTAAATTGCACTCTGAGCGCCTTGATTGCTGAAATTTTAAGCTGCAACAGAGTCCATTTTGAATTGTCAACAGACCCTAGAGCTCTGTGCCAAATTCGCTATGGCATAACAAACTGTTTTGCAGCACGCCAGAGCAGACTTTGGTGGCATAAAGCCTTAACTGAGCATGCCCAATACTCTTGTAAACTGTTTTTTTAATGCCTGTTTTGCCGCCAAGTATTCATTTGCGTCCTGCTCCGCGCCGTAGCGATAGTTCAGATACTGTTCAATCAGAGGCTCTACCAGTAGCGCCAGACTCTCATCCTTTTGTGCCAATCGTTGCAAGTAGTGCGATGGACATTCACCGGCACGCGCCTGCACTTGCGTTTGCAGACGGCCCTGTAGCTTGTAATAGAGTTGCTGAATCGGATCTTGTGGCTTACGGCTACGCAGCATACTGATAAATAACCACGCCGGAATCAGCAGTAGCGGCACGAGCAAAAACAGCAGTCCCCAACGTAATATCGATGCACTATCCTTATCGCCGTCATTTGCAAACAACGCCTGTTGCTTTTCAGCATCATAATCAACCAGCCAATCATCCAACCACTGCCACCAGCTCTCTTGCGAATGCCCCTGCACCTCGGAAGAGCCACGCTCACTTGGCGGCCTTTGAGCATAATTACCTTCTTTGCCTATGGCTGTTTTGCTCGAATCAACAGTTTTTTGTTTGTCAGTCTGTTGCCGCGGTGCTGACTTGAGTTCCGAAGCCAAGGCGCTCTTAACCTGTTTTTTAGCAGTGTTAATAAAATCCTGCACCTCAACACGAGTCCAGCCATGCCCGGTAACCCAAGTCTCAACCCAGATATGTGCATGCGACTGCTTGACCATTACATAGTCGGTCAGCGCCACCAGATTACCGCCGCGAAAACCGGTCACCAAACGAGTCGGCATACCGGATGCACGCAAAATCAGAACCATTGCCGAAGCCATGTCCAGCACACTGCCGCCACGATCGTCAAACCACACTTTGTCGAGAAAGTTATCCTGCAAAGCTTCACTGCGCTCACGCTTGTAAAACGACTGTTTTAACTCACGATAGAGCGCCAGAATACGCTCACTTTCATCTCCGTATTCCTGTGCCAGCTGTTTTCCATACTGCTGTAAACGTGGATGCTGCCCTTGCGGATAGTCCAATGCATCAAACCAATCCTGGTCTTTGACCTGCGGTTTAAGCTGGAAATCCTGTATCCAGTAAGAGTCATAACCGAACTCCTGATGAAGATTACGAATACTCATCAACTGGAAATCACGACTTAAAAAGGTTTCCGGAGAACCCGGAGTAGAAGTGTCCAGCGCATACAGCCAACGCTGACCATGTGGCATCACCTTTACATGATATTTTTGCGGCGTCCCCTTGTAGCTGATGACCTTCTGCCACTGCTTTTTGGTGCGGTACCGATCGCGCATCAAACCATTACGGCTCATATCTTCGTCATCGATATACCACTCCTTGCCGTCAAAGTGGTTAAACACCGGCCCGCGCCAGTACATATCACTTTTATAAGGCACCTTGCCCTTAAATTCGGCAATTAGAACCGTATTCGATTGACTCAGAAAATCGCTAAAACGGTCACTGCGCAGGCGATTACCCTCCAACACCGGCTCCGGCGGAGCGGATTGTGTCAGATTAATCGGCACCCCAAAAGCGATGCCCAAATCCCATAGCGGTCCTTCATAACGCGGCATTAAAAAGAACATCAAGACTGCCAGCGGCATTGCCAAAACAAATAATTTAAAGGAGACAAACAGGTCACGTTGCCACTGCAAACACCCGCTTTGGAAGAGCAATACCAGCGAAAACAGCATGCCAAAAAGCAATAACATCAGGAACGCAAATCCCTGAATAGAATTCCAATACAGAGTACCTATTCCCACCAGCACCAGCATGGCGGCAATAATCCACAAGACTTCGGACTTTTTCTGAATCTCAATCAGTTTCAGCAGTACCACCAGCACCAGAAAACCACTAATGACCTGTGCCGAAAGCCAGTTAAGCTGCGTTAGAAAAACAGCGGCAATATAACCGCTGACCGTCACCAGCATCACCAGAGGATTCCAGCGTCGCAGCGATTTCCAGCGACGTACCGCCACAAACCACAGCAACAACGCTGTCAATCCCAGCCATAACCAATCGGCAATCAACGGTGACACCGAAACCAGACTTAGCATGAACAGCGCAAACACCAGCCACAGCAGGCGGCCTTCAAAACGCTCAACAAAAAATGCTAAATGCGCCTTCATGCCGACTTGCCTCGCCCCATATCGCGCGCCAGCAGGGTTTTAACACGGCTCATAAAGTTCGCCGCCGGTGCTTGTTGCGTCTCTGATACCGTTTGTTCGCTCTTTTCCATCTGATAGGCTGCCAGCATTTGTAAACACTGATGCTTATGAGCATGGCCTTTAGCAGCACTAAGCACCGAAGTATCCAGCTTCAAACCATACTCCAGCCCTAACCTTTCCGCTTCCAGCACCCATTTGGCCAATTGCGATAAACGAAGCTCCAGCGGTAAATGCTTAAGGCTATTGCCGTCAATCATTAACGAACTGGCATTCAAGCCACCGCTAAAATCACTACTCATCAGCTCTTCGCTGCGGGCATAAGCTTTCCAGTTAATATGGCTTGGATTATCGGAAGGTTGATAGTGACGCAGCGACTGCATTTCATCCGCTTCAATGCCGCTGTGATTCTGCTGTTGGTCTAACAGCTCTTTAAGACGCAATGCCCCTCTTGGCGCCGGATAAGCCCATTCACTCAACTCGGTTTGCACCTTGCGGTAGAGCACAAACAGCCCGACCGGATAGATGCTGGCGAGATTCAGTGGTGTCAATGCAAGCTGTCCACGACGCTCGGCATTCAGCTCTAACTCAACGCTTTGTGTACTTTTGCCGGTAATATTCTCCCAACCGCCGTTCTGCTGTCGACAATCAACAAACACCGCTTCCGCCAGCGTTCGCCCCGAATTACGGATAAACAGCTGTAACTGCAACTTTTCGCCAACAAAGCCCGGTGCGGTTTTAACGCCGACCAGTTGCAAATTCGCAAAACTGAGCCAACCAAGCAGTAGCGATATTAAAAGTAACGCTATCAGTACAAACACCAGCATAAACAGCAGGTTATTGTTGTAATTTACCGCCATTACCCAGCCAATCACCGCCATAAGCGCGAAAACCCATCCCAGAGAAGTCGGTTTAAAACGTAAAGCGCCCAGCTTCGCCTGCTGCATTAAGCAACTCCTACCTGATCGAGAATCGCCTGTAGTTTAGCGATTACCGCATGGCGCTCACCCGATAGACGATGCGCCGCCACCGGAATAAACACCTCCTGAATATCTGCCGGCAAAACTTTGTTATCACCGCGAATCAGGGCCCACGCCTGAGCGGCACGCAGTAAACTCTGGGCAGCACGGGTCGAAAGTCCACTTTCAAAACCGTCTGTAAAACGAGTCTGCTGTAGCAGGTCCAGCACATACTCAACCAGGTTTTCCGAGAGATTGACTTGCGCAACGGCTGAACGCAGTGCCATAAGTTCATCTACACTCATTACCGGTGCAATTTTATGCAGTAAATCGCGTTTGTTTTCACCTAACAGAATTGCCGCTTCCGACTGACGATCCGGGTAACCGAGCGACAGACTCATTAGGAAACGATCCAACTGCGCTTCCGGAAGCTCAAAGGTTCCCAACTGTCCATAAGGGTTTTGTGTTGCCACTACCCAAAAAGGCACCGGCAAACGTCTATGCTCGCCACCAACGGTCACACGGCGCTCTTCCATCGCTTCCAAAAGCGCACTTTGCGACTTTGGCGGCATACGATTAATCTCATCCATTAACAGCAGAGAGGTAAACACCGGCCCTTCAATAAAACGGAAAGTCTCATCCTGCTTGGAGAACACCTGAGTTCCGATTAAATCGCTCGGCAACAAATCATTCGTCCCCTGAACACGCTTCATCTCCAGTCCGGTAACATGCGACAGTGCCTGCGCCAACAGGGTTTTTCCTGTACCCGGCAGGTCTTCCAGCAGTACATGCCCATCCGCTAGAAAACAGCTGAAAATCAGTTTCAACTCATGTGGTTTACCGATAATAATCTGATTTAGGGTGTTTAAAACCGCATCCACTTTGGTTCTGTTATCTGTCACTTTTATTCCTTTAAAAATACGTCGTCATTTGGGTCTGTTGACAACCCTAGAGTGAATTCAAAAATACCAGAAGCGCTTCGCGGTTAGCCTTTTCCAGTTGCATATATCTCTGCTTGGCGGCTTCCGCTTCGCCGCCGTGCCAGAGAATCGCTTCCTGAAGCCCGCGAGCCCGACCGTCATGCAGGAAATAGTCATGTCCGTTTACGGTTTTCGTTAAACCAATGCCCCATAGCGGCGCAGTTCGCCATTCACGTTTTTCCGCCCTGAAATCAGGGCGCCCTGACAAGCCCTCCCCCATATCGTGCAAGAGCAGATCCGTATAAGGATGGATTGTCTGATTGTTTAGGCGCGACCATTTGTGTCCAGCGGTTTTCACCTCGGTTTTATGGCAGTTCGCACACCCGATCTGATGAAAAACAGCCTCGCCTTTTAAGGCCAGTGGATTCGTCACATCACGACGATAAGGCACCCCCAGAAATTGCAGATAGGTCGTCACATCGTTCATTTGCGCCTCAGACATTTCCAACTTGCCGCTATCGTAGGCCTGCAGACATTCTTTCTGCTCCGGGCGGCAATTCTGGTAAGCGAGGAAATCCGGATGGTATTCGCTGGTTAACTCTCTAAACATCGGGTTAGTCAAGCCAATATCGTTAAAGGCTGCATCCGCAGTCTGCATCCGCAAGGTGGAGTTATTCGCTTTCCAACCGAACCGCCCCAGCTCGTTTTCACCCTTCTCCGGGTTCCAGACATAATTCGGTTTGCCGGAAATACCATCGCCGTCGGCATCGCTTTCATCTGCCCAGTTTAAAATCGTCTCTTCCGGAATCGCTTCCAGCAAGCCTAAACCAAATACCGGATTGGCAATCCGCGCTTCAATGATCGAATCCGAACGGATATCGACATTAGCCGACGTTAAAATATGAAATATCGGTTTACGCAGCGAAAACGTTTCTCCATCCGCAAAACTTCCAGGCATTTCCAACCATGAAATCCGTGTATCCGCTTCCGCCGGAACGCCGTCAATTCCGCGATCGGCAATCTGATAACCAATCCCAGGATGGGGTGCCATTGGCTGACCGTGCAACCCTTTACCCGGAACGGAAATACGGAAAAACATTCCGGAAAGCGGCTCAAAACGGTTTTTCGGCGGCATCGCGCGACCGTCACTTACATGACATGCTTCGCAGGAAACATTATTAAAATGAGGCCCCAAACCATCCGCATCATATCGCCAGTTTGACGGAACTGACGGGGTCACGGTACGTTCAAACACTCCGTCACCGCGATCAAAGGCGGCTGATAATCCCCAGGAAAGGTTTGGCGCTTCCTGTTCGTACGCCAGTTTTCCAGAATGAAAATGCGTCAAATCGCCTCCACTTAAGCTTCTTGGATCTTCTTTTTCCAGATAATTCATCGACGCTTCGCCATACCCCTCAAACGGCACGACATAGGAACGATACGCTTGAACCAGCAACGCCAGTAACGCCACCCCAAGGCCGAACAGGCTGATAATCAAAACCCGACTCAGCCCCCCTTTCCCGATCTCTTCAACCGGGTGGGCGTTAGAAACCTCTCCCGAATGCATAGCTCTCTCCTTACTTTCAACTATTTGCCCACGTTTCCCGGTGCCCTTAGGAAATCAAGCTTCATTCAAGCGTTGCGCGCGTGTCAGATACAGACGCAAAGCAGATAGAAAAATACCCAACAACAACAGCCACAGCAGGTAACCGGACAGCAAGGTAACATAATTGAAACCGAGTTCGACCCAGCGAATATCAACAAAGACGCTGAAGAAGAAAAATGCATAC
Source organism: Thiomicrorhabdus sp. (assembly GCF_963677875.1). Lineage (NCBI taxonomy): Bacteria > Pseudomonadati > Pseudomonadota > Gammaproteobacteria > Thiotrichales > Piscirickettsiaceae > Thiomicrorhabdus > Thiomicrorhabdus sp. Next base: position 68,727 of record NZ_OY782567.1, on the reverse strand, counting down.
CATGACCCTCCGGCAATAACCGGACCGATCCACATGCTGATTAAACGCTTGTGCATTAAAAGCGCATTAATCACAATGACGGTGAACAATGTCAGCCGCATCAGAACCTCGGGGTTCGCCATCCAATAGAGATAATTGTTGATATGGTAGCTGTAAAGAAAAATGGCAAACTCCGACAGCACAATCAACATCATCCCGATACGCAACACAAAATAGACGATATGCATAAATTTACGCTGTTCCGGTAAAGTCTCTCCCGCCGCAACCACGTAATAATAGAAAACCAGTGCAAAGGTGGACGAGCCGACACTCAATCCCACTGCAAACTGGTGAAACAAATTTACCCAAAATAATTCAGACATGGTTTTTCTCCCCGAACCCGTTCAACTTAAACACCTCAAAGAACGCGACTTCTGCTTGCTTGAGGCATGCCGCAAGAGACATACGGTAATTCCGTTTCGGATACTCCCGCTGTTCACCTAATACGCAAAATCCATTCGCTTGTATTTGCGTTCGGTCGCATCGCTCTTTAGATACAACACCACCATCCCCGACTTGGGAAACACCGCTTTTTCCGCAACCGCTCGACGCTCGCCCTCAAGCTGAAAACGTTTCTGTACGGATTGCGACGAAGCACAGGCACTTAACACAACCGCCCCCAAAGCAATCAAGATGATTTTCTTCATTTTTTGACTCCGATCCCGGCCGCCGGTCCGTTCCCGGCAGCGTTCATGACATAACGCACTGGAACCTTCTGTGCAGCCAGAACCTGTTCCACCGGCTGACCGGAAATCAAGATCGCCGAACGAGTTGCATAACCATCGATCCGAACCTCTTTTTCTCCGTGGGGGAAAACCCACGCCAGCCCACTCCAATAATCTCCAAGACTGTTTTCATCCAACATCAACCTGGATCTCTGCTGATTGGTGACCACAACCCGGGTGAAAAACAAACCGTTTTTCTCAACGGTTCCCAGTGTATTCACCAACAGAGAATCATGGAACCAGTCAAGTCCGGTTCCGCTATCAAACTGTCCCGGATCGTTTAACAGTTCTTGCACCGTCTGCGCAACCGCTTCCATATTCTGCAGGTTCAGATCACCGTATTTACCGCGCTCTCGGGCAGATTTTCGCGCCTCGTCATCTAGAAGATCCTTTTGCTCATCCAGACTGAGTTCCTGCTGAACCCGTTTCAGGCCTTCTCCGGTCAGATCAACCGAGTCATAGATATAGGGTTTGATAAGAATCACCAGTTCACTGCGACTGAAAGCTTTTTCCTTACTTGATAAAGCGTCTTTTAAAACCGGGATTTTATTCACACCCGGGATTCCTCTAACATCGTCGCTTTTGCTTTCCTCGATCAAACCGCCGATCGCAATGGTCTGGGCGTGTTTGGCAACGGCCGTCAAGGTCAGCTGAGTCGTAGTGTAGGTATCGATCGAATAATTTTCCAAAGTCGATCCACCGGTTGAAACCGGAATCGTGGCCGCCCCTTCCTTGATTTGGGAAATTTCCTGCTCGATGTCCAACGTTACCGTTGCATCGGAGTTAATCCGCGGCCAGATTTTCAATTTCGTTCCAATATCCTTTTTAGAGATTTCCGTTGTCACCACAATCGGCTGCACGACGCCATCGGATACGGTTCCCCCTGACGAGGAGACATTTTCAACCAGCGGACGTTCCTCGCCGATAAAGATCTCCGCCTCCTTGTTATTCGATGCCATAATCAAAGGGGTGGAAATCAGTTTGGTACGATTCTCCGTTTCCAGAAACGCCAGCTTGGCGAGCCAGTTACTGTTTGCCACCTGAAACAGCAGGCTGCCGGTAGTCAACTGATCCGGCTTCATCCCCAGACCGAACACCTGCTCGGGAATACTGCTGCCGGAACTCAGCGGATTCTGCGTCGACGATGAACTCGGCCCGGAAGTTGTTTTGCTATCGGTATATTGAAAATCAAAAACCGAATCTTCGTCCTCACCCAGAGCAACCCGCATAATTTTCATTTGCAGCAAAACCTGCTTCGCGGGCTGGTCGATCTCTTTGATCAACTGCTCGATGTCCTGCAAAGCCCTTTCGTCGCTGCTTCTTACCAATAACAAGTTATGCAGGCTGTTATAGGTCACGCGAATCGGCGCCGCCTGAATCATTCCGCTCACATCTGATTCCGTCAGCCGGGTTCTCGCCCCGATCTGTTCCAGCTTTGCGGTAGTTAGAGATTCCAGCGTTTCCGCATCACCAGCCAATTCATTAGCTTGTGCATTTGAGCCGAGATTCTGGTAATTGTTATTTCTTGAACGGTTGTTTCTCGAATTTCGGTTACTGCTCACGCTGCTGCTGGAACTGCTATTCCCCGAATCCATGTCTCCGTCGAATTCGTAACTTTCATCGGTTTCCGGTTCCTGCAGAATCACCCGCGTGCCAAACAAAGCGCGGATGGAATTTGCCGCACTGACGACGTTCTGATGTTTCAAAGTAAAGACTTTGGTCGATTCATTACGGTATACCAGTACATCTTCTTTAAACTGATCACGGGTCATCACCACGAAAACGTTCGAATCCTGACCTTTGCGATACCATAAACCGGTCACTCGGCACATACTGTCAACCGCTTCTTCCAGTGAAGCCTTGCGAATAAACAGAGAAAAACGCACCTTGGAAGCATCTTTGGTTACGATGACATTCTGTCCCGAAAGTTCGGACAAAATTCTCACAGCATCCTGAGTGGTCAATTCTTTAAACTCGATATCGCCAATATAATCTGCCCTTTTTTGTTTGGGCGTTTGCTCTTCTTCGGCTGCAAAGAGTGTTTTCGCCGACGTTTCTTCCTGATCCGCATTTTTTGAATCTTCTGCATAGAGCGCTCCCGGCAAGGTTGCCAGAAATAAGGTCAGTAGCGCCGCCTTCATGGACTTTTTCATTTTCAAATTACCTAACAACAATCACTTCACCCAGCTTTCCGACTTCAATCAACAAACTCAGACGATCAATCCGAGTCACCTTGATCACATTGTTAAAACCACCGTCGGGAATACTCACCGTATCGCCTTCTCTGACAATATAAGTTCCCAAACTTCCCACTTCGAGAACCGCTGCCTTATCGTTTTCCGATTTGATAATCAAACCTCTTAGAGACAGTTTGGGTAGTTTGATATCAGTTGTCAGACGGGTAAAACTGTATTCCGTCTGGGCGGGTTTTCGCCCCGCTGCACTGCGTTTGCTGCGCATCAATCGTGGCGTCAAGGCAAATGGATCCCGGCTGGCCTCCGGAGAATATGACCATTGCCGATCCTGCAGAGCGGATGACGCTACATCCGCATCGTCCAGCCCCTCTCTTTCAAGACCGCTCCTCTGCGGCGAGAGGTTCTGTTGTCGGCCAGTCGTTTCCCGTTCGGAAACGGTCTCACTCGATAACCGTGAGTTCTCGTTCAAGTTGCCGTAATAATCGAATAGTTGTTGCACCTGCTGATGCGCTTTGCCGCTGACGCCATCCGGTAGCTGCTTTAACATCTGCAGCGCATTTTTTTGCAATTGTTCGACATTGATGTCCTCAGGTTCGGCATAGGCGTGCAACGAATAACTCAGCACCAACCCCAGGCAAAGAAGGCGTAAAACGCTCAAAAACACTTTTTCCTTTTTCGGTACAGAGCCTACGCATTCGATTTTTTTCATCTTGTTAATAAATTGCATAGCAAAGCCCTTCATTACCTTCCACCCGTCGCGACGGCAAAAATCGCCTGGAAAAAAGACACATACACAAACCCAACCATTCCGCCGACGATCAACGTCAAAGCCGGTTCGATCATTGAGGTCATCGCCTTAATCCGCGAATCCAACTCTTTGTGGTAAAAAGCACCCAATTCATCGAACACTTCGCCCAATTCCCCGCTCACTTCACCCGAAGCGACCAGGTGTAAAACCATATCCGGAATTTCTTTCTGTCTTAAAGCGACCGCCAGTTTTTCACCCTGTACAATCCTCTCGGCCGCTTGATTAAAACTGTGTTTTAAAACGCTGTTTGCATTGATCGCCGAAGCAATCCTTACCGAATCCAGCACGGTCAAACCGCTCGCCAGCATCATCGACAGTGTCCAGCTGGTTTTCGCCATCCCGGCGGCAATAATCGAGCTACCGATCAGCGGCAGTTTCAAAATCATCCGGTCAATAAAAAACCGGCTTTTTTCCTGGGTATAGGCCGCTAAAATCAGAAAAACGGCGATTGCGACACCGATGCCCAGCATCGGACCGTAATCCTGCATCCACTCCGACATGTCCATCAACGCCTGGGTCGAAGCGGGCAGTTCAGCATTCCGCGCGCCCAAAAAAGTGGCAAACTTCGGTACAACCCCGATCACCAGAAACAGAATGACCGCAATAGAAGCCAAAACCACGATCAACGGATACGTCAAGCTGGAAATTAATTTGCGCTTGATTTCGATCGCTTTATCCAGATCCTCGGACAAACGCCCCATGATTTTGTCCGTTTCTCCGGTCACTTCTCCGGCAGTGAGCAAACTGACGGCAATATCCGGAAAAACCGACTTTTCCTCAGCCATTGCCGCCGAAAACGTCATGCCTTCCTGAATATTCACCACCATGCGTTTAACCGCTCTTTTCAAACGGTAGCGCTTGATGAGTGGTTCTACCGACTCCAACGCCTGCACAATCGTGTGTCCGGAACGCAACAGCAACGACATCTGCCGGAAAAACATCAGCAGATCCGCAGAAGCGACACGTTTATAACGCCGCGGATTCAAATGCCCCAGATAATCAATCAGTCGCTGTTTATGGCCTTGCAGCTTCTCGATTTCAACGATAAACAATCCCTGCAAACGCAACTCGGAGGCGACCTCAGTTTCGCTTTCAACATCCAGCGTTCCGCGGACTTCCTTACCTTGTTTATCCAGCGCGACATAACGAAAATCAGCCATCTGTTTCGGCTCCGTAATCAATGTGGTAATGCTGAACATCTTCCAGAGACACTTCTCCGTCCAGAATTCTCTGGCGGGCACTGTCCCACAAACTGAAAAAATTCTCCGACTCTCGCAATTGATGTTCGGCCACTTCGCCAACGATGGCATCACTGACACGGTGATCAACCCACAAGGCTTCATACAAACCGACACGCCCCTGACACCCGGTACCGTTACAAACCGGGCATCCCGTCGCTTTATAAAGCGTGACTGGCCCGTCTTCGGCATCCATACCCAGCAAAGCACGCTCACTTTCATCCGCCTCATAGGGCTGTTTGCAGTGATCGCACAAACGACACACCAGACGTTGCGCCATAATGCCGACCACCGTCGTTCCAACCAAATAACGGTCGCAACCCAAATTCACCAGTCGCGAAACCGCACTGATGGCATTATTGGTATGTAAGGTGGAAAGCACCAGATGCCCTGTCATAGACGCTTTTAAAGCGGTTTCCGCCGTTTCGAGATCACGCACCTCGCCGACCAAAATAACATCCGGATCGTGACGCAGAAACGAACGCAGAGCGCTGCTGAAATTCACTTTCGACGTCATTTGCACCTGACTGATACCCGGCAGATTCTGTTCAACGGGGTCTTCCACCGTCAAAATATTTTTTTCATTGGCGTTCATGGCCCGGATACAGGCATAAAGTGTGGTCGATTTACCGCTCCCGGTCGGGCCAGTCACCAGTAGCATGCCGTGCGGCAACTGCAGCACCTCTTTCAGACGACCGACAACCTGTTGCGGCATGCCGAGCTGATCCAGTTGCAAAGCATCTTCAATCGCTCCGAGAATACGCATCGTAATGCGTTCCCCCCAACGGGTCGGAATTGAGGCGACACGAATGTCCATTTCCGGCAAATCCCAGTCCTGAACCCGGTAAGTCAGACCACCGTCCTGAGGCAAACGCTGTTCGGAAATATCCATATCCGACAGCACTTTGATCCGGTTGACCAGTGCCTCGGTTTCCGCCAGGGTCAAACGCATCCCTAACGTTTGCATCATGCCGTCGACGCGCATTCGTACACGGGTAAAATCATGTCCCGGTTCGATATGGATGTCCGAAGCACGGCGGACATAGCTCTGCTTCATCAGGCCGTCCAACGCCAAAACCGCATCGAATTCATCTTCTTCGGCCGTTGCATGCATTGACGCCAACGCATATTTCAAAGCGTCGGGCTCCGCCACCGCCGGTAATACTTTCTCCCCCAGGGCGCGTTGCACCAAGTCCAGAACCACCCGATCGTGAGGGTCCTGCATGGCCAGATACAACTGTCCGTCCAGATGCACCGGCAATACCTCTTTGCGCAACAACAGATTCACCGAGAGTCTGGCAAGCGGGGCGGCACTTGCATCCAGTTGATCCGCATGGATATACGGCAGTTCATACTGCTGTGCCAGAGCTTGATAAAAGGCGCTTTCCGGAAAACGGTAATGGCGCATCAATAACTCCAGCACGGAACGTCTTTCCCGGCGTGCCTGCGGACGTAAGTCGTTCAGCGTATCAACATCAATCAACCCCACCTGCAACGCGGCGGTAGTCAAAATAGATTCGTTTTTAATCAAAATTCACCCTTGTGCTACGCAAACAGGCGCAACAACTTATCCACCGCCTGCGGATTACTCGCCATCTCTCTGGCGCGGTACGGACTGATCGCACCACGTTTGACCAGCTCGACAAACGCCTGATCCATTGTCTGCATACCTTCCGCCCGGCTGGTTTCAATCACCGAATACAACTGCTTGCTCCGATCCATCGCAATCAGATTGCTGACCGCCTTATTGACATGCATAATTTCCAGTGCCGCCGCACGACCATTTCGGTGATCCAGACGAATCAGTTTTTGTGAAATCACACTACGCAGACACATTGCAAAACGGCTGCGTGCAATTCCCTGCTCCTCGCCGGGGAAAAAGCCAACCACCCGATCCACTGTGCCGACGGCATCATTCGTATGCAAAGTCGAAAACACCAGGTGTCCGGTTTCGGCGGCACTGATCGCTGCCTGAACCGTCTCACGGTCGCGCAACTCTCCAACCAGGATGACGTCAGGATCCTCTCGCAGAGACGCCCGCACCGCACTGGCAAAGCTGCTCACATCGGTCACCAACTCACGTTGATGGATAATCGACTTCTGTGCCTGATAGACAAATTCCACCGGGTCTTCAATCGTGATAATGTGGCGATTCTGTGTGCGGTTGATATGATTGATCAGTGCCGCCAGCGTGGTTGATTTTCCGCTTCCGGTCGCACCGGTTACCAAAACCAGGCCGTCTTTCAAATTTGCCAGTCCCTGAACATATTCAGGCAGCCCAAGTTCGGAAAAAGAGAGAAAATCATCACTTAGATAACGCAACGCCAGACATGGCTGATTCATCGACCGGTACAAATTGGCGCGAAAACGGTAGCCGAGTTCCGAGGTATAACCGAAATCCACCTGCCCGTCCTGTTCATACAGTTGCCACTGGCTGTCGGACAAAATATGTCTGGCAATGGCTTGCAGATCGTCTTTCGAAATACACACGCCATCAACGGTTTTCAGTTCACCGCTGATTCGAAACACCACCGGGCGATCCACGGTCAGATGAAGATCGGAACCCCCATTTTGCACGCAGTCGGTTAATAAACGCTCAAACACCTCTCCAACACTTTCACAGCTCATAAAGCCAACACCACCATGACATTCAAATATTGCTGTGCCGAACGATCACCACCAGCGTTTTCATCCGCCAACTCCGCTTCAATTTGAACATTGACCGGCGACACCTGATAGGTCAGTGAATCCAGCTCTCGCAAAAACGCCATCAGATCGCCGTAACGAGTATTCATTTGATATTTCAGCAACGGTCGCCCCCACTGATTAGAAGTGTCGAAATACACTTTCTCCCGCTCTGCCTGCGCCTGTTTGATCGATGCCTTACCGATTTCACTAACCGATTGAATTCGAACCCGGTTTACCTCCGCCAGATCGGAGATCCCCAACTGCAGATTCTGATAAACCTGAATATCGTTCAACGGCATAAACACCGAACTCAATTGCCGATACTCGACCTGTAACCCGGCCTTCACTTCTTCCATCTCCTTGTACTTTTTTTCCAGAGACAATGAAGACTCCGGCATTTTTGGCACTTCTTTGGTCTTTAATTGCAAGCGGTTTTCCGCGCGGCTCACCATACTTTCCGTATGGGTCAGCGCCTGATAATTCCCCCAATGCCACAGCAACAGGTACATTCCGACCACGCCAAAGGTCACCAGCATCAAAATCTGGTTTTGCTTCTTTCTTCCCAAGCGATTCCACGACTGCATGCTCTATTTGGTCCTTATATCCGAGCCATCCGGCTATCCACACCCTTTGCCACAGAAGTCTCGGCGCGTTTTTCCACCGCCCTTGCTTCGGCCTTGTTTTTCGGCAATAACCACAAACTCAAACCGTAACCGCGAATGCCGGAGCGACCGATCGAACGATTGATTTTGACTTGCAATACTTCATACCCCAGCTTTGCCACCCGCTTATTCAACTCGCGCGAGAACAGCTGCGCAGCATTATCGTTCAACGCCCAGCCCTGCAGCTCAAACCCCTTTTGCTTCGTGCGTTCGCTTTGATTACTTTCGACAAAGCGGTCAACAACCACAAAATCGTTAATGCTTTCCTGAAGAGATAACAGCAATTCCATCAACAGCGGGTTGCGCTCCGAAAGCGCTTTCATTTGCAACACCTGCTTCCGCATGGCTTCGACCTCTGTAGTGATCTCCTGCAGCTTCTCCTTTTCTTTATTGGTCTCGGCCACCATCAGCCCGATCTGTTGCGCCAATCGAACCTGCTCTTCTTTCTTTGCTTCAATTTTGGCAAGACTGGCCGACTCTTCCGCCAGTCGGTACTGCATGTATCCTTCGTTCAGGCCCAGCGCCAGCACCGCCAGAACCGGCATCGAATAGCGCCAGACATTTTTGTTTTTCCACAGTGGCGGACGCGGATCCTGAGCTGCGATAAAGGGCAAATTATTGCGTTTATGCCCCGCCTCCAGCTGCGCCAGAGCGGCATAACGATACAACCAGGTCTGCGGAACCGATGATCCCGAATGCGTAACGCTCACCGCATCGCCGACATACTTCACATCCTTACCCAGCGTCCTTTCCAGAGCTTCACACATCGCTTTGCCGTCGGCATGCACACTGTTCAACCAAATTTCATCGGTTTCCGGGCGCATCAGCTCGGTAATCGCTGCTGTCACCACATTCAGCTGGTCATCTTTGCAATCCAGCCGTAAATGATTCACCGATACCGTCACCCGGCCGACAAAACGTAAAACAACCACCCGCTCTTTAAAAATTTCAGCAACAATCTGTTCATGGTCTTCAAAAGTACTCTGTTCGATGAACAGGGAACTCAACCCATGCAGCGGCACAATGGATTTCAGCTTCAAACTATTCCGGGCAAAGGCTTCCACCCACAGATGCCGGTTATGTCGATAAATTCCGCTGCCGAACCACAGATCGCTTTCTGTCTGATTCTCCGCATCTTCATCCACTTTCGGTTCCTGCCAGGCGCAATCCAGCTGGCCCTCGATCGACAACAAGCGTTCCTGAACCTTCATCACCTCATTTAGCTGATCGCGGGAAATGTACCCCAGCTGAATGCATATCTCGCCAAAACGAATCATCGAAGCATTTTGGCTACGGCTCAATTCCAGCTCAACGCCGGCGTTTTGACGTTGCTCCGCGGTAATAAAACCAAAGCCCTCCAGAAGCGAACCAATCGACCACAGCTGTGCGATTTCCGCCACATTCGACTCCAATTCCCAGCTGATCAGATTTTGTAACTGCTGTCTGGACGTCCTTGCCGACACCGGCAGATCAAGGCTTGTAGCACCGACTTCCGCCGTTGCCAGAATGGCGCTTTTCGGCCAACGTTTGATCTTTTGCGCACGGAACTGCGCGAGAATTTCTTCAATCGCTTTCTGTTCGCGGGTCTGCACCGACATCGCCACACACAGCAGCTCCGCCTTTCCTCCATGTAAACGAACCAAAGCGCCGCTTACCGCATATCCGTCGTAACAGAACACCAGGTGCTCCCCCAAAGCCTTGGCAGACAAAAGCCCACCCAGTCCTTTTAAAACGGACAAATCAACTCTCTTTAAAAAAGAGGAGCCTGAACCGGTTTGATCCGAAGCGTTTGAATCACTCATTAATTAATTTCCCAGCAAATATCTGCACCACAGCTGCCATCCTTGATTCCAATCCCTGAATAAACGGTGAATTTATGGGTCAGACGATCAGTCGAGCCATTCTGCCGAGGATAATCATCATCAACTCTTCTAAGCCCACCCGAGTCTTTTGCTGCCAAAAATAAAAGGTGTTCACCTATTGCTAAACCTGAAGCAAGAGTCGCTGTCAGAACGATAGAACCTCCACTAACGACGACGGTGTTTATTCCTGATGACAAGCTCTTATCCGCAAGCTCCGTTTGTCGCCAGAAACCTCGGTCTTCACCATTTACAAACTCCAGCAGAACAAGGGCATATCCTGTTGAAGTATTAGAAACTTCAATATCGGAACCAGAGTTATTTGTGAGATTAACCAGAAAGGTTGCTGAGGAATCTCGTCTCCACTCACTAGGCTCAACAGATATCTCCATATCTTTATCTTGTTGAGGCTCTATCAAATCTTCATCATCAATCCCGTCACTATTCGCATCAGGGCTCACGCCATCACCGTCGTAGTCAGCCTCATAATTCGTTAAACCATCTCTTCCTAATCCAATATAGGTGAGACGATTCGAATCTAACTTCCTACACCATCCATAGTTTCTTTCATCATCAAAATTTGAGTTCGCTATCCCCGGACAAGCATGACTGCTTGAAGAATCCAAGTCCCCTGTTCCCCTCCAAGAATCACGAAAATCGTCCGTGATAACACTATTTAGATAAACTGATCGAAACCCCTTCCAAAGCCTTTCATCACTTTCCAAAAACTCAGTTTCATCCCCGGAGTTATTATTAAATCGACTTATAGCATCAGGTGTTGGATCAAACACAGGCGCTTGAAACCCATATGTCAACATTGACGATGTTCCACCGGTAGAAACATCACAATCAGTCGCGGTTAGCAGGCCAGCCACGCATGGTGGCAAGCGGCCGTTATCAACGACATACCCTGTATCAACCGGAGATTGATTAATATAGACGGTTTTTACAGTGGCGTTTTTCAGCAGTTTCAGACGGTTTTCCGTATCGATAATACGGTGCTGGGAAGTTTGGGTTTCCATAGTCATCATGGCAAGCATGGCGGTGGAAGAGAGAATCGTCACCACCATCAACAGTTCAAGAAGCGTAAAACCATCTTCCCGAATCTGCCGACGGGCAAACGATGCCTGATTGCGCTGTTTAAAATCCATTTTTCGCAAATTCCTGAGAGGTCACTACCCGCAAAACGCCGTTTTTAAAACGCTTGCAATTGCCCAGAGCCATCAGCAATAGCCAAGTCATCACCGCTGCTGCAACCGATCACCGTTATTTAACGGCGGCGATCGACTCGATCACCATTGCCGGGCCTTTCGAGTAGTTGTAAACATGAATACCGGCAAAGCGTAGATTTTTACCGCGGAAAGATTCAACTCCGTAGCGTTTTGCCAGTTGATTGAATTCATTTACCACCTCTTTAGCGGCATAAACCGGAATGACCATATCTTCTGCTACTTCAACAAACATCATGTGTTTAACCTGCGGCACCGGATCCACTTTGGCAACCGCCAGCGCCGTTTGCAGATAACCGGTCTGCTGCACTTCCGGCGCGGTTTTAATCACGCCGTCAAACACCACCAGCTTATTGACCTGAATTTCTTTGGTTCCTTCTTTCATCGGTTTGTTCTGTTCTACAAACTCCGCCATATCTTCGATATAACGATAGTCGCCAAAATCACCATGTGCCTGTTTCGCCTTGGATAAAATGTCTTGCGCCATTGCCAGACTGCTTGCTGAAAGAGCACTCATTGCCAGTATTACTCCTAAAATAATCGAGTTAATTTGTTTGTGCCCAGCCCCAGTTTTTCTTATAAAAATCACTTTTATTCGCACCTTTTAAATTCTTAATCCGCGTAAATACAAATCACCTGATCGTCAACCTTCGGCTCGCAATCGACAGTGTAGCCGTCAAATTCGCCATTTGCCCCCATTGCAACCAACACCACACGCTCGGCAATCGAACGACTGTTTTTCTCCACAAACATCAAAACCGGCCGACCAGCCCATTCCAGATCACCCACTTCACCACTTAGGTAATCGACATGCTGTTGATGGATACGCCGACTGAGGAAATAAACGCCCTGCGGCCTTTTTTCACCGCCGATAAAGATCGCAGGGACATCATCAACCGGATCTCCGCTAACAGGGTTGTCGCTAACGCTGACAATATTGCCGATATCCACATAGCCTTCACCACTGCTATCCAGATAAGGGCCGCGCCAGCCCCGCGCCGCGGCTGAAGTCCATGGCATTAAAGTCTCCATATAAGACTGAATTCCCATGCCGGTCAGCTGGCTTAAATTGGCGGCATTATCAAACCAGACTTGCTTATCTGCGGTAGATAAAGGCGCATAAACAGGCAGCTGGGCTAAATCAAACTTAGCCGCCGGATGCACCTCATAATCAAACGGCCCTTCTTTGGGAAAATAGCCGGTATCGGCTCTGAACTGCCTGACAGCTTTTGCAACTTCCGCAAGCTCAACCCGCTCCAGTTGCGAATCAACTTCGCGATCCACACCCTGCAAGTTGGTTGCAGCAATAAAGGAGATTGAAGCCAGAATCGACACCACCACCAACAGCTCAAGCAGAGTAAATCCCGCCATTGTGGGCACGTCATCATTCATTTCCCCCTCCTTTCCCCATCAAGAACACCAGAAAAATGCGAAATTTCCCGCCGTTGAAGACAGGACTTCACAAAATACAAAGGGCATCACCCGAATGAACATTCCTCAAACAGCGCTTTGCAAAAACAGCGATTCCTAAGATTACGCGCTCTTTGCAAAACTCTTTTCTACAGGAAAAAGGGCGGATTCAAGTGGGCTGAGAATCCGCCAACACATCCACCCGGAACCGGCTGACAGGAAAACGGTTCCGAGTGACACAACACTAAACGAAGCGCTTAGATGGTGTTACGAGTACCATCCCATTCACCAAGCTCTTCTTCTTTGGTATCCAAGGCACCATCAACAATCGTAACCAACTCAAGCTGATCACCGGCGACAATAGCTCCCGTATCATCGTAGGTGCCGATATTCCAGACCGCCATAAAGCGACCATACTCAGCTTCAGAAACGTGACGATAAATTGGAACCGTTGTCATACCACCCAACTCATTAGCATCAAATAGAGTTGAAGAAGGCCCGATACCTGTAATCAAATAAGCATAGTTACCTTCTGCATTGTAAGCACTATTAGCACCCGCAGGATCTTCTTGACCAGTTAGACGTTCACTTCCGCCGTTCCATAAAACACCAGCAAAAGCAGTGTCTGCCGTTAAAGGTACTGCCACACCACAACCATTGGCTGAAGGAGTCATAAAGATATTACCGGCAACTACCGCATTGGCACGCGATGTAATCGTTGCTTGAATATTAGCGGCACTACAAGGCGCAGTAGCTCCATCAGAAATTAGACTAGCAGAGGAATCATCATAGTCGGCATCGATATACATCAACTCATCCAAACCGCCATCGATCATGATATTGGCAACATTACCAGGAATAGCCGTATCAATTACCGCATCAACAGCAGGATCAAATCCGAGCATACCTGGATCAGTACCAGTTTCCGTCAGCAGCGAGTCAAAACGACTAGGAAGAACATTTTTCTTAATAACACGATAGGTACGAATACCTTTGTTCAGCTCGTCCATCATAGCGACGTGGGCTGCAGCAGAAGCACGCATATCAGTATCTTTAAGGGCAATGGTGGCCGTACCGGCAATCGCTGCCAAAATAGCAACCACTACCAGCAGTTCAAGCAGGGTAAAACCGGCTTGTTTTTTCTTGAGCTTAACCGCCTTGGCGCGCAAGGACTTATCTTTGATTTGGTTGACATTCACCTGGGCGAATTTAGACATTAGTTCTTGAATTTTAGTTTGACTTAACATATTTAACTCCTAGTGTTTCTTTGCTCTGCCGCAGCTTTGCAAAGGGTTTTACTTCAACTCTTAAAATAGTAAAACTCAGGCGGGTAACCGCTTGAGCTATAACAAAACGCGGCTATGCCGCAATAAGAACAACCTCCACCCACAGGAGCGATGTAAATCAAACCAAACGCGCAACACTGCTCAAAACCGGTCAGCAGGGATAAGACATAAGACCCTTTGATCAGGCGGCGATTGATTTCACCTTGCAGGCCGTCTCCGTCTATCAGGCCTGCAAAGCAATTTGAAGCATGCCTCCTGAAATTTCTCGTCCGGAAGCATGCATTCAAATTCACTTTTTTCGCCGACAATCCGCAGCGAAAAAATAAAAAGCTCAATTTTTAAAGAACCCGGCCGTTATAAGGAATAACGGTTATTACAAATAATTCGTTTTAGCAAAAATTCTCCACGAACTTTTCGCGATACAAAAACAAATCACCTGAGCCTGTAGTACACCAATCTGTCTGATAACAAAGCATAAAAATTCATTACAAAAATTTATGATCAAACCTATGGTTTCATTTTTACGCATCGATTCCATGCGCTATGCCATATTCAACTTTAACTCGTACGAGCCAAAGTAAAGGACTTGGCCTGTCCTTTTTTTAATCGATCCAGCTCTTTGCTGGAGACTAACTGATAGTCTTCAAACAGCTTACTTGACTGCTGTTCTTCCGGAAAATCCAAAACAAAACGATACTGCTTTCCGCTATGAACGATGACCTCTTTTTGTCCCCGTTTGAGAATTTTTATCTCAACCTTAAAGTCCGCAAAACCGTCATGCTTAAGTGAATCCGCATAAACCTGTAGCAAGCGATTCGCTACTTCAACCGCCTCACTCAAGACACTCTCCCTTGTCAACTTAAACACCTGTCGATGCGGCCTTACAAAAAAGGGGAACCTCAGGAATTGCTCCCTTGTCATCACCGCATCCACTCTCAGGCAAAAACAAATATTTCAGCTATTACATATCGCTCACATTTGAAAAAACAACTACTTACAAATAGTAATAAGAAGAATTATCATTTGCTTTTCCAGTATTATATTTATAAAAATTATGTTTGCAACCCAAAATAAGAAAACTCTGATATTTTTTTCAGAAAACCCTATTCCGATAAGCGCAGCCTATCAATCAAGTTAAACAAAACTAATGGGCAACTCTATGGCTTAGGATAATTTACGGATAAGGCAGATATCATCCGACAAGTTAAAAGGCATTTCGTGACGTCTAAACCAAGGAAATTTAGAGCAAGCTTCCATAAGCAACTATAAGCAATGAGACGCGTACGGGCTTTTCACCAAGCCCTTTTTTGATAATTCAGGAGTGGTTATTAAATGAGATCATTAGGCGAGAACCCAAGCACAAGCCCGTCAGAAGGTAAAACTTCCTAAAAAACAAAATGCCATATTGACAACGCCATTCTAAAAACAATCCCTCTCTCTTTCACAAGGGAAGCCACAGGGAAACGCTCAAGAATTTGACATTCAGAGAAAACTCGCGACAATAGCGAAAAAGTGTAATGATCATTATCATTTTGTGTAAAACCAAAATGTCAATGTCAAAAACATCAGACATGATCGGAAGTGATTTCTTAAAATTATTCAGGATGTTCAGAGGTTAACTCTGCTGAATAAAAATCTCTTTGACAATCGGCTTAATAAACAAAACAGGACGTTTTATGTTTCATCCTCGCCATCACCATTTTGTTTTCGCCTTTTTTATGGCGTTGTTTATGTCTTTTTTAATGTCGGGCGTTATCAGCGCCATGAACGTCGGCATACCGGAAAACTTTTTAGTGATCTGGTTCCATGCCTGGTGGACGGCATTCATCATTGCTTATCCCTCGGTGCTGTTTGTTTCACCGATTGTCAGACGCATTACCAATAAACTGGTTCGCGCTGCCGAACACCATAAATAATTGATCAGCCGTTGACACAAAAAACCGGAGCGGATCAATGATCGCTCCGAATCGCCAGTTCGGTTCCGCCGAGTGCACGAAAATAAAAACACCGCCCGCTCGAAAACGCAAAAACGGGCCGACAAATTTCGCTTCACGCCGCAATGATCTTATCTTGACTCTTTTCAAACCCCGAACGGTCTAAAAAATCAAAACGCTACCGTTGCTCTGAGGCAGTCAAGTTGCTTTGAAAAAGCCTTCCTCCTCCCCGAGCTGAGAATGCCGAATACTCCGGTCTGCAATCAATAAACTCACTGGTGAAAACCAGTATTAAATTTTTTTTGTTGCCGACAAATTCTTTGCGATAAATTCGACCTAATTTATTTTTCCATTCCGGTTCGTTTTCTTTCTCTTTCTCCCTTGCGTTCCCATTATTTTTTATCTTCCGGCTATTTTTTCATAATCATAAGGGTGCGAAACGAATCCGTTTTCACGTCAGAAATAAACGCTTTTTTCACCGATCTTACTCTGCGGCCAAGCTTTCAGCCAGACAATCACCCTCCAAAATAAACAAAAAAAACACTTAAAAACAACACCTTAAAGAAGCAATAAGGAAAATTACTTCTCAAAAGCTTTACGGAAAGCCGGTGACCTCAACCGGGTCATCTGCCCCCTTCTCTTAAAAAATATGACAATCATTCTCATTTTCTTATTGACTTAAATCCATAACTAAACTTTAATTTAGCCATGGCTAATTAATTTATACATCATAACTAATAAAAGTAATTCAAAGGAAATTATAACGATGAAACGATTTGGAGCCTCCAGACTCTCGCCACTCGCCTTCGCCCTTCTGAGCATTTACTCCACAGCTTATGCCGCCGGAACCGATACCAAACTCGATGCCATCACGATTGAATCTTTAACTCCTGAACAGAAGCGCGACAAGATGCTAAAACTCAAAGACACCATCGTGCATACCGAGGTGGTGACCGAGAAAAAGATCGAAAAAAAACAGGCGGCAAGTCTGGCGCAGGCGATTGAAAACGAACCGGGAGTCAAAGTCAGTACCGAATGTTCCATGTGCGGTGTCAAACGGGTCATGCTCAATGGTTTGAAGGGAGAACACACCACCCTGATGATCAACGGCATTCCAAACAGTTCAATTATGGAAGGTTTTTACGGCTTCGACGCGATTCCGATGGCCGGTGTCAGCTCAATCGAGATCGCTCGCGGCGCGGGCGCTTCCCTGATTGCTCCGGAAGCGATCGGCGGCGTAGTCAATGTCGTTACGTCTAAACCCTGGGAAGATTCGTTAAGTTTTGACTTGTCTCAGGGAAATCAGGATTATCACAAATACCAGATTGTCGGCACCAAACTGAGCGCCGATAAAAAAAACCGCCATTCTTCTGTCTGCACAATCGGATAACCGTGGTCAGGTTGATGAGGACGATAACTGGGTCAATGAATCGCCTTCCCTGCAAAACCACGCGCTGGTTGCTCAAATCTGGCATGATCTCAATGATAAAGATAAAGTCAATTTTCGTATCGAAGATCAACGCTCCGAAGTTTTCGGCGGGCCGGTTATCGGCAGTGAATTCGCCAAATCGGAATCCGATGCACGTACTTCAGCACCGGGAACAGCTGATTTTATCGGAAATAACATCAACAACCGCCCGGATATTGCCGCAGGTGCTTCTCCACGAGATTTTCTGGAAAACATTATTACCACGAAAAAATCTTATTCCGGTAAATGGCAAAGAGCAATCTCGAATGATCTACAAACACAGGTTACGGCTTCTTACGTCGACAGCCTGATGGATACCATCTATGAAGGAATTACCTATAAAGCCGACCAGGACATTTATTATGCCGATGCACGTGCGGATTATTTTTTAAATGACCGGCATGCCTTAACCTTCGGGGTTGACCTGAAGCACGACCGTTACCGCTCGCATTCCACTGGCGGCACTCTGCCTTCCAACGATTCTTACGACCTTTTAACCAACGGTGCTTACATTAGAGACATCTGGACGGCCAGCAACAAACTTGAAATATCCATGGCTCTGCGTGCCGATAAAATCGATGTTGATTTCGTTGATCAGAACCGCCGTTTTGACGAAACCATTCTCTCTCCGAGAATGCATGTCCGCTACGACCACAACTTCAACTGGACTTCACGCTTATCAGCCGGACAAGGGTATCGAGTGCCTCTGGCATTTTTCGAAACCGACCACGGTATTGTTGATG
The DNA here is from genome assembly GCF_963677875.1 of Thiomicrorhabdus sp. Taxonomy (NCBI): domain Bacteria; kingdom Pseudomonadati; phylum Pseudomonadota; class Gammaproteobacteria; order Thiotrichales; family Piscirickettsiaceae; genus Thiomicrorhabdus; species Thiomicrorhabdus sp. The sequence goes on along the minus strand of NZ_OY782567.1, from coordinate 50,443 downwards.
ACGGCTTTGCAATCGGCGTCGACGAGCTGGAAAAATCCAACTCCGTACACTACAGCCTGGCTTATAACGGAACAGACACCTATTTCGAAACCAGCTACACCTGGACCGCCGTCGACAATCTCGCCAAACTCGAATCAATCGCAGGGGTTCCGACACTGGTCAACAGCGACGGAACCGGTACAGTGCAGCACGCCGATATCACTGGAAGCTACCAACTCAACGGCCACTGGTCGATCGGTGCCGCGCTGGAAACCTTTCTGTACGACCGTAAATACCGCGACACCTTTGCCGTTTTGCCGGTGGAAGAACGCCTGCGTCTGATGGCCGACTATGACGGACACGGCTGGGAACTGAATACAACCGTCACCTGGATCGGCCAACGCGACTACGGCGATTACACCGAAGCCGCTTACGATCAGCATTTCCATGACAAAGCCAACAACGACAACAAAGGCTCCCATTCCCCTGCGTATTACACGGTGGATATGAAAGCGAGTAAATCACTGAACAAACAATGGAAAGCCTATGTCGGCGTCAACAATCTACTGGATTACACTCAGACCGGAGAAGGCGACTCTCCGCTCTTTTACGACGATAACGGCAATGTCGATGTCACCCATATCTGGGGGCCTCTACGCGGACGCTTTATCTACGCCGGAGTAAAAGCCAAATTCTAAGCGAACCTGAAATCACATAATGAGCAGCCGCCTCCCTCGGCGGCCTTTCCAGTCCTTCCTCTTACCCGCACGACAAACGCGCTTCAGCACCTTTGCGGATAAAACATATGCGAAAACCTTAATATAAATAATTATTATTTGCAAAGCATCGGCAATTCACTTATTTTCTTACTTGCTCTAAGCATTCTTAAATAAAACTTAAACAATTAACACACTGCCATTACGACTTTCAGATATTCAAAAGCGGGTATTCAAACAAGTTCCGTATGGACAGAGGAGAAGCATTATGAAAAGAAGAGATTTATTGAAACTTGGCGCCCTGGCAGGAAGCGGACTACTGGTTGGCTGTTCCGGCTCTCTAGGGCGCATGACCGGTTCCTCCTCCACGGCAAGAGTCGTGGTCGTCGGCGGCGGCCCGGGTGGCTTATCCGCCGCCCATACCATCAAAAAAGCCAACCCGAAGATCGAGGTTACGCTGGTTGAACGCAATGCAGACTATTCCACATGCTTTGGCAGCAACTGGGTTCTAGGCGGAATCACCAGCATGGAAGACATCACCTTTAACTACCGTAACCTTGCCAAACACCAGATCAAATTCGTGCATGACGAAGTCATCGGTATCGACCCGGATGCTCAGGAAATTACTTTGGCCAACCACGATCAACCGCTGGAATACGACCGTCTCGTAGTTTCTCCGGGGATTTCATTCCGTTGGGATATGGTTGAAGGGCACGATGAATCGACCTCCTTCAAAGTACCGCATGCATGGAAAGCCGGTTATCAGACCATGATGCTGAAAGCGCAGATCAGCGACATGCCCGAGAACGGCACCATGGTCATGGCCGCTCCGCCGAATCCGTTCCGCTGTCCTCCAGGGCCTTATGAAAGAGCCAGCATGATCGCCCACTATATGAAAAAGCATAAACCAAAAGCCAAACTGCTGATTTTGGATGCCAAAGACAAGTTCTCCAAACAAGGTCTGTTTACTTCGGGCTGGGAGGAACACTACGGTTTTGGAAGCGACAATGCAATGATCGAATGGATTTCCAAATCCAACGGCGGCGAAGTGGCGGCCATTGACCCGAACAACAAAATCGTCACCACTAAAGCAGGCGAAAAAATCAAAGCCGACGTGATCAATTACATTCCGCCGCAAAAGGCCAATACCACTGCCGTACGGATGGGACTGGTAAACGAGTCCGGCTGGTGTCCGGTCAATGCGGATTCTTTCGAATCCACTCTGGTTGCCAACATCCACGTTCTCGGAGATGCCAGCATTGCCAGCCCGATGCCAAAATCCGGGTTTGCCGCCAACTCTCAAGGCGTACTCTGCGGCAAGGCCGTTGCAGCACTATTAAGCGGGAAAGAACCCGATTCAGCGGCTAAAATGGCCAACCAGTGCTACTCTCTGGTCACTCCAGATCACGGAATCTCCGTAGCGGCAGCCTATAAACTGGACGATGGGAAAATCGCCAAAACCAGCGGCGGCCTGTATCCGAAAGACGGCAACTTCGCCGGAGAAGCGCAAAAAGCGCACGGTTGGTATTTAGGTATGGCTGCGACCATGTTTAATTAACCTTCCGGAATTTGAAAAACCGTCAAGCTCACCTGACGGTTTTTCAATATTATTCCCCTCAAACATGCATCCCGTTTCTAAGCAGACATTCATCAGCGAGATATTCATCGGCGATTTCAGGTTCAGACTTCCCACAATTCTGCATGCATTCAAGGCAAACCGCTGAAGCGTATACCGCTTTCCGGATTTTTGTTTTGGTTCCCGGATGTGACGCTTTTCACATCTCACAAGTATCCATCTTCGTCCAGAAACCACTTCTCCTCCTTTGCCAGACACCTCAAATCCCAGCCTTCTCCTTTATCTCGGCGCAATAAAAGCCACCCTGAAAACTTTTTTATAAAAAAACCTAAAATAAAGTTGATAATTATTACTATTTGCAATAACATTAACACCAGTCAAGCACGTTTTAAAACAGGTTCCTGTTTCTCCGACGATTCAAGCCCGACCTGCACGAGAGAGACATGTCCCGGCCTGTCGTGCTTGACACTTTATTTTTCATCCTCGGCGCGGGAGCAAAGATGCTCAAGCTCTGCAACGCAAGAGCGTATGTTGCCGAATAAACCAACCAGAACACAGTGGAGGTGAAATCGGAAAAGTAAGTAATCGGAAGGGGTTGTTGCCGGCCTTCCCTCAAAAGGTTCGGCAACATTTTAACCACCTTGAGAAAATCTCTGAATGCGTTTTCGCTTAAAAGTGCATTCAGAGGTTTTTTACACCTCAATTCCTCCTGTTGGCACGTGAAGAGGGAGACCGCCTCTTCACTTTTTTTCCCATCCAATCCCACAGAAGCTTCTGCTTTGTGGTGTTTCGTCATTTCAAATCCAGACCATTTCATACATTGCCCTCCTTGTCAGATTCTTTTGCATCAACCACGCAAAATGTCCTACTCTTCAATTGATAAAAAATACCGGCACAAAAAAAGCGGGACCAGGCCCGCTTTACGCATCCGACAGGATGTTTATTGTTTATTTGTAATCAACGTAACTGTGATTTTCATGGTAGAAGGAGTAAGCAATAACTCCAAGAGTGACGATAATTGACACCGCCAAAATAAATCCAATCACGATCGGGCTGTCGGCAAACGTAAAATAAGCCGTCGCGCCTTCCCAGCTGGTAATGGGACTTGCATTCATAAAATTTCTCCTTTCACACTTTATTTCAAAACAGGTTCAGGCGTACCGTTCTGCGCCGGAACCGATTCCGGGTAGGCTTTCATCGGTACTTCGACAATATCCAGCCCAGCGACTTCCGCTTTCGGCGGAACACGCAACAAGCCGACCTTGGCTAAGAAAAACGATAAGACATAACCCGGAATAAAACCAAGCAATGCCATGACAATTGCACTTTGCAGCTGCCCCATGAACGAGATCGCAGGGGCGCCTTCCGCAACATTTGGGAAACCACTGAAGACTCCTAACATTAATAGTCCGACCACACCGCTGGCACCATGCACAGAGAAGGCGCCGACAGGATCGTCGATTTTGAACTTTTTCGTCATAAACTTATCAACCAGCGGCGCTACGCCACCACCAATCATGGCAATCAGGAATGCCAACGGCGGATAGTACAGATCCAATCCCGGCGCAGCGGCTACAATCCCGGCAATCGCTCCGGACAGCATCCAGAAAGGCTGGCGAGTGGTCAGATAAGCCCCGATAATCCCACCGGCGATAGCCATCAGCGTATTAAAGCTGATTGCCGACAGCGTGGTCTGATTTCCAAAGATGGATGTCCACTGCTCACCCGGCATATAGATGATGCACCCTCCGAGGAAACCGAAGAACCCGACCACGATCATCATCAGGCCGATCATGCTCATCGGCGTGCTGTGACCGGCAATGTCGTAGACTTCACCGTTTTCACCAAAGCGCCCGATGCGCGCGCCGAGATTCAATACCACCCCCAAAGCGAAGAAACCGGCAACCATATGCACCGCTCCGGCAGCCCCAAAGTCGTGATACCCCCACACGGTAGTCAACCAACCGGTTGGATGCCATCCCCAGGAAGCTGCCAGAATCCAGATAACCGAACCGAGGATCACCGCCAGAACCAGAAAAGAACTCATACGGATACGCTCGATAACGGCTCCGGAAAAAATTGACGCCGTCGTCGCCGCAAACAGAACGAATGCCCCCCAGAAGATACCGGACGCATTATCGCTCAAGTTCGGCCCCATATTCTCCGACCAGGGAAGACCCGCCGCCCCGGCTTCGAAATCCGGTACAAAACCGTTATACATACTTAAATAAATCCACCATCCGATAAAAAAGAAGGTTGGAACCATAAAGGCGAAAGCCAGGATATTCTTAACCCCGGAAGCCAAAGCGTTTTTTAGACGGGAAGCCCCCATTTCATAAGCCAGAAACCCGACATGAATGATGACCATCAATGCGGTACAAAACCAATAGAAAATCTCCATATTGATCGTATCGGACATTTCCATCATCTTTTGTAGCGCTTCTAATGTTGGTGCTGTCTGCTCCATAATTGAAACCTCTCAAAGTTGATTTAACAAACCTGTTTAAATTGTTGGATCGCGTCTCCCGGATCGCACCGGCAAAGTCCTCCAAACAAAATCGAAAAAGATATGTCAGCAACCGTTCCGAACAGAACCAGCTCCAACCATACCCGCTTAAGCCGCTTTGCTGATAACGGCCGAGCCGCGCTCCCCTTTCAAACCGCTGCCGGTTCAAATGCAAAGTTCGCGCAAGCGACAAAATCAATGCCTTGCGACATTGCCCTCAAATAACACCGGCGTTTGCGCACCGGCATAACCTGAATTCGCTCCGCAGCAACGGCACACGCGCTGCGGAATAATCCCAAACTCAACTGCGGACCCGAGTCCGCTGCGGATCGTAAAACGGTAAAGAAACCACTCGGGCAGGAATGCGTTTCTGCTGGCCATCCAGCTGACCGATTTCCAGCAACGTATCGACAGCGGCAAAATCCGGTGCCAAGCGACACAGTGCAACCTGCTGTTTCAGTAGCGGTGAAAACGTCGCACTGGTCACAACTCCGACCGGGAAACGGCCGTGATAAATTTCGTCGCCGTGATGAATCGGATCATTGGTTTCGGTGACGAGCCCCATCAGCTTATGGCGACTTTCCGGAGATTGACGCTCAATCGCTTTGCGGCCCACAAAGTCTTCGTCGTTAGTTTTCAATGGGGTGGTAAAACCGATACCGGCTTCAAACGGATTGGTCAGCGGACAAAATTCATGCTCGGCAAAAATCAACCCGGCTTCGATGCGCAACTTATCCAGTGCATCGAAGCCCATCGGAGCGATCCCGTATTTTTGCCCGCTCTGCCAAACCCGATCCCACAAGACTTCGGCATCGTCCGGATGGCACCAGACTTCAAATCCCAACTCACCGGTATAACCGGTTCTGGAAACCATTACCGGAATCCCCCTGGCATCGCCGATGCGCCCGATCGTAAAATGGAACCAGGCCAGTTCCGCCAGTGGCGTCTGCTGTTCCGGCGTCCAGATCAGTTCGTGCAAAAGCTCGCGACTTCGCGGCCCCTGCACCGCAACATTGTGCAACTGATCGCTCGACTCCCGAACCGTCACACGATGGCCGGTTTTTCCTGCCAGCTCCCGCAACCACTTACCGGTATAAGGATCGCCGCAAATCCAGCGAAAAGCCTGATCGCTCATTTTTGAACAGAGTACCGTCGTCGATCATGCCGCCGGTTTCATTACAGATCGCCGAATAAACAATCTCTCCGACCGACATACGGCGAACATTACGCGTCACCGCATACTGCATGAAAACTTCCGCATCCGGACCGACCACTTCGAATTTTCTCAAGGGCGTCAAATCAATCATCGCAACCCTTTCTCGACAAGCCAGATACTCGCTGTTCGCCCCCCAGCCGTCGTATTCCGTCGCGACCCAATAGCCTCGATATTCGGCAAAATGCCTGGTCAGTTTCGACGTTCGACGGTGGAAGCCGCTCTGCTTGGTCATTCGGGATAACTCCTCTGGTATGGTTCGATAGGCGATGGAACGCGGAAAATTTTCCTGTTCTCCGTAGACCCGTACGTGAATATCGGTTGGTTTCCAGCCGTTAGCCGGATCGATATCGTCCGGGCAGGCCGAAGAAGCGCACAACAGGTCTCGATCAGCTCTCAGAAGCACGTAATCTCCGGCTCGCGACCAGGGTTCGGCAAAACCGATACTGCCGCAGTCTTCTGCGTAGGTATTGAAAAAGAAATTGATTGCCGGCCAGCCGAGACGTGGCTGAATGCCATAAGCTTTTAATGCATTATTAAAATTTTCGGTACAACTGATATGCCCGAAATACCCTTGGTCTTCATAGTATTTCGGACTGCAGGCAAACAAAAAACTGTCATGGCGTCCGACCGTATCCTGAACCACCTCCAACAGGGTTTGTTGCTCCTGATCTAAAAATCGGGAAAACAGCCCCGGCTGGGGTAAGGATCTTCCCATCACGGTTCGGGTCGCCGTACCATCAATCATCAACTCGCGACCCTGCCGCAAGGCTTCTTGGTCAAAAGCAATAAAATCCGAACTTTGCTTCCCTTGAACATCGATAATCTGAATCCACTGTCCGGCTTTGACTTCATAGGTTCGGGCGCTGCTGTGCGGAATGCGGATTTCCTGTACCGGTTCTGCCAGCGGTTCAGGCAAATCGATCGGTTCCCGCGCGAAATGAACCACGTTTAATTCACCAGCCGGTTGATGGCCGTCCACAGCCATCTTGCGCCCGGCCGCAACCACCACTACAGAGATCGCCTCTTGTGCCGTCACTTCCGGTAAAGCATCTGCGCCGAATCGATATGCCGACTGCAAGACCGATGAATCACATTGCCAGCCCTGCAGCTTCCGCCGCAGTTTCTCCGCCGCAGCGCCTCCCTCATCCATTAAGGCGCGGGTTACTTCGGCAAAGCCTTTTTCCGCTGCTACCGAAATCGACCAGCCGTCCTGCGCTCCTGAAAGCGGCAGTAATTCGCATCCCTGACAGCCGTCTTCGGAAGTTACAATAAACTTTTCACCACTGCGAAGCCTCATTCGGATCGCTTCTTGACCGGCAATTCGATATTCGTGTCGGTAATAAACCGAATTCTGCTGTACCACCCGCGTCTTCAACCATGCGCAAGACTCTCTATTTCCTTATATTTCCCGCTTAAAACCAACTTGGTGCAAAAAATTCTTATCGCCTCTATTAAGTGCAGTTTTTTTGCCATTAACAACCTGAAATGCGGCTTGGAGTCGCTTTAAGATCGCCGGAAATACATGATTCCTGATAATAAAAAAAAATTACTGATATGATTTATTATTCAAGGAATTAAACACAATACTTCGTTGGCAGTATCTCCAAATGAGTAGCTGGTAAATATTATCAATGGCATATTTGATGCTTTAAATCTATTATTCGGTAAACTAATAGAGCAACAGCGACGTTTCGGAGTGGAACAGGAGTGATGAATCTCAGTCAGTTCTTTTCGTTTAATGTTTCCAATTTGGTAGGACAGGTATGCGCACGCTTTCCCGCAAAGCGGATTTTCCCAACGTCGACTATTCAGACATCGCTTTCCAAATCGCTACCAGTGAACAATTAGACACCCTGCTGCCCGTCATCCTTTCCCAAAACGCGCTGCAATCCGCCTGCCTGAGTCAACTGGAAAATTACCACAGCCTGTTTGTACTGACCCCAGGCCATAAATATCAGGTTGCATGCCGCAAACAAACAACCGCCGAACCCCCAACTGCTGAACTATTTCGAATCACTGGATGTGCAGGAACGCGGAATCAGCCATGCACAAAAAACCCGGACATTGGGCGCTTATCAGTTTATTTTCTTTCCGCTACAAAGCAGAGAGAGCAATCGAATGGCTTATCTGGTAGTGGCGTTCCACGGCCAAATTCCGCAAGATAACCGTACCGCGAATCTGCTTCGTCCACTGCGAAATGCCCTGCAAAAAGGTTTTCTGGCACACCAGAAAAGGCTTGACGCCGTCGCTCAGGCCATTAGCTTAGAGCGCCAGGAACAAGCCGCCGACCTGCACGATTCGATTGCGCAGATTCTCGGCTATCTCAAACTGCGCGCCTCCAGTCTGAGCGGACAGAGCGAGAAACTCGCCGACCCGAACATCCTCCGACTGGCAACCGACATTGAAGAGCAGATCGGCTTTGCTCATCGGCTGACACGGGAGTTGATCTCCTCCTCACGCCTTACCTATTCGGAAAGCCGCCTCTCGCAGGCAATCCAAAATGCCGTCGAAGAACTTGAACAACGCTCCCGGAATCGTCTTTGAACTGGATAATCGCGCCAAGGAAGCCCTGGAACAGCTTCCCTATCCGAACGAAACACTGTTTATTATCCGCGAAGCCTTGTGCAATCTGGTTCGCCACTCACATGCCTCACATGCCCGGATCATCATTACCCGCGAAAGCGAAAGCGAAACCAAGGGCAAAACCCTGACAATCCTGATAGAAGACAACGGCAGCGGCATTCAACCGCAAAAGAAACGCCGCGACAGTTTCGGGCTGCGCATCATGGAAGAACGCGCCCGGAAAATGCGTGCGCGCCTGTCTATCGAACCGCGCCCAGCAGGGCGGCACCCGGGTGCATTTGGAAATACCGAGGTTTCATTAACCCATGAATGACGAAACCGTCGCGAAAGCCATCGTGGTTGACGATCACCCGCTATTCCGCCGCGGGGTTGTCGAACTGCTCAACGAAAGCCGACAATTTGAAGTGATCTGTTCGTACGGTTCAGCCGTCGAACTGATCGCCGATCTGCCGTTTTCTGCTCCGGACTTGCTGCTTCTCGATTATCAGATGCCGGAAATGAGCGGTATCGAAGCCTTGAAGATTCTCCGTCCCCGACTGCCAAAGAGTAAAATCGTCATGCTGACGGTTTCGATGGATTCACAAAGTCTGCTGGATGCCATCAGCCTGGGAGCAGACGGTTACCTTCTGAAAGATACCGATTCCGAACAGATTCTTCAGCAGTTGACTTCCGTCATGGCAGGCAAAATCGCTTCTCAACGAATCCGGCATCACTCTGCTGGCGCAAAGCATTCGTTCGCAAGGCCTCTCTTCCGGAGCCGGAGCCCTTGTTGAAAACGGCGATCACGACGACGAAATTCTCAAAGAACTGACCGAACGCGAAAGACAGACTCTGAAGTTGATTTCCAAAGGTCTGAGCAATAAACTCATCGCGCGCGAACTCGGCATCAGCGACGGCACCGTCAAGGTCTACGTCAAAAACCTTTTGCGTAAACTCGGGACTGCGCTCCAGACTGGAACTTGCCGCCTGGAGCCACACCCATCTGTCACCGCACCCCGGATGATCGCTAGATGGGCGGCTGGAGGGCAAAAGTCGGCGACTGGCTGCAAAGTTTCACGCCCCTGAAACTGCACCGCATCATCGACAGCCTGAATGACACGGTCATTGTGATCGAAAAACACAACCGCCTTCACTACGCCAACCAACACTGGTTCAGATTAACCGGACACTCGCCGCAAAAGCAGTTGCGGTCAGGCATTTTCCGATTTCATCCATCCGGAAGACCGGGTCGGCTGGCTGGTGGCATTTCAGAAATTTCACCAAAGCAGAGAAACGCAAACTGCTGTGGTTGCGCCCTTCTCGATATCGATGGCGAAATCCACTGGTGCGAAATTCGTCTTCAACCCATCTACCCAAACTGCCCTTATCCTCTCAGCGCCACCCTGTGTGACATTACCCCGCAAATTCGCTCCGATCAAATCAAGGAAGCCCGCTACCGCAGTCTCAACAGCCTGGTCAACCGTGTTCCAGCAATGATTTACCCGCTCGCGAAACAATGTTCACTGGACGATGGAATACGTCAGTGACGGCTGCCTGGAACTGACCGGTTACTCACCGGAAAAAATGGTGAACAATGCCGAACTGTCCTACGGATCTCTGATCCATAGTGACGATCGTGAAGCAGTTTGGTGCAATGTTCAGAAGGCCATACAGGCAGAGCGCAGCTTCGAACTGCGTTATCGCCTGCTGCATGCCAGCGGAGAAATACGCAGTGTTTACGAAAAAGGCTGTGCAATCTATTCCGACTCCGGTTCAATTCTCGGAATAGAGGGCGTTATTTATACCCTGCAAACCTCCTGAAAAGCATCAACTACCCCCCTGCCGCACCGCAACTACCCTTTTTGGGTTACTAACTCTTGGGAATACTCATTCCCCCAGCAATCCGGTAACGTATCTCCTAACAACCTTTAAAGAAACTTTTTTTCTCAAAAAGAAACTTTATTCCGTGATCCATATCGATCGAATGAAAGTAACAGCACAGGAGAAACAACATGACTCAACGCGTTGCGATTATCGGGGCCGGTCCAAGTGGCCCTGGCACAATTAAGAGCATTTCAATCCGCCCAGGCCAAAGGGGCGGAGATTCCGGAACTGGTCTGTTTTGAAAAGCAAAGCGATTGGGGCGGCTTGTGGAATTACACCTGGCGTACGGGGCTGGATGAAAACGGAGAACCGGTACATTGCAGCATGTACCGCTACCTCTGGTCCAACGGTCCGAAAGGAGTGTCTGGAATTTGCCGACTATACCTTTGAAGAACATTTCGGAAAGCCGATTGCTTCCTATCCGCCGCGTGAAGTCTTGTGGGATTACATAAAAGGCCGCGTCGAAAAAGCCGGGGTGCGCGATTACATCCGCTTCAACACCGTGGTGCGCAATATCTCCTACAACGAAAACAGCGAACAATTCACCGTTACGGTTCACGATCACAGCAAAGACAAAATCTATTCCGAGCAATTCGACTATGTCGTCACGGCTTCCGGGCATTTCTCAACCCCGAAAGTACCGGAATTCGAAGGCTTCAAAACGTTTGGTGGCCGGATACTGCATGCTCACGATTTCCGCGACGCACTGGAATTCAAAGGCAAGGACATTCTTCTGGTTGGAGCCAGCTATTCGGCTGAAGACATCGGTTCCACAATGCTACAAATACGGCGCCAAAAGCATTACCAGCTGCTACCGAACGGCTCCGATGGGCTACAAATGGCCTAAAAACTGGGAAGAAAAACCGCTTCTGAAAAAAGTCGATACCGAACGTGCTTACTTTGCTGACGGCACGTCGAAAAAAATCGATGCCATTATTCTCTGTACCGGCTACCTGCATCACTTCCCTTTTCTGCCGGATTCGCTCCGCCTGGTCACCGACAACCGGCTCTGGCCGCTTGATCTCTACAAAGGTGTCGTCTGGGAAAACAATCCTAAATTCTTCTATCTCGGCATGCAGGATCAGTGGTACACCTTCAATATGTTTGATGCCCAGGCCTGGTACGTGCGCGACATCATCCTCGGCCGCATCCTCCTGCCGGAAACGCAAGCGGAAATGAGCGCTCATTCGATGCAATGGCGTGAAAAGGAGCTGACGCTGCAAACCGCCGAAGAGATGTACACCTTTCAAGGCGACTATATTCAGGAATTGATCGGACGCCACTGATTACCCCCTCTTTCGATATTCCGGCAGTCAACCAGACATTCCTCGAATGGAAGCATCACAAGAAAGAAAACATTATGACCTTCCGCGACCATGCCTATGCCTCCCTGATGACCGGAACCCATGTCTCCGACCCATCATACCCCCTGGATTGATGCACTTGACGACTCGCTGGAAGCCTATCTGGCCGAAGCGCCGATGGATGAAAAAATCGCTTCCAATCAATAAGGCCGTATCAGGAGAAAAACCATGCAAGCCGTTCCCACGATCAAAAGTCGCCCGGTTTATCCGCCGGTCGAAATCGACCCGTCGGTGCAACAACACCTGTTTATCGCCGAAGCGGGCGCTTTCTCCGCTCTCTCGCAGTTGTACGAATCCTGTGAAGGCGAACGCTCCTGCTGGGTAGTCGGTGCAGCCGGTAAAGACAAACTGCCCAAAGGATGCCACTTTATCGACCCGCACGCCATGTCCGACGCCTTTGGTGAACTCTTCGACAAACTGCCGGTTTCCAGTAATCTCTACGTTGCCGGAATCCGCGAAGCTTTCCTATGGGACATCCACCAACTCGCAATCAAAGCCGGCCTGGCCGGAGAACAGGTTAAAAAACTGAAACCTTTGAGCAATGAAAGGGCGTTTGTTCTGCACCCATTGCTACACCCTGACCGACGGGGGTGACCTATTCACCGTTTGAATGTCCGGGCTGTCATCGCCTGCTACTGGTGCGCGATCATTTTTCCCGCATCCATTCCGCTTATGTCGGCGTACAGATCAATGCCGAAGACCCGGAGGACATTCCGCCAACAGAGGAGTTAAGCTAATGAGTCATGCTGCGATCAAAGTACAGGTCAGTGACATTCAGGATGTTGCACCAACCATTCGCGAATTCACCTTCACCCCGCTCGAAGGCGAATTTTTCCCTTTCTCGCCCGGTTCGCACATTGTGGTCGAAATGCCTTCTTCAGATCGAACCATTCGCAACGCCTACTCGCTGTTAAGCGATCCCCGAGATGCGTCCAGCTACCGGATCGCCGTCCGTCTACAGCCGGAATCACGCGGCGGTTCAATTTTCATGCACCAGGAGGTGCAGAAAGGCGATGAACTGATCATTTCCCCACCTTCCAACCTCTTCGCTCCGGATTGGCGTGCCAAAAAACACCTGTTTCTTGCAGGCGGTGTCGGAATCACGCCCTTCATGTCTTACCTGCCGGAAATGTTGCGTCGCAAAGCCGACTTTGAACTGCACTATCTGTATCGCAGCACGCAAACCGGCGCTTATTGCCGACCAATTACAAGAGATGCTCGGATCCCGTCTTTTTCGCTACGACTCCGCCGTTTCGCGCCGCGAGCCGATATCGCCGGGATAATGGACGCTTGCCCACAAGGCACGCATATCTATATCTGCGGCCCGGAATCGCTCATCGACTCGGTTTTGCAGCAGGCGGAACAAAGTGGGCTGGCCCAAGTCGCATATTCATTACGAAGCCTTCGCTGCACCCAAACCAGGAACCCCCTTCGATGTTGAGCTGAAAAAATCCGCTCGAACCATTCACGTCCGCGGCGACGAATCCATGCTGGAAGCTTTGGAAGCCAACGGTGTTGAAATTCCCAATATGTGCCGTGGCGGTTGTCCTGCGGCCAATGTTTCACACAGGTGGCAGATGGCGACATCGAACACCGTGACGATTTCCTGTCGCAACAGGAAAAAGACCGTAACTGCTGCGTCATGCCCTGCGTATCCCGCGCAAAATCCGAACGGATTGTTCTAGATATTTAAAAGGATAAACCCATGAGAGTTGCCCCCAAACCCGTACAAACTTTTCGCGACGATTTCACCTACACCAACAGTGAAGACGCCATCAAGCGCTTCCCTTTTCCGTTTCCGGAAGACGAATACATGTATTCGGTCAATATCGAAACCGCATGCGTTACCGGGGCCGGAAGGCAGCGTTTATGAACATTTGTTCGATATAGACGAACACTATTTATCGGAAATGGCGGAACGTAAAATCGTTCTACAGGAAAACCCGAAGCGTTGTCTGGCAATGGAACATATGGATCTGGCCTGCTGGGATTTTATCGATCGAGCCATGACTACCCTGTCGCAAGGACTATCCCGAGTATTTTTCATTAACAAAAGACGACGCTGTCTGGAGCTGGGAAAACAAGCTGCTGGGGATTAAAGATACCTTCACTTTCGGCGACAGCAGCAGCTTGCCGCAACCGCCGATGGAATACATGGGATGTCAGGTTCAAGGAGATATCGCCCTTCTGGACCAGCGGGGAAAACGACCTGTTTCTCGATGCCGGTATCGTCACCTGTCCGGCCGACTGGTCCCTGGCCTTTGATGCCGGCATGAGCTTTTCGGAATGGCACGGACCGGTTCCATTGGCACACGAAGCGGGTATTTTCGAACGCGCACTGAAATACCTGACCGCCATTCCGGTCGGCCAACCGGTGCGTCGCCTGAACTGGACCCTGACCATCAACGCTCGAATGGACACTTCTCCGGAAACCTATCCCAACTGGGGCACCGACCGCGACAGCGTCACACCGGAAAACATCGGCGAAAAAGTCTATCTGCGCGTCGAACTGCAAGTTCTCGACCGCATGCCGCGCAGCAATGCTCTCTTGTTCAGTATTCGCACTTACCTGATCAGCCTGAACGACCTGATCACCAATCCCGACTGGGCCAGGACGCCTGCACCGAACCATGAAAACCTTGCCCGAAGAGCTGATCGAATACAAAGGACTGACACGATATCACCCGATGCTTGTCGAATGGTTGAAAACCTTCGATCCAGAACACTGATTTTTCCCGTTCGGCGAAGAAGCCGAACTTTTTATCACGCACCAATCACCTGAAGAAAGGAGACCTGTCATGGCGATGACGCATTACCAACAAGCAACCAAACGTACCGAACTTCCAAGCATGGGGGTTGAAGGCAGCAACGCTTTTCTGGCCGACCTCACCATTTCCGAAGATCCGGACAAAACCATTGTCGGCGGTTTCTTCCGTATGGAAAAGTCCGACAAGCCACTGGTATACACTTATACATACCACGAAATGAAAATCATCGTTGAAGGCGAAATGATTATTTCCGATGAAACCGGACAGGAAGTTCACGCCAGAGCCGGCGACGTTTTCTACTTTCCGAAAGGCAGCGTCATCACCTTCCAGTCTCCCAGTGTCGGGGCTCGGCTTCTTCTGCGGTCAAAGACGCGAAGGCGAAGCGTAATTTTTACGGATCGCACTCGTCATAAAATCAATGCTCGATGTGCCGAAAACGACTACTTCAGGTCGTTTTCGGCAGATAATCGACGATGAATACGGGAAACGCAGCCTCTTCACAATCCCAGATCACTCAACCCCGGATGATCATCCGGCCTTCTCCCAAGCGGCCAGAAAAACTTCCGTTCCGATTCGTCGATCGTCAAATCATTAATACTGGCAAAACGCCGCTGCATCAAACCCTGAGGGTTGAACTCCCAAGTTTCGATGCCAAAGGAACGAAACCACTGTCCGCTATCGTCATGCCACTCGTAGGCAAACCTCACCGCCATGCGATTCAGACGAAATCCCCATAACTCTTTGATCAGGGCGATACTCTTTTTCTTTATGCCACTTTCTTGTCAAAAATTCTTTGACTGCTTCCCTCCCTCGGGGAAATTCCGTACGGTTACGCCACTGAGTATCTTCGGTATACACCAGAGCGACCCGCTCAGGGTCACGACTGTTCCAGGCATCTTCTGCCATCCGAACTTTCTGCTGTGCGCTTGCCATTTCAAATGGCGGAACCGGCATTTTTATTTCCATTCTCTTCTCCTGACAATCTTTTAATTCATTTCAAAAGATAAAGTAGACAGATCTGTCTACACAAAAAGCTTATCTGAAGTAGACAGACTTGTCTATAATATTTCGCATGATAAAAAAATCGCCCCCCCATGCAACAAAACTTCCGGCACGCGAACGGATACTGCTGACTGCTCACGACCTTTTCTATCGGGAAGGAATCCGCGCGACCGGTATCGACCGGTTAATCAGGGAAGCAGGTGTCACCAAGGTAACTTTTTACCGCCATTTTCCGAGTAAAAACGATCTGATTCTGGCCTTCCTGCATTATCGACATCAGCGCTGGATGGATTGGTTCGCATCGGGCGCTGAAAACTCGAGGAAATCGCCCCGAGGCAATTTCCGAAGCACTTGGAGAATGGTTTGCCGATACGGATTATCGAGGCTGCGCTTTTATTAACAGCGTCGGTGAACTGGCCAATGACTTACCGGAAATCGTGGAGATATCCCGCGACCATAAGCGCGAAATGGGAGAGTTAATCCTCGGTATACTTGCCGATCGGCAAAACGCCAAACAACGAACCAATGCCATTTTGCTGGCAATTGACGGTGCAATTATTCGCGCACAATACGGCGAACCCATTGAAGCGGTATTGCAATCATTTCGTTTGATACTTGACTGTTTACTGCAAAATGACCAACGGGCATAACGAGACAGGAGGCTTAATGTTAAGACATAACCGCTGTTGGCAAACGGCAATCCGTTTACCCTTTGCAGGCTTTCTGGCCTTGATGACATGGCAGACCCACGCAGGCAATGCACACACTCTGCCGCTGATTGACGCCCACTCGCATTATGCCCAGGCCGACGCAGAAACCTTTTCCCCTCGGCAAATCATAGACATTCTTGATGCAAACCAAGTACAAAAAATTCTGATTACCAGCACTCCAAATCAGGGCACCATCAAGCTCTACGAGCATGCTCCGACAAGAGTAATCCCCTTTCTCAGCGTTTATCGGACCAAAGCCGACAAACCCGTCTGGATGCACCGGCCTGAAGTAATCCATGAAGCAAAATCGGCTTTACAAACCGGTAAATTCGTTGGCATTGGCGAACTACATATTTTCGCCAAAGACCGTAAAAGCCCTGTTTTAAAAGGTTTGGTGGAACTGGCTCGCGAGGCTCGCCTGCCGATGCTGATTCACGGCGATGCAGAGATCATTGATGAGATTTTTCAGATTGATCCGCAGGCACGCATTCTCTGGGCTCATCTTGGAACCAAACCGGAAATTCCGCTCTTGAGCAAGATGCTGGAACGCTATCCGCAGAATCTGTATATCGACACCTCGGTCAGAGATAAACAGTTGTTGGCCACCGGCAGACTCTCCCTCAAGTGGAAAGCCTTTCTTCTCGCGCATCAGAATCGCTTAATGGCTACCATCGACACTTTCAGTGTCAACCGCTGGAAGACCTATAACCAGGTTGTGGCGGATATCCAAACCTGGCTGGCGGATCTGCCCCCTGAAGTTGCCCGTAAAATTGCATCGGAAAATGCCGAGCGTTTTTTCAAACTCGAAAACGACATCCGCTAAATGTAAAAAAGCCGGCATTGCCGGCTTTCTTGGTATGCAAAATAACGGAATCAAAGCAGATCAAAACGGTCGGCATTCATCACTTTCACCCAGGCGTCAACGAAATCTTTGACGAATTTTTCCTGATTATCATCCTGAGCATAGACTTCCGAATACGCGCGCAGAATCGAGTTGGATCCGAACACCAGATCAACGCGGCTTGCGGTCCATTTCACCTCGCCGGTGCGGCGGTCGCAAATCCCATAAGCATTGCTGCCCATCGGTTTCCAGGTGTAATCCATCGACGTCAGATTCACGAAGAAATCATTACTCAAGACCCCCACGCGATTGGTAAAGACACCGTCTCTGCTCCCGCCATAGTTCGCTCCCAGCACCCGCATGCCGCCGACCAGTGCCGTCATTTGCGGCGCCGTCAAGCCCATCAGCTGAGTACGGTCCAGCATCATTTCTTCCGGAGATACCACATAATCCGCTTTCACCCAGTTACGATAGCCATCATGCAGCGGTTCAAGATATCCGAACGACTCCTCATCGGTCATCTCGGCTGTCGCATCGCCACGACCCGGTGTAAACGGAACGTCAATATCAACTCCGGCTGCCTTGGCCGCAATTTCCACCGCCGCACTCCCGGCCAATACAATCAAATCCGCCATGCTGATTTTTCCACAGCAACTCTGAACTTCTTCCAGCTTGCTTAACACCTTGCGCAAGCGTTCCGGCTCATTACCTTCCCATTCCTTCTGCGGAGCAAGGCGAATTCGGGCACCATTGGCACCACCACGCATATCCGAACCGCGGAAGGTACGCGCGCTGTCCCAGGCAGTTGCGACTAATTCACCAATGGTCAAACCGCTATCGAGAATTTTGGCTTTTAACTTGGCAATATCTTCCGCACTTAAAGAATATTCGGCCGCAGGAATCGGATCCTGCCAAAGCAAATCTTCTTCAGGTACATCCGGGCCGAGATAACGTGATTTCGGCCCCAGATCACGGTGCGTCAGCTTAAACCAGGCACGGGCAAAGACCTCTTCAAAATACTCCGGATTTTCGTAGAATTTCTTGGAAATTTCCCGATAAACCGGATCTTTGATCATAGCCATATCGGCATCGGTCATAATCGGATTGTAGCGAAGGGAAGAATCTTCCACGTCCACCGGTTTATCTTCTTCTTTGATATTGATCGGCTCCCATTGCCAGGCGCCGGCCGGAGACTTCTTCAACTCCCAATCATAGTTGAAAAGCAAATAGAAATAACCGTTATCCCACTGAGTCGGATTCGTTGTCCAGGCGCCTTCAATCCCGCTGGTCACGGTATTTCGTCCAATGCCGCGACTCTTGTGATTCATCCAGCCCAGACCTTGCTCTTCGACATCCGCCGCTTCCGGTTCTGCGCCCAACTCCGCCGCATTACCATTCCCGTGTGTTTTACCTACGGTGTGACCTCCGGCGGTCAAGGCGACGGTTTCTTCGTCGTTCATCGCCATACGTTTAAAGGTTTCACGAACATCAATGGCCGTTTTTAGCGGATCGGGATTACCGTCCACCCCTTCCGGGTTGACGTAAATCAACCCCATCATAACCGCAGCCAGCGGGTTCTCCAGATCCCGCTCTCCGGAGTAGCGCGTTCCTTCACTGCCGGAAGGTGCCAACCACTCTTTTTCCGCGCCCCAGTAAATGTCTTTTTCCGGATGCCAGATGTCTTCTCGGCCACCGGCAAAACCGAAAGTTTTGAATCCCATCGATTCATAAGCCATGTTCCCGGCAAGAATGATTAAATCCGCCCAAGAAAGCTTATTGCCATATTTCTTTTTGATCGGCCAAAGGAGACGGCGCGCTTTATCAAGGTTGGCGTTATCCGGCCAACTGTTCAAAGGTGCAAACCGCTGATTACCGGTTCCGGCACCGCCTCGCCCGTCGGCAACACGATAGGAACCGGCCGAGTGCCACGCCATACGGATCATCAAACCACCATAATGCCCCCAGTCTGCCGGCCACCATTCCTGACTGTCAGTCATCAGAGCTTTCAGATCGCTCTTGACCGCTTCGAGGTCGAGTTTTTTAAACTCCTCCGCATAATTGAATCCTTCCCCCATCGGATTCGTTTTTTTATCGTGCTGATGAAGAATGTCTAAATTCAACGCGTTCGGCCACCAATCCATTACCGATGAACTGGTTTCAGTGTTCGCACCGTGCATAACAGGACATTTACCGTGTGACATCATTAACTCCTTAAAGTATTTTGTATTTGATGCTCTTGAGCGATACCCATCATCCACTTCGCGAAGTTCATTCGTCTAATTAATTGAAAAACAAATAACGATAGCTTTTAACTATATAATTAAACGCTTCAATAGATTTTCCCTTTATTCATGCGGCTTTCAGCCTCAAAAATAAGCCCTCGCTTATTTGAAAAAAGAACATAAAATTTTTATTCAAACTTATTGATACCCATATAAATAAAACTAAAAAACCAACAAAACCAAGCCCTGTCACAGCAACCTGTAAATTCAAACAGCACGGAGAGCCGAAAAATTCCAAGAATTTTACCTGCCGGCCCCCTTCCGAAACGAACTCGCCATCAGGTACAGTTAAACCTTTATTGCCCCTTCAAAATAATCCTTATACAAACCAGGACGCCCTTTCCGGCACGCCTTTCCTTTTCGTTCCCCAACCCTATACATTACTTTCCCGCCCTTTTTGGAGATCCTGCCTTTTGCGGCAACACAGACGGCTCAAGGCCTCATTTCAACCTCGTTAAATTCTTTCCGCCGGATTGACACAACCATCGCAGGCACTCTAGGGTAAAATTTATTCCGACCGGTTCTTATCCCCGATTCATTCCCAAACCATCCCCTGAATGCAAAGTGAGGCAATAGAAAATGAATACAGAGAATATGCTGGCAGTGGCGATTTCCGAAGCTCAAAAAGGTCTTGAGGAAGGCGGTATTCCAATCGGCGCTGCTCTGTTTTCCGACGGCGGCATTTTACTCGGGAAAGGTCATAACCGCCGAGTTCAGGACGACGACCCGGCCATGCATGCCGAAACCGATGCTTTTCGAAATGCCGGCCGACAGACGGATTACCGGAAAACCATAATGGTCACAACCCTCTCTCCGTGCTGGTACTGCAGCGGTCTGGTACGCCAGTTCGGAATCGGGACGGTCATCATCGGCGAAAACGAAACCTTTCGCGGCGGTGAAGACTGGCTGAAAGAAAACGGCGTGAAAATCATTGTTGTCAACAGCGCCGAATGTAAACGGTTGCTGAATCAGTTTATTGAAAAGCACCCCGATATATGGAACGAAGATATCGGCGTACCCTGCGATTGCTGACGCTTTATTCGGATTCGGAAAACAGCTCTCGAAGCATCGGTTGAGGATGATTCAGGAAGGCTTTAGTAACCTCGTAATGCTCGGTATCTTCATAGCGAATCGGATAGATACCCGATTGATCGATCTGGTAGATTAAAGCGCCGGGATAAGCCAGTAAAATCGGAGAGTGAGTTGCAAGAATGAACTGAGAGTCCTGTTTGATCAGTTGATGCATCCGGCTCAAAACCGCCAACTGCCGGGTTGGCGACAAGGCCGCTTCGGGTTCATCGAGAATATACAGCCCCCTTCCGTAAAAGCGTTCAACCAGCAAAGAAAGAAAAGACTCGCCATGAGACTGCTTATGCAGAGATTTACCGCCATATGAGTTTCTGATCGGCGGACCGAATCCTGGCGCTTCATCCAGCTCATCAATGTTGGTGGCAACATTATAAAAACTCTCCGCTCTCAGAAAAAAGCCGTCACGATGTTTTTTAAACGATTTGGTCAGACGAATAAACCGATGCAATTCAGAGTGCGTGCTACGCGTATCGAAATGAAAATTCCTGCTGCCGCCTTCCGCATTAAATCCCATACCGACTGCGATCGCTTCCAGCAACGTTGATTTACCACTGCCGTTTTCTCCGACAAAAATCGTTACTTCCCGGCCGAATTCAAGGCAAACTAACTCCCTGATTGCCGGTATCGAAAACGGATAGCAATCGAATGAATCGACCGATTCTCTTTTTAAAGCGATCTTTTGCAGGTAAGGCAAAGCTTGCATCATCACAAAAATTCCGTTCTTGATCTAAGCAGATTTATCTTGCGGATCATGGTTTCCAAAACAACCTGAGAGATTAAATATAAAGCAATAACAACGACAAGGTAAATAATGAAAGAGTGGTGGAAAACAACACAGTTTGCGCGGTAATCAGTGCTTCACGCCGATAAAACTCCGCCAGCATGAACGGCCCGGTTCCAGTCGGCAGAGCTGCCAGCATAATCGCCATCATCGCCAATTCCCGCTCCATATCGAAAACCCCGAATGCCAGCCAGGCAGCCAATAGCGGTTGAACAAGCAACTTGGCGGCGGTCAAACCAAAAGCGGTACTGCGGACGGATCCCGCGCCTTTTTGCGATTGAGCCGACGCATCCGCCAGAAACAATCCCAGACTGACCAGAGCGCACGGACTGGCGGCATCTGCCAGCAGGCCAAGAAAGGTCTCGATGCCTTCAGGCAAATGGTATGGCGTTGCGGCAAAGGCCATTCCGGCAATCGGAGCGAGAACCAGCGGATTACGAAACACGGCATTAAACACATTCAAGGCTCGAAGATGCCATGCAACCTTAGCCTGTAAGCCGCTTTCGATCAGCATGATTGCCAAAGCGAACAAGACGCAGACTACGATGATCGTAGCAATTGTAGTCGGTACCTGACTTGAAGAGCCAAATACCAGAAACAGCAGAGGAAAACCGACGTAACCGGTGTTCGAATAAGAGGCTGCGATACCATCGATACTAGCATCTGCCAGCGGCCTGCCTTGCTTAAGCCGCCACCCGAGTATCCCAAAAAACACCACTCCGGATGCAATCAGATAAACACTGATGAAATCCGCTTTAAATAAGGTCGACCAGTGGCTGTTCGCCATAATATCGAACAGCAGAGCGGGCAAGGCCAGCCAGACGACAAACCGATTCAATTCACTGGCGGCGTTTTCTCCGAGTACACCCGTTTTTCGGGTAATGAAACCGGCCGCAATCAGCCCGAAGACCGGAAGAAGAATTGTAAAAGCTCCAAGCATAGGAAATACAGAAAAGTCGTGAGTGGTGCGTCTTCATCTGCCGGAAAACACCTGAAAAAGCTTATTCAGCCCGTCAGTTAAAATGACCTTGCACACAAAAAATGAAACATACGGGCCCTATTCAGGAATGCCTAGTTGAGCCGCCGCTTTGACCTTTTCATTATGTTTATTTACGGCAAAGAAGCCGACCAAAATGGAAAGCAGCCAGCAAATGACCGGAATAAAAATGGTAAATGCCGTTGAAAACGCAATAACGCAAAGAATCAATGCCGCCACCCAGCTACTGTAAAACAGGCCAAGCGGTCCGAGCAAAAAGGTTAAAACAAACCCGATCAGCTGACTTTTCGAATGAGTGTCGATGTAATTCTGAACCGCCTGAGACATGGCCGTCTTCTCCGTTTGTTCTCTTAATGAAGTCCTGGCGAGCCGAATGGGTTCGGCCGCCCCCTTACGGGCATGAAAACCGATCAGCTTACCGGTTGGCTTATTATACGCTACACCCTGCTTCGGCCGCCCGATATTCACACAAAGGACTTTCTTGTTCTTTAGGTTACACGACAGTCATGCCTTTTGAGATGCCTTTAGCCATCCGCCATCTTGCCGTTACAGAATAAAACAGGCGACAACGACTATGAAAAAACATCCGGAAATACAACTGAATTTTGACCTTGCTCCTCAAACCGACGCGGCGGTTTTTCTGAATGAAGCGGTTCACCCGCTCCAGATCGAACACAACGGCCCGTTTGTCCGCAACCGTCAAGGTGAATTAATTTGCGTTAAGGATAAAACCGCTTATCTTTCGGGCGACAACGGCCAAAGCTGGCAGGCCTTCAAACTGTTCTCTACCGACTTGAATCTGAGCGCAGCAAATTCCTGCAGCCTGCTCTGCACATCGCAGGGAACGATTATCCTCTCGTTTATCGATAGCGGGAACCTGCATTTTAAATGGCGCAAACAAAGCAATGCGCCAACCCGAAACAGCGTCTTATTCCATTACATAGTTCGCAGCGAAGACGGTGGCCGAAGCTGGCAAAAACCGATTTTACTGCAAAAAGGTTACGCGGCGGCGGCCACGACACTGATCCAGTTAAAATCCGGCGCCCTTATCGCTTCGGCACAGAATCTGGATTATCAGGAAGCACGCCATTACAGCCTGACTTTCCGTTCGGAAGACGACGGCAAAATCTGGCAGGCAAGCAATAAACTGGATATTGGAGGACGCGGCCACCATGCAGGATGTTATGAAGGAACGCTGGCCGAACTCGAAGACCGGGTCTGGTTCTGCCTGCGAACCAATCTGGACTATTTCTGGCACGCTTATTCTTACGACGACGGAAAAACCTGGACACATATCCAGCCCGGAATCGAAGCCAGCAGCTCACCAGCGATGCTTAAACGGCTTGCCAGCGGCAAATTAATTATGCTCTACAACACCCTGTATCCGAAAGGAACCGACCATTTCAAACGCATTTCCGGTCAGTTTTCCGAAGTCGCGGCTTCCTGGCATCGCGAAGAACTTTCGCTGATCTATTCCGACGACGACGGTCGGAGCTGGAGTGCGCCACTTCTCTTGGCACGATGCCGCAATGCCTGGCTCTCCTATCCTTATGTCTTTGAAACCAGCCCCGGAATCATCTGGATCACCACCATGCAATCCGAATTGAGAATTCAACTCCGGGAACAGTCCCTGGCAAAGCTTCCGCGATAAGGATTCAGAAAATGAATGCGCGCTTATTAAGTCTGCAGAATTTTAATCACCTTGGACACGGCTTCGTCCGGATCGGCAAGATCCGTCATCAAAACGCGAATACCATCGTGATTGAGCTTATCGTGTAGAGCGTTTCCCATCTCATGGGTAATCAGCAGTTTAATACCGCTCAGGGGATGTTCGGGATGTTGCGACAGACTTCCCTGTAAATTACACAGAAGCTGATCGCTATTCAGTCGACAGTGAGTCTTGGACTTCACTTCGCAATGATCCAACTCGTAAAGCAAATAACCGGGGCATTTTCCGGCATGACCTGAAATGGTTCTACCGTTTGGGCTGCTGATCGCCAGTTTCATAGAACCTCCTTTTGAGAATACGCTGAGCGGAAGGATGCATGAATGAAATCTTCATAAATAAAATTATATTTATTGAAAATTTTTCGGACAGAAGAGAATCTGTATCGGCGGCAATTAAGTTACGTTATAACAATACAAATATGACAAGATAGCGGCTGATTCACATCGCTATTTTAGAATAGAGAAATCATTCATCCGATAGCGGACAAGCCGGTACTTCGCAGACTGAATGAGTTTCCGAATGGAGGTTTTGTATCTCTTTAAAACTCTGCAGAATATTGCTATCCGCAGGATTCAGGCGCAACGCACAACTTATTGCCTGCTGCGCCTGCCGGATACATTTTCTGGAAACCAGATTATAGGCCAGATTATTCCAGGCATTGGCATTATCCGGACGAAGTGCAATTTCCCTTTTATAGTTTTTTTCCGCGTCCGTGAAATGACCGACAGCCTGTTCACTATTGGCCAAAGTCATTAAAACGATGGAATTATCCGGCCAGCGGGCAGCCGCCGCACGATATCCTTGTAAAGCTTCTCTGGCAAACCCGGAACCTTCAAGATCGTGGTTTGCCAACACATATTTGACCGCGTCAGCGGTAACTGGAATGGTTCCCGGTTTCATAATGACATAAGCCCAATCTTTGGCTCTATCCCAGGTTCTTTCGAAGGTCGCCATGCTCATATCGTGGCGTTTGATATCCCCCGATCTTAAAATCAACCGCTTTTCATCAAGATCGTAGCCGACAACAACCGCATAGTGCCACTGCGGCCAGAATGGCAGTGATAGATTTTGAAAGACCAGTACAGGATTGCCCGCAGCAACCTCCTGGATAATATTTTTTAGATTCGGTTCAAGCGGATAGGCCAGCATGCCATAACTTCTGGCAGTGGCAAT
Organism: Thiomicrorhabdus sp.; assembly: GCF_963677875.1. Classification (NCBI taxonomy): domain Bacteria; kingdom Pseudomonadati; phylum Pseudomonadota; class Gammaproteobacteria; order Thiotrichales; family Piscirickettsiaceae; genus Thiomicrorhabdus; species Thiomicrorhabdus sp. The sequence goes on along the minus strand of NZ_OY782567.1, from coordinate 25,268 downwards.
CATCTCGATTTGCACACTGCCGCGACGCTGAGGAAGATAAACTTTACTGACCAACTCTTTATCCGTAACAGCCAGTTCGCGATAAGACAGCATCGTCGCCAAAGCCGCCGGGCCACATTGATATGCCTTTTGAGGAAAAAAAGGAACATCGGATAATTCAACACGGTGGGAAACGGTAACGGGTAAGGCTTCCGGCAAAGCATTGGTCTGCGGAGTACTTGAACACCCAACCAAAGACAGCAAGAACAGTAAATAAAAAACGCCAGACACAAGTCTGGCGTCTATCCGTTTAAACATGGACGAGAATAGCTATTTATTGATGTTATTCACAAACGGGAAAACATCAGTCGCACCCAGCATGTCGGTGATGACCAGCACAACAAAAACCAACAATAAAACTTCCAGAACACCGCTACCGGCAGGAAGTTCATCCAGCTTCTGATTCAAAGCCACCAACTCCTGATCGTTCATTTGGCTGACGCGTGCCTTCGCATCGTCCGGATTAACACCCAGAGCAACCAATTGCTCCTGAACATCATCTCGATCCAAGGCGCCCAGAATCTGCTGAACGGTTAAATCGTGATTGGCTTGCGCCGTAATTTGATCATTTGTTACCATTCCGGCATAAGCATAACCGACATAGCCGTTCAAAAATGCAAACAGAGACAGAACGGAAACCAGTTTTGTAAAACGTCGCGATAGTTTCATTAACAGCACCTCATAGTAGTTTATTTAAATAAGACTGGTTTCATTTTAGCCACAGCTCGGACGAGATGGCAAACAAAAAAGTTTCCAGAGCGGTTCTACTTGGCTCTACTTCCCCCTCATCTCACGCTTAATGCATTCTGAAGTTGGGATAAAGCCTGCCGCATAATTGTCGTTGGAACGGCAAGATTGATGCGCATAAAACCGCTTCCCGACTGACTTTGACCGCCGAAACTTTCGCCGTCGTTCAAGCCTAACTTCGCCTCTTCGATCAGCCATTTTTTCAGTTCTGCATGGGTGCAGAACTGTTCTCTAAAATCCAGCCAAACCAGATAAGAGGCTTCCGGCCGCATCATTTTCACTTTCGGCATGTGAACGGAAAGAAAACTTTCCAAGGCATCAAAGTTACGCTGAAAATGCGCCAATAAATTATCCCGCCACAACTTGCCTTCCTCGGAATAAGCGGCCTGAACGGCAATCTGAGCAAGCAGGTTCCAATCGTGAATCGACACCGAATTGGCGGTTTCAACATAAGCTTTTTTCAATTGCGCATTGGCGATAATCGCATAACCCATCTGCAACCCGCCGAGATTAAAGGTTTTTCCGGGTGAAGAAAGTGTCACGGTATTTTGCGCAATCTCAAGTGATAAGCTCGCCATCGGGCAGTGCGTGTTTGGCGGAAACGTCATATCGGCGTGAATTTCATCGGAGACCACAATCACCCGATGCTTTAAACAGATCACTGCCAATTTCTGCAACTCGTCTTTTTTCCAGACCCGGCCGGAAGGGTTCTGTGGATGACAAAATAGAAACAGTTTGACCTGCTGCTCGACAATCGCCTTTTCAAACGCATCGAAATCGATCTGATAACGATTATTCTGCAACACCAAAGGCGCTTCGATGACTCGTCGGTTATTCAGCTCCGGCGCTTTAAGAAACGGCGGGTAAACCGGCGGTTGCACCAGAACGGCGTCTCCGGGCAGAGTATACGCTTGGACTGCAAGAAAAAAACCATTAGCGACATTATGGGTAAAAACGATCTGCTTTCGATGCACTTCATAGCCATATTGCGCCTGCCAGTCGACAATCGACTGATAGACATGATCCGAGGTATGGGTATAACCCAGAATGGGATGCTGCAAACGCTGTTGAATCGCCCCAATCACAAACGGCGGCGTCGGCAAATCCATATCCGCCACCCACATCGGCAATACATCCTCGGTGCCGAATAAGGCTTCTCTCAGCGCATATTTTTCGGCATCAAAAGCAGCACGGTCAAACTGCTGGTCTAGTTGATCTAAGTCCATAATTTCCGATACTTACTTAGACTTTTTCCAAATGGTAAATTCCGATAACGAATGCTGAAACTTTCGCTTCGTTTCACGAATCACAAACGGCACTTCGAAAGGCCCATCCACCAACTGCAGATTCGCACCGAGAATTTCGGTAATACCTTCCAGAGTCATCACGTTTTCACCGGTACCCTCGTCTTTATATCCGCCCAGCCAATGTTCCTTCTCGGTAAACTCTTCCAACCAGGTATAAGGCGAAGCCAGAACCAATAAACCGCCTTCATTCAGACGTTCATGCACTTCACGCAGGAACTTCGCCGGTTCATATAAACGGTCGATCAGGTTAACCGCCACGATGACATCATAACCTTGGAAAATCGGCTTCATATTCACCGCATCCTGCTGCATGAATTCACACTTGTGCGCCACATCCGACAAACCGTATTCGGCCAGAGTTTTCTCTTTAAACTCCATCACTTCACCTTCCATCGGGATGGTATAAAGCACATGACCCTGCTCTTTCAATTGATCGGCAATGCGAATGAAGCGCGCGGAAAAATCCAATCCTAATACCGAATCGAAATAATGCGCCATTTCAAAACTGGCACGACCGACCGAACAACCGACTTCCAAAACCTTCAGATCGTTTCGACCGGAAAAATCCGCATTCGTTTTGGCAGCTTCAATGGCAATCTGCGCGTAGCTTTTGGCAAAGCTCGGCACGCCGAAATACTCTTCGCCATAGTGGAATTCGCAATACTGCGCGACCGAATCGTCGGTTTCGTAAGTGGAGAAATGGGTTTTCACTTCCGCATCCGATTCAATGTAGCGGAAACCGGCATGCTGGAAAAAATGGCGACGGAAAGCATAACGCGAATGACCGTTAATCTCGTTACCGGTCGAAATCCAGCTGCCGCCTTTGATGATATTGTGTTTGTTGTCGTAAGTCGGCGTGGTGAAATCATCGTAAATCGGATGCACCTTAAAGCCGTCAAACGGATAAATCGGCGTTTGCGTCCATTGCCAGACATTGCCGACTACATCGTAAAAATCACCGGTGCGGAATTGATCGACCGGCGTTGAAGACGCATACTGCTGTAAATTGATATTCGCCTTACTTTGATGATCCAAAACTTGAGAGTGTTCACGCAAACGCAGATATTCGTCTTCACTCGGCAGACGGATCGGACGACCGGTTTTCTGAGCTTTCCAGTGACAGAAGGCTTCCGCTTCCAATGAATTAACCTCCACCGGCCAGTTCCACGGCATTGGAATTTCTTCGGCCATACAGCGCAGATACCACGCGTTTGAATCGCCGTCCGGTTTTTGCACCCAGAAAGTCGGATGCTTGTCCGGAGTGAATTCGCGCCAGGCATTGCCCTCTTCGCTCCAATAGTCAGATGTTTCGTAGCCACCTGCCTCGACAAATTCTAAGTATTCCTGATTGGAAACCAAAAATGCCGCCGCCTTAAATTCCGGCACCTCGGCATGATGCACGCCGTATTCGTTATCCCAACCATAGTATTCCGCCGGGTCTTGATGATCGATATTCACTTCGCCCGCAGGAACCTTGACCACACCGTTCTCCGGCGCGCTACCGGCATCCGGACAAATCGGGAACCAGTCATGCGGCTTGACCTGATCAATCGGCAGCTGGCGAATCAGCACCGAAGAGGTTTCCAAGTGAATTCGTTCATGCTCGATGCCCATCATCACCGGCCACAAAGGACTGTTCCAATCAATCGGGAAAGAAAACTCAACTGTGTCGATAAACTCGTTCACCGCTGCCTGAACCTGCTTGCGATAAGCGCGAACCTCATCCACACTCGGCCATGCATAGTGTGCATCGTTCAAATCATCCCAGGACATCTCATCCACACCGATGGCAAACATCGACTCGAATTTCGGATTGACGCGCTCAGGCAACAATTTGGCAATGGTCAACTTATTCACAAAGAAGGTTGCGGTATGACCAAAATAGAAAATCAGCGGATGGCGCAAAGAACAAGGACGCAGGTAAAACGCCTTATCCGAAACCAGTGTCTCAAACAACTTTTCATACCCTTCAAACGTCTGGTTAAAGTAACGCTTGATTTCCGCACGCTTAAAAGCGACATCGCCCTTATCCAAAATAATATTCTGGGTTACGAAATCGGAAGGCGTTAATTTAAAGGGAAGCGACGAGGTCGAATTCTGCTGTTTTTGGGCCTGACTTTGCATAACACATCCTTACTATTTTTATCTTCACTGCCTGGATAGAAACACCAGTTTACCGAAAAACCCGCTTTTTGGCTTCAGGTTCACAAGTTCAATAGATTTTAGTCTCTCGAAATGACAATGAGATGTCATGGCAAAATCTTGCCATAAACGCGAAAGAAGGAAAAAGACGACTGAAAAAGAAAACAGCAATAGAACGATAAGAGGTTTAAAAAATTTCATCATAAATTTAATTCCTAGATTTTCTATTTTTAAATTTGAAACATGCCAGCTGTGTCAATTTCAACCATCATAAAATAAGCCTTAAAAACAAAGGCTTAACCTTATATTAGACGCAATATCCCATTGTTACTATTCATTCAATATTAAAAAATAGAAACATAACCATAAAAAATCTACAACTAAATACTCTACTTGAGAAAGCAAAAACCCAATGAGAATAAAACCTTGTCAATTAAATATTTTTACGTAATATATGGCAAAGCAATATAAAGAAGGCGTGGAACACTCAAACTAGGGAAATTAAATGCATATTACAGCTCTATTCAGCATTTTTGTAATGGCCTTTTTGCTCAACGGGTGCTCAACAACAGGTTTAACAAAGGAGGGAACTACAGATAAAAACGTTAAAGTTTCTAATTATGATCGTATTAAAACAAGAGCTGCCGCTATTGAAGTAATACTCAAAGAAGGTCACGAATACTTTAACGAGAATGAACTAAAGAACCGAGTTAATGATTTACTGCAGGATAAAGGAATAAAGACCTCAAATGGCCCCATCTACACAATTACTATCTACAAATTACAGGCCAATGGTTTTGCAAAAGCCCCAGGAGCTGCTGGCTCAGGGGTTGGTAGCTTAATTGGAGAACTTCTTACCAATGCAACCCTGAATGCTATAAGAGACGATCCCGTAAAGTGGAACTGGGGCTACAAAATTTCTAAAGACGGAGAAGAACTCACCGATTTCTATTACCACAGTTTAATTTGCCCTCCCGATACCGAGCAAGCCATGGATACGATCACAAGCATTATGGGAGATACGATCGCAGAATTTTTTGAACGGAATTAACCGCTTTAGTGCAATTAAATAAAGAAGAATCCCTTGTTCAGCAATGAATTGATGATTTCAAGACTAGACACACTAATTTACTTCTTTCCCTCTTTCGAAGAAACATAATCTAAAACTCTTTAACCTAAAAAAACCAAACCTCTGATTTGAATAACTATAAAAAATAATTTTCAAATTAATCTTGATTTAAACGCTACATAATCAAGTATTATGTATTAGTACATATTTAACAAGTAAAAGTTCCATCCATTTATAGCCAATACAAATTAAAGCGTTGGCCAATTTTAGATGGATATATTTGTTTTAAATAAATCCAGTAACACTTCATTCAAATTACTGACTCTAAGGAAGAAAAAATGAGAAAAATAGTTCTTATTATTGCGTCCCTCACTATACTTAGTGGATGCATCGGAACACCCAGTAAATCAACACCTAAAAAAATTGTCTCTTATACCGCTAAAGATACTATTGAAATCATCCTCCCTACTCTTGAGACTTCAACAGAAGCAACCCCAAAAAACTACATAGATAGTTTAAAAGGTAGCTCAAAGCATTGGGTTGGATGGGCTGTTCGCGGTGAAACAAAGTTCTGGGGTGACTGGATTTTCGGAGAAAACCATTTTGAATATTCTACTGGAGGTTGCGGATGGGTATTATCTGGCAGATGTAATCCTATGAGAAAAGGTCTTGTCAAAATAAATGGTGAACTATCGATAAAGGTAGATGGTAGCAACACTACAGTAAAGCTGTTACCTAAAACCTATTCTGAGGAATCAACTACGAACTTCCTCACAGGAGGCCCACACTTTGATAGTAACTCTAATCTAGATTCTGATATTTCAGACCTTATATCTATGCTTCGTAAACTTAGCTACCAGTTTGAATTTGATATTAATTCAGAATATTCTACTGACTCAGTATCTTCAAATTTTGCTCGATTACTGAAGTCCGGAGGATCGTATAACGATGATAACCTGAAAAAAACATATAAAAATACATACATCCTTAAAACAAACTCAGGTACTCATGCGAAAGTTGCAGTATCGACATTTCCATATAGAAATGGTTCAAAAGCAGTAATCACAGTCTGGCTTACTCCAGTAGTAACTGGGAACATCCTAAATTACGCAGCAGCTAAAAAAGAAATAGAAGAACGGGTAAAAGAAATTGTAAATGCATAATAAAATATAGATTTAACCTATATTTCTACCCATATTTCGACTGCTTCCATTTATGAAATGGGAGAAGAAACAAAAAAGCCAGCGTATAGCTGGCTTTTCAAACATTCAATTTAGCAGGCTTTTTGCTCAACCTCTAGGCTCTTTTCGGGGAAATTTACGATTAGTAAACAGCTCAGAAAGCAACAAAGAATTGAGCAAACAAGCCGCTCTAAAACAAAAAAACCGGCATATAGCCGGTTTTCTAAGACAATCCTAAAAAGGAAATAGTTTGTTCGAGTTCAAGGCGCTTTTTGGCGACGTGTACAAGTAGTACACGAGCTGAAAAGCAACACAGAAATCGGACTAACCAGACCTTTTTAAAAAATTAGTTTTTGTCTTGGTCGATGATCTTATTCGCTTGAATCCAAGGCATCATCGCACGTAGCTTACCACCAACCAATTCGATTGGGTGTTCAGCGTTTAGGCGACGCATTGCAGTCATGGATGGGTAACCCGCTTGACCTTCCAGGATGAAGTTTTTCGCGTATTCACCAGATTGGATATCAGCTAGCGCTTGACGCATCGCTTCGCGAGACTCTTCGTTGATTACGCGTGGACCAGTTACGTATTCACCGTACTCAGCGTTGTTAGAGATTGAGTAGTTCATGTTCGCGATACCGCCTTCGAACATTAGGTCAACGATCAATTTAAGTTCGTGTAGACATTCGAAGTAGGCCATTTCTGGCTCGTAACCCGCTTCAACAAGTGTTTCGAAGCCCATTTTAACCAGGTCAACCGCACCACCACAAAGAACTGCTTGCTCACCGAACAGGTCAGTTTCACACTCTTCACGGAAAGTTGTTTCCAGGATACCAGTACGACCACCACCTACTGCAGAAGCATAAGATAGCGCGATGTCGCGTGCAGTACCGGAAGCATCTTGTTCAACCGCGATCAGGTCAGGAATACCACGACCGGCAACAAACTCAGAACGTACAGTGTGACCAGGTGCTTTTGGAGCGATCATGATGACGTCCAGATCTTTACGTGGAACAACTTGGTTGTAGATGATTGCGAAACCGTGTGCGAATGCAAGCGCCGCACCTTCTTTGATGTTTGGTTCGATTTCGTTTTTGTAAAGATCAGCTTGGAACTCATCCGGAGTCAGGATCATAACCACATCCGCACCAGCAACCGCGGTAGGAACGTCAGCCGTTTTCAGACCGTAGCCTTCTGCTTTTTTCACAGAAGAAGAACCTGGACGTAGACCAACAACAACGTCTACACCAGAGTCTTTCAGGTTAGCCGCGTGAGCGTGACCTTGTGAACCGAAACCGATAACGGCGACTTTTTTACCTTGGATGATTGATAGATCGCAGTCTTTATCGTAATAAGCTTGCATGTTTTATCCTTACTTTTATTCATCCGTTTATGTTGATGGGCAAACGGATAGGTTTAAAAATTAAAAAATTTGGTTATATCTGACGAACAAACGCCACAATTATGTGGCGCTATTATCGGTAAAGAGCTTACACCTGTAAACTTTTTTCGCCGCGCAGGACACCCATGGTTCCCGAGCGAACGGTTTCCAGAATCAAGCCCGGATCAAGAATATCGATGAATCCATCCAGCTTTCCGCTGTCGCCAACCAGCTGAATGGTATAGGTTGTCGCGGTCACATCAATGATGTCGGCACGGAAGATATCCGCCAGACGTTTGTACTCTTCGCGCATGTCACCGGTTGCCGAAACTTTGATCAACATCAATTCGCGCTCGATATGCTCGCCCTCGGTCAGATCCAGAACCTTCACCACGTCAACCAGACGGTTAAGGTGCTTGACGATCTGCTCGATTTCTTGATCGGTTCCATAGGAAACCAAAGTCAAACGCGACAGAGTTTCATCTTCGGTCGGAGCAACCGTCAGAGTTTGAATGTTGTAACCGCGCGCGGAAAAAAGCCCGGCAACACGTGATAAGGCACCGGATTCGTTTTCGATTAGCATGGAAATAATATGTTTCATCGTCACTCACCTATACCAAAATCATTTCGTTCAAACCGGCACCGGCTGGAATCATCGGATAAACGTTCTCTTGCTGATCGGTAATAATGTCAACAAACACCAGACGATCCTTAAGCTCTTCGGAGAACACTTTTTCCAACTCGGCTTCCATTGTTTTCGGGTCTTCGATACGAACCCCGACGTGGCCGTAAGCCTCCGCCAGCTTAACGAAATCCGGTAGCGATTCCATATAAGACATCGAATAACGACGCTCATAGAAAAACTCCTGCCACTGACGAACCATTCCGAGGAATCCGTTGTTCAAGCAGATGATTTTGACCGGCAGACCATATTGCAGGCAGGTCGACAATTCTTGAATATTCATCTGAATTGATCCCTCGCCGGTGACACAGGCCACCGTCGCGTCCGGATGCGCCATTTGCGCGCCCATTGCCGCAGGCAGACCGAAGCCCATGGTTCCCAAACCACCGGAATTGATCCAGCGACGTGGTTTGTCGAACGGATAATACTGCGCAGCGTACATCTGATGCTGTCCCACATCCGAAGCAACAAAAGCATCGCCTTTAGTCGCTTTCCACAGTGCTTCAACCGCAGCTTGCGGCTTGATTTTGGAACCGGTCGTGTCATAACGCAAACACTTGGTTGCACGCCACTCTTCGATCTGCTTCCACCAATCCGCCAGCGCGGCCTCGTCTTTTTTCTGCTTGCTGTTATCCAGAACTTTGATCATTTCCGCCAGCACCTGTTTTACCGGGCCAACAATCGGAATATCAACAATGACATTCTTTGAAATCGACGCCGGGTCGATATCAACATGAATGATCTTGGCATCCGGACAGAACTTTTCCAGATTTCCGGTTACACGATCGTCAAAACGCGCACCGATGGCAATAATCACATCGGAGTGATGCATCGACAGATTGGCTTCGTAGGTTCCGTGCATTCCCAGCATGCCAACCGATTGCGAATCGGAAGCCGGGAAAGCACCAAGCCCCATCAAAGTCTGGGTAATCGGATATCCCAGTTTACGCGTCAGTTCAGTCAACTCCTGAGAAGCGTCGCCTAAAACCACACCGCCACCGGTGTACAAAATCGGACGCTTCGCAGACAGCATCATTTCCACAGCTTTTTTGATTTGTCCGCTATGGCCCTTGGTAACAGGCATATAGGATCGCATCTCAACTTCTTGCGGATATTCATAGGTGCTTTTGGCGTTTTGGACATCTTTCGGGATATCAACGACTACAGGGCCTGGTCGGCCGGTCGTTGCCAGATAGAATGCTTTTTTGAGCGTGCTGGCAAGATCTTTAACATCCCTGACCAAGAAGTTGTGTTTTACGATCGGTCTTGTAATCCCGACAGTATCGATCTCCTGGAAAGCGTCCAGACCGATCAAACCGGTCGGCACCTGACCGGTGATACATACCATCGGAATCGAATCCATGTAAGCGGTGGCAATACCGGTAACGGCATTGGTCGCACCTGGACCCGAAGTTACAAGCACCACGCCTGGCTTACCTGTAGAGCGCGCATAACCGTCCGCAGCGTGAACTGCAGCCTGTTCATGACGGACTAAAATATGATTTAGTGTTTTAGCGTCCGTATCCAGGGCATCGTAGATCGGCAGAACCGCTCCACCCGGATACCCCCAAATATGCTCTACGCCCTCATCCTGCAATGCATGTACAAGAATCTGGGCACCAGTCATTTCCACAACAATGGTCCTCTTGGTTAGAGCCGTTTCCACTCCCTAAGAAGGTTAATCGGGTGTGAAACGACGTTTAAAAAAAATGAAAAAAGGCCCTTCGACGAATGATCCGGACGCCCTGGGTTCTCTTGACTCTCCAGGACGGGATTTCGCAAAATAAGACCTTAAAAATCCGTTTACCGTTTTTTAGAGCGGTAAACGAGTAATTATATAGACTTTTCTCTGTTTTGAGAACCATAAGCGCTTCTTTTATCGCGATTTTCGTTGCCAGAATAAATTTGTCCGGAGCCACAAAATAATTTAATGGCCGAACTCCTCGCGGAACAGCTTATGGCGGTAGTGGCGTAATTCATCGATGGACTCGAAAATATCGTCCAGAGCGAGATGCGCCCCCTTTTTGTTATGCCCCTGATACACCTTCGGCGCCCAGCGACGCGCCAGCTCTTTCAAGGTACTGACATCCAGATTGCGATAGTGAAAAAATTCTTCTAATAGCGGCATCTGCTCAACCATAAAACGCCGATCCTGACAGATGGAGTTGCCACACATCGGCGACTTTCCAGCCGGCACATACTCTTTCAGAAACGCCAATGTCATCTGTTCGGCCTGCTGCATGTCGATCGCACTCTGCTGCACACGTTCAGTCAGCCCGGAATTACCGTGATGGGTGGTACACCACTCATCCATCTTGTCCAGCTCTCGTTGCGAGGTCTGCACGGCAATCACCGGTCCTTCTGCAATCACATTCAAATCAACGTCGGTGACGACAGTGGCAATTTCGATAATCCGATGCTCTTTCGGATTCAAGCCGGTCATTTCGAGGTCGATCCAAATTAAATTCTTATCAGACTTCATAAAACTTTCTCTTTTCACATACAATATGCGCATATCTTAACGTAAAAAACAGGGTAAATATGAACTGGATCGCCTCGCTGTTTGTGGCTGCTCTCAGCCTGCACCTGATTATCGAAGTCTGGCTGAATATCAAAAACCAATTCCATATCGGTTTAAACCGTGCCAAGGTTCCCGACGATTTTCAAAGCGCCGTTTCACTGCAAGCACATCAGAAAGCGGCCGATTACAGCCGCGCTAAATTACAACTGGCACGCCTCGGTCTGTTTTACGACGCCGCCATCTTATTGTTTATGACGCTCGGCGGCGGTTTTCAGGATATCTACAACTACTGGCTCGGCACGGAGCTGTCACCGATCTGGCGCGATACCGCTTTTCTGCTCTCGACCTTATGGTTTCTGTCGTTACTGCATCTGCCGTTTTCTATCGTCAGCACCTTCAAAATCGAAACGCAATTCGGTTTTAATAAAACCACGCCACAGCGCTTCGTCGGCGATCTGCTCAAGCAGTGGTTGCTTATGGCCGCTCTCGGAATCCCGCTGATCTGGGTGATTTTAAGCATTATGGGTGAGTTTATCGATAGCCTGTGGTGGCTCTACACCTGGCTGGTCTGGTTCGGGTTCCAGCTTTTATTGATGTGGGCTTATCCGAAATGGATCGCGCCGATTTTCAACAAATTCACTCCGCTCGACAACCCGGAAATGCAACAACGCATCGAAAGCCTTTTGGAACGCACCGGCTTTGAATCCAACGGGATTTTCGTGATGGACGGTTCATCGCGCTCCGGCCACGGAAATGCTTATTTCACCGGATTTGGTAAAAACAAACGCATCGTCTTTTTCGACACTCTGCTGGAAACCTTATCCCCAGAAGAAGTCGAGGCGGTATTGGCGCACGAATTGGGACATTTCAAACATGGTCATATCCGTAAACGCCTGATTGAAAACGCCGCCTTAAGCCTGGCTGCTCTGGCTCTTTTAGGGTGGTTAATCCAGCTGCCATCGTTTTATCAAGGCCTGGGTATCGAAACCCAGACACCGGCCAGCGCTTTGCTGCTGTTTGTGACCGTGCTGCCAACAATCTTTTTCTTTATGGGGCCGATCAGCGCAATCAAAAGTCGCAAACATGAGTTCGAAGCGGATGCCTTCGCCGCCGAATACGTTGGAGCCCAGCCATTGGTATCTGCTCTGCTGAAAATGTACCGTGACAATGCCAGCACTCTGACTCCGGATTCGGGCTATTCGGCCTACCACGACAGCCATCCACCGGCGAAAATTCGTATCGATCACTTGAATTCACTGGATCAAACCGCATAAAAACAGCTTCGTTAACAAAGCCGATCCACACAAAACAACGAGAGACAACAGGAGAATAAGCATGAGTCAAAACAACCCGCTGATTGAAGAGCTGTTACAACAGACATGTGAAGAAATTCCGAAAGGCGGAAAAGGCTTGATTATTCCAACCATCGAAAGCAATCTGAGCCAGATGAGCGGCTGGGAAGCCCCTTTGAGCTATAAAGAAATCAGCAAACGGTTCAAATTCAAAAACTATCTGCAGACCGTCGCTTTTGTCAACGCCGTTACCTGGCTGGCCAACAAGGAAGATCATCACCCGCAAATCTCCTTTGGCTACAATACCTGCGACATCAGCTTAACGACACACAGCATTGAAGGCCTGAGCATGAACGACATGATTATGGCTGCCAAAATCGACGCCTTATTGAACTGATCCGGTTATGGCGCAACGCAAACTTACCCAGCAGCAAAAACGTCGCTTGAACAGCAAACGGCTTAAAACCGACAATAAACAGCAATATCAAGCGGATGAAAGTGGTCTGGGTGCAGAACAAGACGGACTGGTCATCACCAGTTTCGGTAAACGCGTACTGGTCGAAAGCGAACAAGGGGAAACCTTTAACTGCGCCATTCGTCAACATCTCGGAAAACTGGTTGCCGGTGATCGGGTCGTGTGGCAAACGGCGCTTGAAGAAGGCACCGGCGTCGTCGTCAGCGTCCTGCCGCGAAGCCACGAATTAAGCCGCCCCGGCTTTCGCGGCCAGACCCGTATGATCGCCGCCAATATCGATTTCATCGGCATTGTCACCCCGGTAGTGCCGGGTATTCACCCGGATATGATCGACCGCTATCTGATCGCCGCCCAGCAATTGGATATTCCGGCCATCATTATTATCAATAAAGCCGATTTGCTTGAAAGTGACGAAAACTGGGAGGCGGTTGCCGAACTGCTGGCACCATACGATGAGCTGGGGATCGAATTAATTCCGGCTTCTTCAGTATCTCAGCAGGGCATGGATGATCTGCGCCACTATATGTCGGGAAAAAACAGTGTATTTGTCGGTCCATCCGGTGCTGGAAAATCTTCGTTGATCAACGCCCTTATCCCGGACATCGACATCCGTGTCGGCGACTTGTCTGCCGCGACCGGCTTGGGAAAACACACCACCACCAACAGTATTCTGTACCACCTTCCTGCGATCAAAGAAAACGATTTGGAATTGGACGGCGGATATCTGATCGATTCTCCGGGCGTACGTCAGTTTTCGCCAGCGCCCTGCTCTCTCGCCGAACTTGAAAGCTATTACTCCGATTTCACACCGTTTCTTGGACAATGCAAGTTCCATAACTGCAGTCACTCTATCGAACCGGACTGCGCAATCAAAGCCGCCGTGGAGAACGGTGACATTGCCCTGAGCCGCTATCAGAGCTTTCAGCGCCTGCTAGAAGAGTTCAAAAACAGCGATAACAATTGAAGCCGAATTTGCCTACTGACTGACAAACCACAAAGAAAGTGTATACAGCAATGCGGCAGAACCGAAAAAAACGGCAATCCAAAAGAGTAAAATCCAGCCAAACGCCTTCGGTCGCCCAACCAGCTTTAACAACCACCAACTGATAACACTGGCAACGGCGACCAGAATCCATAAACGAAACATGTAATCTCCTATCGATTCAAAACTGTTTTTTTACCCGAAAATACGCGGCTCAAACCACCGCAAAAAACAAGAAAAAATGTCCTCTTCTTCGGATAAAAAACACCCAACAAACAAAGGTTTCATTAAACTTATCCCGTAGTTTATCGAAACAATTTCTTCAAGTTTCGACTGTTCTCCATATTTTTTGCAAATATTAATGGTTGCTTAAGCCTTCTTTCTTGACTCGAACTGGCTTTTCGTTTGTAATTTGCAACCAGGGGAAACCCGAGCAATTATCAAATCGTGCTTTCAGGAGAGTACATTATGAAAAAAACAATTATCGCTCTAGCTGCGGCTGGGATCGTTTCTTTTGGTGCAGCTGCTCAAGCGGGTGACGCTGCTGCAGGTCAAGCGGCTTTCGGAACTTGTGTAGGTTGTCACGGTGGTGCCGCTGAAGGTGGTGTTGGACCTAAACTAGCGGGTCAAAACCCTGCTGATGTTGTTAGCAAGCTTAAAAAATACAAAGCTGGTGAGCAAGTTGGTCCTATGACTTCTATGATGGCTCCAATGGCTGCTGGTCTTTCTGACGCAGACATGGAAAACATCGCTGCTTACGTTGCTGGCCTGTAATTCAGATCTCAGTAACGAAAAAGCCGCCCCTGTCTCAGGACTCGGGCGGTTTTTTTATGCCCATAGAAAAATTTATGGCTACAAAGTTTAACTTATCCGCTTTTACGCTTGATTTGCCGAACTTGAAGCTTTAAATTCTATCAGTCGATTCCAACATAAGGATTTCCCTATGAAAAAATTCATCATTGCGACTCTTTCCGCAGGCGTTATGTTCAGCGCATCCTTTGGAGCCCAGGCTGCTCCGGCCAAAGCGGCAACTTGTGTAGGCTGTCATGGTGCGGACGGTAACAGCGTCGTTCCTAATTTTCCGAAGCTGGCAGGTCAGCACGCTTCCTACCTTGAAAAGCAATTAAAGGACTTCCGTGACGGTTTCCGCAAAGATGCGACCATGGCGGCTTTTGCCAAGGGCTTGACCGATGCTGAAATTAAGGAGCTATCGGCTTTCTATGCCGCTCAGGCACCGAAATAAGGGATGATATTCTCACCCCAAATTGCTTAAAACAAAAACGGCGCAATCCTGATGGAAAGCGCCGTTTTGCTTTTTAGGCAAAATAACACGTCTTAAAGCAGCACTTTCTCGACGCCGCTCTCTTTTAAACGCCGGGTAAATTGCAACTTCCAATCTTCACCCATGCGCTGCTTGGCCAATTCAACCACAATGTAGTCGGTTTTCAAACCGGTCTCATCTTCATAACGATTCAACCCCTGTTGACAGGCCGGACAAGAGGTCAGCACCTTCACGTTCCCCTTCTTCGCCCGTTCTTCACCGGTTAGATCCTTAATTCCCTGTTTCAGTTCCATCGCTTTACGGAAACGCAGCTGAGTGGAAATATCCGGACGAGCCGTCGCCAGAGTTCCCGCTTCAGAACAACAGCGGTCGGACAATTGAACTTCATCGGTTTTCAAGAGATCCTTGGTCACCTGAGTTCCATCCATCACCTTCATCGGATCGTGACATGGAGCGTGGTACAGATACTTCACTCCTGCTGCACTCTCGACCGACATACCTTTTTCCTGCAGATACTCGTGAATATCCAAAAGACGGCAACCCGGGAATATTTTACCGAACTCATACTTTAAAAGTTGATCCATACAGGTACCACACGACACAATGACCGTTTTAATATCCATATAGTTCAAGGTGTTGGCCACCCGGTGGAACAAGGCTCGGTTTTCTGCCGTTATCTGCGCACCTTTATCGGCTTGTCCGGCTGCCGTCTGCGGATAACCGCAACATAAGTATCCGGGAGGCAATACCGTTTGCGCACCGGCCTCCGCCAGCATGGCGATGGTTGCCAGCCCGATATCGCTGAACAATCTCTCCGAACCGCAACCGGGGAAATAGAAGACGGCATCGGAATCGTCATTGACATACTCCGGTCGGCTGATGATCGGAACCATATTACTCTCTTCCAACCCGAGTAAAGCACGCATGGTCGGCTGATTCGGGCCGGTATTCAACGGCTTGCGAACAAAGTTGATCACCTGCTGTTGAACCGGTGCGATTTTCGAGGTACGTGCCGGAATTTCCGCTGAAGAACTTTTCACCAAACCGAATGCTTTTGCGATTCTATGCCCCAGCGTAATAAAGACCGAACTCCAACCGATCATCGCCTTGCGCAGGAAATTGACACTGGACGGCTTTTTGGTATTCAAGAACCACAAAGCCATTTTAGTGGTGATCGAGAAACGTTTTTGCCCCATATTCGTCAAAATATTACGCATGCGGATCGAAACATCTCCAAAATCGATGTTCACAGGACACGGCGCTTCACACTTGTGACAAGTCGTACAATGATCGGCCACATCGTTCATGGCTTCAAAGTGCTGAAGAGAAATGCCGCGACGCGTCTGCTCTTCATACAGGAAAGCTTCAATAACCTGCCCGGTAGCCAGAATCTTGTTACGCGGCGAATACAACAGATTCGCACGCGGAATATGCGTCTGACACACCGGCTTACATTTACCGCAACGCAAACAGTCTTTGATGTCGTTATTCAACTCATCCAGCTCACTGGCTTCCAGAATAATCGCTTCCTGCTGCACCAGACTCAAAGACGGCGTATAAGCATTCTGTAATCCAGAGCCGGGTAACAATTTCCCACGGTTGAAATGCCCTTCTGGATCCACATCGTTTTTGTATTTAACGAAGGCTTCGATTTTCGCCTGCTCCAGGTACTGGAACTTGGTCAGCCCGATACCATGCTCACCGGAAATAACCCCGCCGAGACGATGGGCAATCTCCATAATCCGATCAACCACCTTATCTGCCAGCTGTACCATCTCATAGTTACCGGAATGAACCGGGATATTGGTGTGAATATTCCCGTCTCCGGCATGCATGTGCAATGCAACAAACAGACGCGCGTTACGCAATTCGGCATGAATCTGATCCAAACGCAGCAACATCGGCTCGAAATCGTGTCCCATAAACTTATCGGTCAAGAAATGTTTCACCTCTTTGCGATAGGAGACTTTGATTTCACGACGCAGGAACAGATTTAAAATCGTATCCCCTTCACGAAGTTTTGTCTGATCCAATTCCGGAACCAGTTCAAGGTGGCTGACAGCGGGTTCATCAAGATTAGCCAGAAGTGCCTTCCAACGCTCTTCAACGGACTGTAAACGAATTAATGCACGCTCAACTTTGCCTTTGAAGAAATCCGTCGGCCCCTGAACGTCTTCGAAATCATCTTCCTGAGTAAACTCCGGAATATCACCGCGGAAATACTCTTGAAAGGCATTGAGAATTTCCAGCTTATTACCGATCGACATCTCAATATTGATTTTCTCAATTTCGCTGTTGTACTCGTTCAAACGCTCCAGCGGGATCACCACATCTTCATTGACTTTAAAGGCATTGGTATGCGCGGAAATCGCCGCCGTACGCGAACGATCCAACCAGAAACGTTTACGAGCTTCCTCGCTCACCGCAATGAAACCTTCCGCGTCACGCTTGTTCGCCTTCTCGACAATTTCGGTACAGGTTTTCGCAACCTCAAAACCGTTCTCGCCACAGATATCCGCCAACAGAATCATCTTCGGCAATTCATTTCGATCCGCCTTGGTATTGTATTTGACCGCACGAATATAGCGTTCATCCAGATGTTCCAAACCGGCAAGAAGAATTCCCTGAGCCTTTTTCGACTCGACGTAATCGATGATTTCGACAATCGCCGGCACCGCCAGACTCAGATCCGTACCGAAGAATTCCAGACAGACAGTACGAGTGTGGCTTGGCATGCGATGTACGATAAAGCGCGATGAGGTGATCAAACCATCACAGCCTTCTTTCTGAATCCCTGGCAAGCCGCTGAGGAACTTATCGGTAACATCTTTCCCCAAACCGGCTTGACGGAATGCCGATCCCGGAATTTTCAAACGTTCGCTTCTGCCGATCTGAGTCGTACCATCTTTTTCGTAACGACGAATTTCAAAAACGACCGTCTGCTGATCCTGCAGTTTTCCGAGGTTATGATTGATGCGCTCGACTTCCAGCCACTTCGCATCCGGAGTCACCATTCTCCAGGAAGCCAGATTATCCAGTGTCGTTCCCCACAGAACGGCTTTTTTTCCTCCGGCATTCATGGAAATATTTCCACCGACGGTAGAAGCATCCTGTGATGTCGGGTCTACAGCAAACGTATACCCAAAAGCTTCGGCGCGTTCGGAAACACGACGGGTCACCACACCGGCACCGGTTCGGATGGTTGGTACCTTCCCGATCATCGGTAACTCGACGTGTTCGACCAGACTCATAAATTCCAATTTTTCGGTGTTGATCACCGCCGTATGCTGATGCAACGGAATCGCACCACCCGTATAACCGGTTCCGCCGCCACGAGGAATAATGGTCAGCCCCAAGTCAATACAGGCCTGCACCATCTCAACGGTTTCTTCCTCGGTATCCGGATGCAAAACTACCAACGGCAATTCAACTCGCCAGTCGGTGGCATCGGTCGCATGCGAAACACGCGCCAGCCCGCTGAAATCAACGTTATCGTCACGGGTGATTTTTTTGAATCGGCGGCTGACTTTTCCGCGCAACTTGACCTGCTCAGGGAACCATTCGGCGAACTCATCGACCGCCTTGCGAACCGCATTCAGGAGTTTTTCCGCTTCACTGTTCCCGTTCAAACGCCCTTGAACCGCTTTTAAACGATGGTAAAGCGCTTCAACCAGTGCAGCACGTCGCTTCGGGTTCTCGATCAGATCATTCTGAATATAGGGATTGCGACTGATGACCCACATATCCCCAAGAACTTCAAACAGCATACGCGCCGAACGTCCGGTATTCCGACACTCCCGCAACGACCCGATCGTTTGCCAGCACGACTCGCCCAAAAATCTCAACACGATCTCTTTATCGGAAAAAGAGGTGTAGTTATAGGGGATTTCACGAATACGTTTGGTCGGATTTGGACTCATGGTATTGTTTAAACTCTCTTGAAGTAATCAAATATATACGAACGGGTTGCCTTCTCTATGCTCAAGGGGGATAAGCATTAAGAAGGTTGAAATTTGCCCTCACTGACGACGTTTGGGCTGCTTTTTCTTTTTGATTTTTTTCATCGCGCCGAAAGCGGATTCATCTTTTTTATTTGCCGTGCGCGACTTCTGTTTATTTTTTCGCCCCTCAAACGGGTTTTCAGAAGCCTTGAATTCAACGCTGACCGGCGTTCCAATCCACTTGAATGCTTTACGGAACACATTGATCAGGTATTTGCTGTAAGCCTGCGGCAACTTATCGACCTGGTTGCCATGCACAATCACTCGCGGCGGGTTCAAACCACCGAGATGCGCATAGCGTAATTTTACTCTTCGACCGCCAATCAGAGGTGGCTGATGCTCCAGCACAGCCTGTTCCAGCACACGATTCAAATCCGAGGTACTGACACGTTTAAAAGCGGCACTGTGAACGGCCTGAATCGTTTTAAACAGATCTCCAACCCCGGTTCCGTGCAAAGCGGAAATCAAATGCTGCTTGGCATAATCGGCGAATTGCAGACGGAAACTCAGTTCGTTTTTGACCCATTGCCGCTGATCGCTACTGAGATTATCCCACTTATTGATCGCCAGAACCAATCCGCGGCCGGATTCAATCGCCAAGCCCAACAGTGTCAAATCCTGATCGGTCAAACCTTCGGAACCATCAATCACCAATATCACGACGTGCGAAGCTTCCATCGCCTCCATCGCCTTAACGATACTGAACTTTTCGATTTTTTCTTTAATGTTTTTCCGCCGGCGGACACCGGCGGTATCAATCAGCGTATAATCCTGCTCATCCCGCTTGAAGGGAACAAAAATACTGTCTCGAGTGGTTCCCGGCATATCAAAGGCAACCACCCGCTCTTCACCGATCATACGATTGATCAGAGTCGATTTTCCGACATTCGGCCGTCCGATAACGGCCACCCGAATCCCCGGATGTTCATCGGCTTCAAACTCATCCGTGTCCGCTTTTTCCGGCAGAGACGCCAGAACACGATCAATGGCATAAGCCACATTATCACCATGAGCCGAAGAAATGGCGATCGGCTCTCCAAGACCAAGCTGGAAAAATTCCGACTTTGCCAAAGCATGATCATAGCCTTCCGCCTTATTAACCAGAATCTGCACCGGTTTATCGAACAGACGAATGTAATTTGCAATCACTTCATCCGCCGGGATCAATCCCTGACGCCCGTCGACCAGAAACAAAATCGCATCGGCCTCTTCCAAAGCAGCACTGACCTGACCTGCCATTAGCGGATCGACACCTTCGGTTTCACCGCTTAAACCGCCAGTATCCACTACGATGTAGGGAGCAGAACCGACGCGCCCTGTTCCGTACTGGCGATCCCGGGTCAACCCGGGGTAATCGGCAACAATCGCATCGCGACTGCGCGTCAAACGATTGAACAGCGTCGATTTACCAACATTAGGACGACCGACCAGCGCAATAACCGGCTTACTCATTCAGTCTCCGCCTTTTGTTTGTTTCCCGCCAGTTCGCTGTGAAAACGGCTTAATTCCGAAGGTACGACATTATAACTGGTCACCAGTCCATCGCCGTCAAAGACATACAGACGCTTGCCATCGACCATCACTTTCAAAATACGTTCGCCTTCGCCGTATTCGTTGCTGTGCTTGGCGCGAGCATACTCAATGCCCTGCAATTTATTCACCCAGTGCAAATACCCCCAACCGTCGGAAAGCAGTAATTGATCGCCATACAAATGCAAATCACCCACCAAGCGCTGCTTAAAGGCAGCCTGCTTCCATAGAGGGGCTCCGGTCATCAAATCAAAGGCCTGCATCACACCTTCATCGTCCACAGCGTACAACGCTTTATCATCTGCTACGAAATCACGGTAACCGGAAAGATTTTTAACAAAAAAGAACTCACCATTCATCGGGTTGATCGCCGCCAGTTTTCCGTGAAAACCAAGCGCATACAGACGATTATCTTTCAAAACCAGATTAGCCTGGATATCGATCATACGTTCGAGATCGGTACGGCCTTTCGGCGAAGCAACACGAGTTTCCCACAGCAACTCACCGGTAATGGCCGACAGTGCCTGCACCACACCCGATTCCCAAGCAGCAAAAACGTAATCCTCCACAACCAGTAAATCCGGTGAACCGCGCAAAGACAGTTTCGGAACCTGATTTTCATTGACCCAAATCACCGAGCCGTCTTCCA
Organism: Thiomicrorhabdus sp.; assembly: GCF_963677875.1. Classification (NCBI taxonomy): domain Bacteria; kingdom Pseudomonadati; phylum Pseudomonadota; class Gammaproteobacteria; order Thiotrichales; family Piscirickettsiaceae; genus Thiomicrorhabdus; species Thiomicrorhabdus sp. The sequence goes on along the minus strand of NZ_OY782567.1, from coordinate 3,988 downwards.
GGTTCAAAGCATACAGCTTACCGTCAACCGTACGGGTATAAATTTTACCGCCGGAAACAATCGGCCGACTGATCACCTCGCTCGACAACTGTCTCTGCCAAAGTAAGGCGCCGGTCTCTTTCGACAAGGATTTCAACAGTCCTTTCGAAGTACCGATCAGTAATTCGTCACCAAACAGGGTCGGGCCGGAAACAACATGGTCGTCAAAACGCGTCTGCCATTCGACCTGATCGGTCCATCGACTGCGGTTTTCCTTATGTAACGCGATCACATGACCATCACTGTTGGCAATATAAACGGCCTGCTCGTCTTCGGCAAACGCCAAACCGCGCGCATCCAGATTCGGCAAAGCCGACAGAGAAACTTCCCAGTTTTTATGCAGAGAATAAGGTGATTCCAGCGGAACCAGCGGTGTCGGTTCCGGCAAGTTTGCATTCGACGAACAACCACCCAATAACACGGCGGAAAGCAACAACAAGCGAATTTTCATGAAATATCAGGTTCCTTATCTCTCTTGACCCACTATTGAAACCTCGAGAATAGCAGGGGTTAACATCAAATTTTCCGCGATCCGACAACTAAAACGCCCCACCCTTAAAAGGTGAGGCCTCTTCAACAAACGGATGCCGCATTATAGCCCAGAGGGCCAAGCCCGGATTAACTCAGATCATCTAACTGAATCTGTGCCAATCCACGCAGATTCTGCTCGGCACCATTATTATCCAAAACCGTTTGGAAGGCGCTACGCGCTTCTTCTTTTCGATCCAACTTCAATGCAAACAGACCCTTGACATATTCAAGGTAAGCAGCTTCCTGATCCGTCAACTTTTCCGCTTGCAGCGCTTGAACCAAAGCATTTGCCTGATCGTTTTTATCTTGATCGATAGACAGTCTCAACAGGCGCAATTGAGCTACCCGGCGGATTTCGGCATCCTTGGCCTGATCAATGACCCACTGCAGTTGAGATTCGGCAGTGTCCATATCGCCTTTTTCAAAACTGAATTTAGCGTGCAATAAGGCTGCACCCCATGCATAAGGACTGTCCGGTTGCTCTTGTTCCAATTTCAGCGCTTCACGGGAAACTTCGCCGAACTTACCTTGTTCACTGTTTAGTTGCAAAACTTCATAGATCGAAGATGCATTGGCCGCATTGACATAGGTATTATTCTGCCAATAACGCCAACCGGCGACAGCTACGGCGACCACTAACACCGAAGTGACAATCGCATTACCGTTTTTCTTCCACCAGGATTTGATGGCGTCAATCTGCTCTTCTTCCGTTTCATAACGGCTCATTGAAACATCCTCTATTTTTTTCGGAGTATTGAATATTGATTTTGTATTAATTATGAATACAAGTTCGCAAGGTGATCACACAGATCATCCCACTCAACCATTTGTTGTTCTTCATCCAAGCGCAGAGGCTTAAGCGCAACTTTGCGCTCCTGCACTTCACTTTCTCCAAGAACGATGGCATAAGACGCGCCAGATTTATCAGCTTTTTTAAACTGACTTTTGAAACTTCCGCCGCCCATATTCATTTGAATTTTCAGGTTGGGCATGGCATCGCGAATCATTTCCGAAATCACCATTCCCGGACGATCCGTACCTTCGCCAACCAGCACCATGTAAATATCGGGCTGCGCCTGTGCCGGGACTTTTTCGTGATCCATCAACAAGGCCGCCAAGCGTTCTATGCCCATTGCAAATCCGACTGCCGGCGTCGGCTTGCCGCCGATCTGCTCAACCAGCCCATCATAACGTCCACCGGCACAAACCGTTCCCTGAGCCCCAAGTTCTGTGGTCACCCATTCAAAAACAGTACGATTGTAATAATCCAGACCGCGAACCAGATTCGGGTTTACAACATATTCGATTCCGAGATCATCCAGATGCGTTTTAAGTTTTTCAAAATGTTCGACCGATTCTTCATCCAGATGGTCGATCAACTTAGGTGCGTCGGCTACGATGTCGGCCATGTCCGGATTCTTACTGTCCAGCACTCGTAAAGGATTCGTATCCAGGCGGCGTAAGCTGTCCTCATCCAATTTTTCTTTATGTTCCGTCAAATACTCGACCAGAATTTCACGGTACTCCGCTCTCGCCTGCTGATTCCCCAGAGAATTTAATTGCAACTCCAGATTATCCAGGCCGAGGCGTTCCCACAAACGAGCCGACAACACAATCAATTCCGCATCAATATCCGGCCCTTGAAGTCCAAACACTTCCACGCCGAATTGATGAAACTGACGGTAACGCCCTTTTTGAGGCCGTTCATAACGAAACATCGGTCCGGTATAGTAAAGCTTCTGAATCTGGTTATGCGCTAAACCGTTTTGAATCACGGCACGAACACAACCGGCGGTTCCTTCCGGACGCAAAGTCAGACTCTCTCCGTTACGATCCTCAAAGGTATACATTTCTTTTTCCACGATATCAGTCACTTCGCCGATCGAACGTGCAAAAAGCTGGGTTTTTTCGACAATCGGCAGACGAATTGAACGATAGCCATATTGTCTCAAGGTGTCTTCCGCAGTGGAAATTAAAAAATCAAACGCATCCGCATCGGCCGCAAAAATATCATTCATGCCTCGAATGGCCGAAATTTGCTTTGTCATGGTTATGGAAAACTCTTTATTCTTTACTTATGTGCATCTTATGCAGTTTCAAATCAAACGGCTTACATAGGGAATCTCTCCCCTATTATTTTTATTCTGCAGTCTCGCGTATCGGCGCAGACTGTTCAGTGCTCGTCGGCAACTGAATACTGTCGGGCGAATCGGAAGCCGATTGTTTCGCTGGCCAGACTAGCCAGACAAGGAAGCCAAGCATCGCCACAATCACCAGCGCAACCAGAAATTTGACCAAAGATTCGCTCACCAGCGGCTTTTGCGTCGAGTAACGATAACGATCAACCGAGTGTAAATCACTGCTGATATTCTGATTATTAGCAAAATATGGCTCGAACTCGGCGTCTTTTAAACCGAGCAATTTGGCATAGTTCCGCACATAACCTCGTTCAAACGGAGATAAATTGGCCGGATCGAAAGAGTCACTCTCCATCTTTTCGAGACGCTCGACGGACAAATTTAACTGTGCGGACACCGCATCCAAACTTAAACTCTGTTCTTCACGCGCTTTTACCAGCAGCTCTCCCAAGGGAGGAAGAGCTTGAATCGTTTTCTCAGTCATTATCGCCAACCAACTTTAATTACGTTAAACCGTTTATTACTTCATTTCAGGCATGAGATCGGGGCCTAAAATCGACCTGCTGCAAAAGCCTGTTCGATCCACATGCCACCCCAATCGACAAACGTCGATTTAATTCGAAAACTCGACCCGATGCAAGGTTCTTTTTGTTCTGTCCGTCACTTTTCCTGCCAGCTGTCCGCAAGCGGCATCGATATCATCGCCTCTTGTCTTACGTACCGTCACATTCAATCCTGCCAATTCCAGAATCTCTCTAAAACGGTGAATCGCATTATTGGAAGAACGCTGGTACTCCGTATTCGGAAAAGGGTTAAAAGGGATCAAGTTGACTTTACAGGCCAGGCCTTTCAGCAATTCAGCGAGCTGCTGTGCATGCTCCGTACGATCATTCACCTTATCAAGCATGACGTATTCAACGGTAACATGCTTTTTGCTGTGGCCGCCTTCAACAAATCGATGCAAACTCGGCATCAATTCTTCCAGTGGGTACTTCTGATTAATCGGCACCAGAATATCTCTTAACGGATTGTTCGGTGCATGCAGCGAAATCGCCAGACTGACGTCCACTTCTTCTTTGATCATGTCGATTGCAGGCACAACCCCGGCAGTGCTGATGGTTACCCGACGTTTGGACAAGCCATAAGCGAAATCATCCATCAGAATCCGCGCCGCCGGAAACACATGCCGGACATTCAGCAAAGGTTCGCCCATTCCCATAAATACGACATTGGAAATCCGGCGCTCTTCTTTCGGTTTGCAACCTAAAGCTTTGTTGGCT